>DASSPM010000058.1:0-69186 GCA_035699625.1 Candidatus Limnocylindrales bacterium | reverse complement strand
GAGTCGGGCGGTCGGCCGCAAGGGCACGGCAGGGTTAGCAAGAAGCTGCTGGGTCGATGAGACCCGGCGAAAGGGAGGTTCGCGCATGACACGCTGGCTACCGACGACGTTCATGGTGCTCCTGGTCGCGGCACTCGTGGCAGCCTGCTCGGCGACCCCGCCGGGCGGCGGCGCCACCCCCACTGGCGTGCCGGCAACCTCGCCGCCCGCCGCCGCCACGGACGAGCCGCCTCCGCCGGCCGCCCTCGTGATCCAGGCTGACACGGTGCTCGGTCCGAAGAACCTGACCGAGGCGGAGCGTGGGAAGAAGATCTGCATCCAGCTGAACAAGTTCGCCCACAACGAGCAGATCGTGTGGCGCGTCCGGGTCGTCGACGGGGCCACCGGACAGCCGCTCGACGACAAGGCGATCTCGGCGCTCCAGGTCAAGCTGCCGACCGAGACCCTCTCGTTCCGATATGGGCCCCATCCGAGCAAGGACCCGCTCGAGCACTTCTGGACGGTCTCCTGGGTGGTGCCGGAGGCGTTCCCGAGCGGGACGGTCCCCTACACCATCCTCGCCACCGGCGCCGATGGCCGAAGCGGGAAGTTCGAGCAGTTCAAGATCCCGTTCGCGATGTTGACCGTCACGGACGACATCCGGCCGGTCATTCCCGAGTAGTCATCCCGATCGGACGCTTTCGAGCGCCGAAGAGAGTGAGGACAGCACGATGGATCCACGGCGAACGAGCTCCAGCGTGGTCCTGCTTGTTCTCGGCGCACTCGTCGGGGCAGGGGTAACGGTCGGCGCCGGCGTGGCCGGCGCCCCTGGGCAGGACCCGGCAGCCAGCCGACCAGTCGCCGGCGTGGCCAGCCCGGCAGCCGGCGTCCCCGCCACCCCCGCCCCCATCGACTACGTGGGTGAGTTCGCCCTGTCACCCAAGCAGGGACCCGCAGGCACGAAGGTGACCGCCCTCGGCAGTGGCTTCAGCCCCAACGTCGAGCTTCAAGTCGCCTGGCAATCGTTCAACGGTCGCTGGCTGGTCGAGATGGCAGATCCGGCGAACTTCAAGGGCCGGGCATACGACGAGGAGCTGGTGCCGCTCGCGACGGCTCGAACCGACGCGAGCGGGGCGTTCAGCGCCACCTTCACCGTTCCGGAGGGCTTCGGCTTCGGCCACGACGTCCGCGTCCTCGAGGGCGGCGTCGTCCGCAACCAGGCCACCTTCAAAGTCGAGATGCAGTTCAGCATCACCCCTTCGAGCGGCCCGCCCGGCGCGCCGATCACGATCGACGTCAAGGGCATCGGTGTGACGGGCCTCACGCGGAGCTGGCTGGTGACCTACGACAACCGCTTCACCGGCTGGCTGTCCTCGGTCACGACCGAAGGACACGCCCGGGCCGTCATCCCCGCCACCGGCGGACCCGGCGAGCACGTCATCAAGATCGTCCACGGGGCGTTCACGTTCCCCTACCTCAACCCAGCCCAGTCGCCCGATCCGACCCGGCCGACGTTCACGTCCATCTTCACCGTCACGGACGGTGAGCCGATCCTGCCGCCGCCGGCCGACACACAGGCCATCGTCTCCGAGGAACGCCCGGCCCGGCCGACGGGAACGGGACCCCTCGTCTGGGCGGATCGGGTCGAGGCCACGGTCGGCATGCCGTTCGTCCTCGAAGGGGCCGGCCTGCCGGCCAACGCGACGTACGACGTCCTCTGGAAGACCCAGGTCGGTGTGGACACCCAGATCATCGGCGGCAGCGGCGAAGCGCGCCCGGAGGCCGCGTGGGAGCTCGGGACGGTGACGACCGACGTCAGCGGAGCGTTCCGGACGGACCTCAAGGTCCCCAACGACAAGGGCGGCATGCACGAGATCGCGCTCGCCAGTGGCGACAAGGTCGCCGCCGCGACCTCGCTCCGACTACGGCCGTCGGTGGGCCGGATCTCGCCCCTTCGCGGCCCCGCCGGGACCGAGATCGAGATCAACATCTACGGGGTCGACGACACCGACACCGGGAAGATCTTCATGCTCGTCTACGACAACGGGATGCTCGGCTACTCGTGCTCGGTGACGGCCCAGGGCAACATCGCCATCTTCCTGCCTGCCACCGGCGAGCCCGGCATCCACTACATCGACCTCTACCCTGGGCTCTACAAGGGAACCGACGTCGAGGGGGTCTACAACTACCGGATCCCGCAGCTCACCTACGCCGACGACCACGCTGGAGAGAACCTGCCGGCGTTCCGCCTTGCGTTCGAGGTCACCCCGTAGCGGTGACCTCGAGGCCGGCGAGGATGGGACCAAGCGTCGTCGCCTTGGCGGTGCTCGTGGCGGCGGCGGCGACCAGCTGTGCGCCGGACGCCCGTAGCGCGGCGCCGGCCGGCCCGGCCGGCGTCACCGGGACCGCCGGGGCGCCTCGCGTGATACGGCTGACGGCCACCGACGCGATGCGGTTCGAGCCGGATCGCGTGGTCGTCCGCGCCGGTGAGACGATCAGGTTCGTGGTATCGAACGCCGGATCGGTCATCCACGACCTGACCATCGGCGACGAGGCGGACCAGGTGCGCCACGAGGCACAGATGCGAACGTTCTTCGGACGCCAGGGACCGCTCGAGATGAGAGATCACGGAACCGCCGTGCTCGCTGAGCCCGGCGGGACCGCGGAGTTGATCGTCACGTTCGAGACACCAGCCGTGGTCCTCATGGGTTGCCACGTGCCCGGGCACTGGGACGCCCGGATGCGCGGCACGATCATCGTCATCGCCGCCGACGGCGGGGAGTAGCGCAGAACCGGCACACCCCCAGGCCGGACGTGACATATGGCTCTCGTCTCCGGTGGGCCCGAGGCATTGAGTCATGCGGAGACTCTTCCTGCACGATCCCGTTCACCGCGAGTTGGGTCGGTCAGGACCCGGCTCCTCCGGCCGGCGACGGGAGCAAGCTCTTGCTGTCCGTGTCGGGCAGCGACGACGTCACCATCACGTTCACCGACCTGCGTGGCAATGTCTGCGTCGGTAGCAGGGCACCCACCGACGTCTTCCGGTCCCGACTGTCGGGCGCGATCTCCGGCAATGAGCTGCACGCGACATTCGACTGGGCTCGCTGCGGGTCGGTCGCCTTGGACTGGCTCGTCGGCGCGCACGTGGTGTACGTGTTCGACGCGGCGTCCGGGACGCTCTGGGACGGATACGCGATCTTCCACCGCCGGTAAGATCGAGTCCGAAGCACCTCAGCAGTCGAGAGCGAGGCGACTGCCTCATCGACCGTCAACGCCCGGGCGCGCACGGTCATTGGCGATGAGAGCGGAGTTGGTACCGCATACCGGATTCGAACCGGTGATCTCCGCCTTGAGAGGGCGGTGTCCTAGGCCTCTAGACGAATGCGGCGCCGGTCGCGACGTACCCTGCGGGGCCGGACGGCCCGCGAGTCGCGTCGAGCGGCCCGTAGTCTAGCAAAGGACGTCCCGGCTGGCCAAGGCCGCCATGCGGCCAAGACTGCCGTCGCAGCTCAGAGGCGGTGTGCCTCGAGGAAGGCGCGCACCACATCGGCCACCTGTACGTGGCTCTCCTCGCCTGCCACCAGCCCGAAGTGGGAGTGCGCCCCGAAGGGCTCGTAGGCCGCGCCCAGCCACGTCGCCAGCCGCTCCGAGTCGTCGGCCGGGAACCAGCGGTCGAGGCCGGCACCGACGACCAGCACGGGCAGCTCGGTCAGCCGCGCCCGGTCGACGACGACGCCGGCCAGCGCCTGCCGGCGGGCACGGCCGGACTCGGCGCCCATCAGGTGCTGCACGCGGATGACGTCGGCGATGGTCAGGTCGGGGTTCTGGCGGCGGATGGCCTCGGGCAGCGACTGCCAGCCGACGAAGTCGGCCTGGAAGATGTCGGGCACCTCGTGCAGCTCGTGCGGCCTGGCCGGGGGCCGGAGCTGGCGCGGCAGGGTCGGGCTGAGCAGGACGAGCGCAGCAAGCTCGCGCTGCTCGGCCAGCTTCATCGCCAGCAGGCCGCCCATGCCGTGGCCGAGGACCACGGGCGGCGAGGCCAGCCGGTCAACGGCGGCCGCGGCGTCGGCGAGATAGCTGAGCAGGTCGAGTTGCTCATAGTCGTCGGTCTCCGACCAGTAATGGCCGCGCAGGTTGAGCGCGTGCGCCTCCCAGCCGCGGCCGGCGAAGTACTCCTGGAAGCGGTGCCACAGCCACGATCCGGTCAGCTCCCCGTGCAGCAGGAAGAGCGGCCGCCGGCGGGAGCGACGCTCGGGTAGCCAAGACTCGACGTAGAGGCCCCGCTCCTCGATCACGATCTCGTCCTTGCGGATGGGGCGGGGCGGGCGCTCGCCGCCCTCCCGCGTCGGCATCGCCACCGGCTGGTCGGTCACCGTGGGAACCTCCTGTACGCCATGGGGCGCGGCGAGAAGATGCGCCTCACCATCCGGGTGGCGAGATGACCAGCCCGCTGGGCGGCTTGGGGTGGAAGTAGGTCGACTTCTGGGGCATCACGCCGCCGGCCGAGGCGACGGCCACGACCGAAGCCAGCGGCGTCGGGTCGAGCAGGAAGGCTGCCGCCGCCTCGCCAGACGCGACGCTCGCCACGGCCTCCTTCGGGTCCTTCGTGTAGCGCAGCCGGCCGCCGCCTTCGACCGCCGCCGGGTCGATATCCAGCGCGGCCTGAAGCAGGGCCGCCAGGATCGAGACGTCGAGCGCCCGCACGGCATCGGGCAGGGCCGTATCGACGGCCGCCTCGAGGCGCGCCGGGTCCGGTCGCAGCAGGGCCGCCCCCTCTCGTGTCAGCACCCCGATGCGTGGCGTGGCGCCCGGTTGCGGCACGCCGACCGGGAAGGCCTCGACCAGCACGTCCGCCGACCCGAGGCGCTCGAGCGCGCCGTAGTCCGCAAACCGCTCGAGCAGGTCACCGGGCAGCCCGCCGACGACGAGGCGGTGCGTCGCCAGCACCGACGGCGGCCGGTCCGAAAGGTCGAAGACGAGCGCCAGCACGAACTGCTCGGATGACTCCGCGCCGTCGACGCGCACGCCGAGACACTCGTCGCGATAGCGCAGGGCCGTCTCGTAGCGGTGGTGCCCATCGGCGATGGTCAGCGGGCAGGCCCCCGCGAGGCGGAGCAGTTCCGCGACGCGCTCGTCGCCGCCGGCGACGCGCCAGACCCGGTGCTGCACGCCGTCGTCGTCCGTGGCCTCGGCGACGGCTGCATCGGCCGTCAACGCATCGAGCAGGGTCGCCGAGGCCCGTTCCCCGTCGTGGATGAACAGGATCGGGCTCAGATTGGCGCCGGTCGCGCGCAGGAGCCGGTAACGATCCTCCTTGGGCCCGCCCATGGTCCGCTCGTGCGGTCGGATGCCGGCACCGTACGGCTCCAGCCGGAGCCGGGCGAAGAACCCGCGCCCGACGCGCTCCGCGCCGTCCGGCAGCCGGTAGCGCTGCTCGTAGGGGTAGACCGACGGCGCTGGGTCCTTCGCCAGGACACTCCCGGCCTGCCAGGCCAGCAGGGCCTCGGCGGCACGCTCGTAGCGCTCGTCGCCCGCGTCCCCCGGTTCGGCCGGCGGCAGTTCGATGCGCACCAGGTTATGTGGGTCGCGTTCGAGCAGCGCGCGCTGCTGCTCCGGGGAGATGACGTCGTAGGGCGGACAGACGAGCCGCTCGAGCGCACCGGCCACGGCCGGATCGAAGCGCAGGGCACGGAAGGGTACGAGTGACGGCACGGGAGGCGAATCTTATGCGGCGTGCAACTTTCCAGCCGGGCGGCACGTCTTGGCCGCTGATCCGCCCGGCCCGACCGGGGCGGTGGCATCTCCATCCTGGCGGGGAGCCTGCTCGCCGCGTACGCTGAGGCCGCATGACGCACCGGGGTCCCACCATCCGTCACGCCCGCAGCCCGGCGCGCCACTCGCGCCTGGTGGCGGTCATGGCGCTGAGCCTGGGCTGGTTGGCCGGTGCGCCGGCCGGGCATGCAGCGGGCATCACCCTCGAGGCGCGCGTGCTGGCCGGCGGGCACGTCCGCGTCGGTGCCTGGACGGCGGTCCAGGTCACCGTGCGCAACGATGGTCCCGCCGTCACCGGCGAACTGCGTTTGGCGGGTGGGACACAGGGTCGCTCCTCGTACGGCACGGCTGTCGACCTGCCCACCGACTCGGCCAAGGTCTACACCCTCTACGGGCAGCCGGCGGTCTTCCGCCAACGGCTCGAGGTGGCGCTGGTCAGCGGCGGCTCCACGCTGGCCACGACCCAGGCGGCGATCACTGCGCACGACGCCTACCAGCCCATCATCGCCGTCATCGCCGAACGGCCACAGGCGCTGGTGCCCGACCTGAAGGCCGCCGCGACCAGCACGGCATCCGCCGGCCCGGCGGTGGTCAGCCTGACGCCGGCCGACCTGCCCGCGCGGGTGGAGGCCTGGTCGGCCATCGATCGCCTCATCTGGCAGGACGTCGACAGCGCCCAGCTGGACGATCAGCAGAAGGCAGCGCTGCGGGCCTGGCTCGGCTCCGGCGGCCGGCTGGTGGTCCTCGGAGGCTCCACGGGTGCGGCCACGCTGCGCGGCTTCGGCGACCTGCTGCCCTATACGCCTGATGGCTCCATCGACGTGTCGCGGGCCGACCTGGCGCGACTCTTGGGCAAGCTCCCCTCGGGCAGCACGGCACTGCCGGCGCTCACCGGCCGCCTGGAGCGCGGCTCGGTGCTGGCCCGCGCAGGCGAGCGCCCCATCGCCGCCGAGCATCCCCTCGGACAGGGCGCCGTCAGCCTGATCGGCTTCGATCCGGGCACCGAGTGGCTGGCCGGCTCGGGCAGCGCCATCGGCCTCTGGCGCCGGCTGCTGCCGTCGCGCGGCGGGCCCACGGTCAATCCCATCTCGACACCCGACGACGGCGCCGTCGTGAGCACCCTGAGCACGTCGCTGCCGGCGGCCGACCTGCCGGACATCGACCAGCTCTTCGCCCTGCTGGTGGGCTACGTGGCGCTCATCGGTCCGCTCAACTACCTGGTCCTGCGCCGGCTGGACCGGCGCGAGTGGGCGTGGCTGACGATGCCCGTGCTGGTCGTCATCTTCAGCCTCGCCAGCTACTCGCTCGGCCGGCTGCTCAAGGGCAGCGACGTGATCGTCAACCAGGTCGCCATCGTGCGTGGCGCCGCGGGCACCGAGACCGGCCTCGGCCAAGCCTACGTGGGCGTCTTCTCGCCCAGCCGGCAGCGCTTCGATGTGCTGGTCCACGGCGGCGCGCTGCTCTCGAACCCGGTCAGCCAGGCCCAGCAGCAGGGCTTCGAACAGCCGCTCGACGTGCTCACTGGCGAGACCTCGCGGCTGCGCGACTTCCAGGTGGGCTACGGCACGGTGCGTGCCTTCCGGGCCGAGTCGCAGGTGGCCACGCCCCGCGTCAGCGCCGATCTGCGCTACGAGGGCGGGCGGCTGGTGGGCAGCATCCGGAACGAGTCGGACGCCCGCCTGGAGCAGGCGGCCGTCATCTTCGGCGGCGCCATCGTGGCGCTGCGCACGCTCGAGGCGGGCGAGACCCGGGCCATCGACCTCAGGGTACCCACCGGGCAGGCGTTCGGCCTGCCGCTTTCGGAGCGCCTCTTCGGCAGCTACGCGCCCGACGTCAACCCCGCTGATCGAACCGCGGCGACACGGCGCGAGGTCATCAGCATGATCAGCGGCTACAGCAGCAGGCTGAGCGGCACGTTCGGCTTCGACGACGGGCCGTTGCTGTTGGCCTGGCGCCCGGGTGCCGTGCTCGACGTCGAGCTCGCCGGTGAGCAGCCCAACGAGCTGGGCGATGCGCTCTTCATCCTGCCGCTGGGCATGACGGTCTCGGGCAGCGCCTACTTCCCCGACCCGCTCATCCGGCGCACCCTGCTGGCGGCGGACGCCGGCGATGCGAGCTTCAGCCCGGACGGCGTCAACATCGGCCGGGGGACCTTGACCGTCGAGTACCGGGCGCCCTCGTTCGCGGGCGCCTTCGTTCCCCGGCGCCTCAGCCTTGCCCTGGCGCCGGGCGGGTCGGCCGAGATGGCCGCGCCGTCGAAGGAGGTCTCGCCCCTGCCGCCCGCGGAGCAGCCCGACCAGGACGATCCCGTCGGCAGGGCCGACCCGCTGGCCGGAGCACGCCCGCCGGCCATCCAGCTCTTCGACCGCATCGCCGGCCGCTGGGTCGAGTTCCCGCCGTTCGGTGCCGCCTTCAGCAGGACGACGCGCGCCGAGAGCGTCAGCATCGTCCGGCCGGAGCGCTACGTGGACGCTGCCGGGGCCTTCCTGGTGCGCTTCGTGGGCCGCGGCGAGTACACCGGCTTCCAGATGGCCGTCCGCCTCGAGGGAGAGATCGAGTGACCACCGCCGTCGTCATCCAGGGCCTCGTCAAGCGCTACGGCGACACGCTCGCCGTCGCCGGCATCGACCTGGCCGTCGAGGCCGGCGAGATCCACGGCCTCGTGGGCCCCAACGGTGCCGGCAAGACGACCACGCTGCGCATCCTGGCCACGCTGCTCGAGGCGACCGCGGGCGAGGCGGAGATCGCCGGCGTCGACGTGCGCCGGGAACCGGACACCGTGCGGCGCGTCATCGGCTTCATGCCCGACAGCTTCGGCGTCTACGACGACATGCGCGCCTGGGAGTACCTCGACTTCTTCGGCCGCTGCTACGGTCTCTCGGCCGCCCGCCGGCGTCGCATGATCGGCGACCTGCTCGAGCTGGTGGACCTGGCCGACAAGCGCGAGGCATACGTGGCCGGCCTCAGCCGTGGCATGCAGCAGCGACTCTGCCTGGCCCACGCCCTCGTCCACGACCCGGCCGTGCTCCTCCTCGACGAGCCCGCCTCCGGCCTCGACCCGCGCTCGCGCGTCGAGCTGCGCGAGTTGCTGCGGGAGCTGCGCACGCTGGGCAAGACGATCCTCATCAGCAGCCACATCCTGCAGGAGCTGGAGGAGCTGTGCGACTCGGTCACCATCATCGACCGTGGCCGGGTCTTGGCCAGCGGCAGCGTGGCCGAGATCGAGCAACGGCTGCGGGCCGGCGCGGTCTTGCGCGTGCAGGTCATGGGCGACGACGAGGCGGTGGCACGAGCGGTCGCCTTCTTCGCCGGTCAGCCGGACGTCGCGGCCGTCGAGCGGCAGCCGAGCGGCCGGCTGGAGCTGGCCTTCCGCGGCGACGACGGCCAAGCCGCCGGATTGCTCGCGCGCGCTGTCATCGGCGGTCATCGCATCGCCAGCTTCGCGCGCAGTGCCAGCGACCTCGAGGAGCTCTTCTTCCAGATCACCGACCGCGAGGCAGCCCTGGCCGCGCAGGAATTCAGGCCATGAGCGCCGGCGCCGCTCGCTTCAGCGCGCCGCGTGCCCTTGCCCGGCTGCTGCGCGGGCTCAGCGGCTTCTGGTCCGGCGTCAACGCCGTCGGCATCAAGGAGCTCCGGGGACGCATGCGCGACCGGCGGGCCTTCGTCGTGGTGACCATCTACCTCGCCCTGCTCAGCCTCTTCTCGTGGGGCATCTACGAGCTCCAGCGCAGCGGCGACCTGAGCATGTTCAGCTGGCTCTTCGGCGGCTCGTCGAGCCCGCTCCAGACGGGCCGCTCGGCGGCCATCGGACAGGCCATCTTCAGCGGCCTCGTCGTGCTCGAGACGATGCTGGTGCTGGTGCTCGCGCCGGCCTTCACCGCCAGCGCCTTCTCGTTGGAGCGCGAGAAGCAAACGCTCGACCTGCTGGTGGCGACGCCCCTCGGCACAGTGGCTATGGTCGTCGGCAAGCTCCTCTCGGCGCTGGCCTACGTCTTCCTCCTGATCGTCGCTTCGATCCCCCTTGCCAGCATCGTCTTCACCTTCGGTGGCGTCGGGCCGGACGACCTGGTGCGGGCCTACCTGCTGCTCTTCGCGCTGGCCATGGGCATGGGCGCCGTCGGCCTTTTCTTCTCGGCCCTCGTGCGCCGCACGCAGCTGGCCACGGTCATCACCTACGTGGCCGTGCTGTGCCTCACCCTGGGCACGCTGGTCGTCTGGATGTTCCTGCAGAGCCTCGCGGGCGGCAGCCTGGCCACAGGGACTGTGCTGGCCGCAGCCAACCAGAAGGCACCGCCGCAGCAGCTGCTCTGGCTCAACCCGCTGGCGGGCGACCTGGACCTGATGTGCGGTACCGCCCTGCCCGGCACCTACGACCGGAGTTGCCTCATGGTCAGCGCCATCGTCGGCAAGCCCTACTTCGGCGGCACGAAGGTCGAGGCCGGAGGCGTGCTCGATGATGGCGGCGTGGTGGTCAATTGCCCACCGAACGCAGACTGCGCCAAGCCGGGCGTCGTCGCCGTCGATCCACGGCTCGACCTCAGTATGCCGCGCGACCTCATCTGGCCGCAGGTCGCCATCTCCTACACCCTGCTCGGCCTGGTCCTCACGGTCGCCTCGACACAGCTCGTCGCCCCGACCCGCCGCTCGCGCCTGCTGCGGGCTGTCCCCTTCCGGCGTGCCGGGCGGGTGATGACGAGGGGCGTTGCGGGCGAGTCCAGGCGGCCGTCTGACGAGGCAGCGCCATGACCATGGGTCCCGACCCGGTCCTGCTCGACATCCGCCGCGGCCTGGCGCCGTACCGCCGGCGCCTCTGGCTGCGGCGTGTCGTACGCGACGCCATGGTCGGGCTGGCGGTGCTGGCGGTGCTGGAGCTGGCACTCGCGCTCGCCGCCCGGCTCACGCCCCTGGATTGGTATCCCGCCGCCGCCATCGCTCTGATGACCGTGGCGGGCGTGGCGCTTTTCGCAGATGCCGTACGCGTGCGCCCGACGCTGCACGAGACCGCCCTCGCGCTGGACGGCGAACAGGGCCTGCGGGACCGCCTCTCCAGCGCCCTCGAACTGGCGGCGCGCTGGCCCGAGCTGGCCATGGCCAGAGATGCCAGCGATGCGGTCGACATACCGGGCGACGAGGCCGGGCGCTACGCACGACTCGTGCGCCTGCAGCGCTCCGACGCGCTGCGCACGCTCCACATCGCCGACCGGCGGGCATTCCGGCCGCGCCTGGAGCGGCGGCCGCTGACCGCGGCCGCCGTCGCCCTCCTGTTGCTGGTGCCCGCCATCGCGCTGCCCAACGTTCAGAACGACGTGCTGGCCGATCGCCAGCGGCTGCGCCAAGCCGCGGAACAACAGGCGAAGCGGCTCGAGGAGACGGCCAAGAAGCTGGCCGAGGGACGCACGGCGACGGATCCGCGGACACAGCTTTCCGAGGAGTTGAAGCGCATCGTGCGCCAGCTGCGCGAGCGGCCCGAGGACCTGGAGGCGCTGCTCGCACGGCTGGGCTCGCTGGAGGACTCGCTGCGCGCCGGCCTCGACCCGGCCAACGAGCAGCGCGCCGCGGCGCTGACGACGCTGGCCCGATCGCTCAGCCGTGCCAGCACCGGCCAGGACAGCAACCCGAAGGGCGACCCGAAGCAAGCGCGTCAGGATCTCGAGCGCATGGCCGACGGCCTCAAGGGCAAGACGGCCGCCGAGCAGCGCAAACTGGCCGAGCAGTTGGCCGGCCTCGAGCGCGCGGCACGCGAGTCCGGCGCCGAGACGCAGCAGGCGCTGCGCGACGCCGCGCAGTCGCTCGCCCGCGGCGACCTTGAGTCGGCAGAGGAGGCGCTGCGGCGCCTGGGCGAGTCGCTCGAGCGCGAGCAGCAGCGGGTCGAGCAGCAGCGCGACATGGCCCGCGCCGCGAACGAGCTCCAGGAGGCGCGTCGCCGGCTTGCCGATGCCGGGCGTCGGGGGCAGCAAAGCAACCAGCCCGGTCAGCAGCCTGGGCAGGGGCAGCAGCCGGGGCAGGGTCAGCAGCCGGGGCAGGGGCAGCAGCCGGGGCAGGGGCAACCGCCGGGGCAGGGGCAACAGCCGGGGCAGGGGCAACAGCCGGGGCCGGGCCAGCAGCCTGGGCAGGGGCAACAGCCTGGGCAGGGGCAACAGCCGGGGCAGGGGCAGCAGCCGGGGCCGGGGCAGCAGCCTGGGCAGGGGCAGCAGCCGGGGCCGGGCCAGCAGCCTGGGCAGGGGAACCAGCCTGGCCAGGGACAGCAACCCGGCCAGGGGAACCAGCCTGGCCAGGGCCAGCTGGGCGCAGGCGGCGGCACGAACGCACGCTTCCTCGGAAGCGGCAACCGCAGCGGAAGCTTCCGCGGCCCGACCCAGGGCAACCGCCAGTTCGGCACGGGCCAGATCGATCCGGTCCTGGCCGACTTCGACCGGCTGGGCAAGCCGGGCGATCCCTCCTACGTCCGCGGCACCGGCGGCGACGGCCAGCAGCAGCAGGGCAACGGCACCGGCCAGGGGACGCGCAACCCGACCCTGCTGCCGTACACGCAGGTCTACCAGGACTTCGCTGACTTCGCCCTGACCAGCCTCGAGCGGAGCTACGTGCCGCTGGGCATCAGGGACTACGTGCGGGACTACTTCGCCTCGCTCGATCCGCAATGAAGGAGCCACCGATGACCGAGCAGACGACCGCCGTCGCCCCGCCTGAGCTCGCCCCGGCGGCCTTCGCCGAGCGCGCACAGGCCATCGAGGCCGAGGTCGGCACGGTCATCGTCGGGCAGGAGGCCCTGGTCAGGCAGACGCTCATCTGCCTGCTCGCCAACGGGCATGCTCTCCTGGAGGGTGTGCCCGGCCTGGGCAAGACGATGCTCGTGCGCACCATCGCCGAGGTCATCGACTGCAGCTTCAACCGCATCCAGTTCACGCCCGACCTGATGCCGGCCGACATCGTCGGCACGAACATCCTCATCGAGGAAGAGGGCTCGCGCCAGTTCCGCTTTCAGCAGGGGCCCATCTTCGCCAACCTGGTGCTGGCCGACGAGATCAACCGGGCCACGCCCAAGACCCAGTCGGCGCTGCTCGAGGCGATGCAAGAGCAGCAGGTCTCCGTCGCTCGCCAGCGCTATCGGCTCGAGCCGCCCTTCTTCGTGCTGGCCACCCAGAACCCGCTCGAGATGGAGGGCACCTACCCGCTGCCGGAGGCGCAGCTGGACCGCTTCCTGTTCAAGCTCTGGGTGCCCTTCCCCGAGGAGGACGACCTGGTCCGCATCATGGACCGCACCACGGGCGCCACGGTGCCGCACGGCCGCAAGACGGCCGCGGCCGAGGAAATCGTGGCCATGCAGCGCCTGGCGCGCAGCGTGCCCATCGCGCCGCACGTGACCGCCTACGCGGTCTCGCTGCTGGCGGCGACGCACCCCGACAACGCCCGTGCGCCCGAGCTGGTGCGCCAGTACGTGCGCTACGGTGGATCGCCCCGCGGCGCCCAGGCGCTCGTCCTGGCGGGCAAGATCAACGCCCTCCTCGATGGCCGCTTCAACGTCTCCACCGACGACGTCCGCTCGGTCGCCCTGCCGGCCCTGCGCCACCGCGTGATCCGCAACTTCGAGGGCGAGGCCGAGGGCATCACCAGCGACGCCATCGTCCGCTCCGTGCTCGACGCGGTCGCGCCGCCGGCCGTCGACTGACGGCGGCACGTCCGCCGGTCACGTGAGCGAGCCCCGTCCGGGAGTCGCCGGGCAGCCGGCGCGCCCCGACCTGCTGCCCTCGGCGGTCGATCCGACGGTCTTCGACGAGGCGTTCCTGCGTCAGTTGGAGCGGCTCATGCTGGTCACGCGCGCCGCCGTGCGCGGTGGCCTGAAGGGCGTCCGGCGGAGCACCAAGCGGGGCATCTCGGTCGAGTTCGCCGACTACCGCGACTACAGCCTGGGCGACGACCTGCGCACCCTCGACTGGAACATCTACGCGCGTCTCGAGAAGCTCTTCATCAAGCTCTTCATCGAGGAGGAGGACGTGACCGTCCACATCCTTCTCGACGGCTCGGGCTCGATGGAGGGCGGCGCGCCCGACAAGCTCATCTTCGCCAAGCGTGCGGCGGCCGCCCTGGCCTATGTCGGCCTGGCCTCCTACGACCGGGTCAGCATGGCCGTGCTGCAGGGGCGCGTGGCGCGGCGCTTGCCCGCCGTACGCGGCACGGACCGGGTCTTCCGCGTGCTCGCCGACCTCTCGGGCATCCGCGCCGCACCCGGCCCGACCGACCTCGCCGCGGCCGCCCGCCACTACGCCGCGCAGCTCACGCAGCGCGGGCCGTTGCTGCTCATCAGCGACCTCTTCGACGCGGACGCCGAGCGGGCCATCAGCGAGCTGGCCGGGACACGCTCGCAGGTGGCCGTGCTCCACGTGCTGAGCCCCGATGAGCTCGACCCGCCGCTGGAGGGTGAGCTCCACCTGGTCGACCGCGAGACCGGCCGCGGCGTCGACGTGACCGCCGACCTGGCCGCGCTCGACGACTACAAGGCCCGCCTGGCGGCGTGGCAGGCGGCCCTCGAAGCGCACTGCAACCGGCGCCGCGCGGCGTACGTGCCGGTGCCCACGACGCTGCCGCTGGCGGACCTGGTCTTCGCCGAGCTCCGCCGCCGGCGCGTCGTGGCCTGAGGCGCGGCGATGCCGTTCCTGGCGCCCCTGGGGTTGCTCGGGCTCCTCTTCCTACCGCTCATCGTCGCCTTCTACCTGCTGCGGCTGCGGCGCGACGAGCGGACCGTCAGCAGCACCTTCCTGTGGCAGCAGCTGGTGCGGGACGTGGAGGCGAACGCGCCCTGGCAGCGACTGCGCCGCTCGCTCCTGCTGCTGCTCCAGCTGCTGGCCGCGGCGGCGCTGGCCTTCGTCGTGGCACGCCCCTTCGGCGAGCGGCCGGCCGGCCTTGCCGGCGACGTGGTGCTGGTCGTCGATGCCTCGGCCAGCATGCGCGCCACGGACGTCTTCCCCGACCGCCTGGGCGCCGCCAAGCGGGCTGCCATCGAGGCCCTCGCGGAGCTGCCGGCCGGCGGGCGGGTCAGCGTGGTGGCCGCCGCGGGCAGCGCGCGCCTGGTGGCCAACGAGCTCACCGACCGGAACCGGCTGACGCGACTCATCGAGTCGATCGAGGCCTCCACCGCCGGTGGCGACCTGGCCGACGGCCTGCGCATGGCCGACGCACTCGCTGCGCGCGCCCGGGCGGCCGAGGTCCTGGTCGTCACCGACGACGCCTTCTCGGAGGCCCCCGCCGTCAAGCTGGCCGTGCCGGTGCGGGTCATCGCCGTCGGTCGCGAGCGGCGCAACCAGGCCATCGCCGCGCTGGCCGTGCAGGCCGACCCGAGCGGCGTCGAGCGGAGCGTCTTCGTCAGTATCGCCAACCTCGACGCGGCGCGCGTCACGCGCCGCCTGCAGATCCTCGCCGACGGCGTGCCGGTCACGGCGCGCGACATCCTGCTCGACGGCCTGCGCCGCACCGAGATCGTCATCGGCGAGCTGCCCGAGGGGACGGGTGTGGTCGAGGCCCGCCTCGGCCCGGTCGAGTCCGCAGCTGGTGGTCGCGCCTCGCCGCCCGCCGGCGGCGGCAGCGACCTGCTCGCCCTCGACGATCGCGCCTGGGCGGTCGTGCCGGCCAGCCGCCTGCAGCACGTGCTGCTCGTCGGCCAGGGCAACGTCTACCTCCAGAACGCTCTGGCGCTGCTGCCGCAGGTCGAGCTGTACGGTGCCACACCGAGCGAGTACGCCGCCACCACGGGCAAGGAACGCTTCGACCTCATCGTCTTCGACGGCTGGCTGCCGCCGACGCTGCCCGACAAGCCGATCCTGGCCATCGCGCCGCCCGCCAGCAGCCCCCTGGGCAGCGTCTTGGGCTCGCTGCGCGACCCGGCCATCGGTGAGCTGCCCCCCGGCGAGCCGCTGCTGCGCAACGTGGACCTGACTCGCCTGCACGTGGCCCGGGCCCAGGAGATGGCGCTGCCAGAGTGGGCGCGCAGCGTCATCCCGGGTCCGCGCGGTGCACCGCTCCTCTACGCCGGCCTGCGGCGCGGCCTGCCTACGGCCGTGCTCGGCTTCGACCTGCGCCAGAGCGACCTGCCGCTGCAGGTGGCCTGGCCGGTCCTTGCCGCCAACCTGGCCGGCGAGCTGCTCGGCCGAGACGCCGCGCGGAGCGAGCCGCTGGCCCCCGGCACGCCCGTGGAGCTGCCGCTGCCGGGCGGCGCCACGTCGGTGCGGGTCACCCGGCCCGACGGCAGCGTCGTCGAGCTCGTGCCGGGTGCCATGGGCGCCGCGAGCGTCACCTTCGTGGGCACCGACACGCTGGGCGTCTATCACGCGGTGCCGGTGCGCCCGGCACCGACGACCGCTCCCAGCGGCAACCCCGCGCCGGCAGCCACGACGACGCCGACGGCCAGCCCATCGGGAAGTCCTGGCGCGGGCGCCGGCGGCACCGAGGAGATCGTCTTCGCGGTCGACCTCTTCGACGAGCGCGAGTCCAACATCGCTCCCGGCGACGGCCGGCGCATCGAGGCACTGGGCACCGCGCGCGCCCCCGGCGCGGTCACCGCGGGCACGGCGCGCGACGAGTTCTGGCCGCTGCTGGCGCTGCTCCTGCTGGTCTTGCTCCTGGTCGAGTGGCTGGTCTACGAGCGGGACGGCGCCCGGCGCATCCTGGGCGGGCTGCGCACGGCGCTGGCGGCACGGCCGGCGCTGCGCAGGCCCCAGCGCGGAGCCCGTCGCTGATGGGCGTCACCTTCGCCGAGCCGCTCGCGCTCTGGCTGCTCTTGCCGACGCTCGGCCTGACGCTGCTGCTGAGCCGCGCGGCGCGGCACCACCTGTCGCGCCGCCGGCGAGCCGTCGGCCTCGCCCTCCGCGCGGCCGTCATCACGGCGCTCGTCTTCGCCCTGGCCGGCCTCCAGCTGGCGCTGCCCATCGACCGGCTGACGACCGTCTTCGTGGTCGACCTCTCCGACAGCGTCGGCACGGCCGGGCGGGCGGCCGCGCTCGACTTCGTCCGGGAAGCCATCGAGGACGCGCCCGATGGCGACCGCGCCGGCATCGTCGCCTTCGGTCGCCAGGCGCTCGTCGAGCGGCTGCCCGGCGAGCCGCAGGAGCTCGAGCGCATCGCCTCCGTGCCGGTCCGGAACGCGACCGACGTGGGGGCCGCGCTGCGCCTCGCCGCGGCCCTCTTCCCTGACGAGACCCAGAAGCGCATCGTGCTCGTCAGCGACGGCAACGACACCACCGGGCGCGGCCAGACGGAGGCGGCACTGACGGCTGCGCGCGGCGTGCAGATCGAGACGCACGTGGTCGGCCCAGGCGCCGACGCCGCCGAGGTGGTCGTGGAGCGGGTGCACACCCCGAACACGGCTCGTGTGGGCGAGGAGATCGAGGTCGAGGCCACCATCCGCTCGACCGTGGCGCAGCCGGCCACGGTGCGCCTCTTCGGGGATGGCCAGCCGCTCGACTCGAGGCGGGTCGGGCTCGTCGCCGGCACCCAGACCGTCGTCTTTCGCGTGCGAGCCCGCGAGGCCGGCTTCCACACCTTCCGGGTGGTGGTCGAGGCCGCGCGCGACACCTTCGCCCAGAACGACCGGGGCGACTCCGACACCATCGTCAAGGGCGAGCCGAGCACGCTCGTGGTGGCCGGCGACGCAAAGGTGGCGGCCAACCTGGTGGCCGCCCTGAAGGCTGAACGGCAGGACGTCGACAGCATCGTGCCCGAGGCGCTGCCGCACGACCTGACCTCGCTGGCCGCCTACGACTCGCTCGTGCTCGTCGACGCCCCCGCCCGACGGCTGACCCGGCCCCAGATGCTCGCCCTGCAGTCGTTCACGCGAGACCTGGGGCGCGGGCTGGTGATGGTCGGCGGGCCCCGCTCGTACGGCGCGGGCGGCTATAAGAAGACACCCCTCGAGGATGCGCTGCCGGTCGAGATGGACGTGCGCGATCGCCAGAAGGAGCCCGACGTGGCGCTGGTGGTGGTGCTCGACCGCTCGGGCTCGATGGCCGCCTGCCACTGCAACACGGCCAGCCGCGACCAGGGCACCGCGATCCAGGGCGTGCCCAAGGTGGACATCGGCAAGGAGGCCATCCTGCGTGCCGTGGCCGCCATGACGCCGCGCGACCAGCTCGGCGTGGTCACCTTCAACGAGAACGCCGGCTGGGCCATCCGCACCGCGCCGCTGGCGCAGGTGGGCGACGTGGAGTCGAAGATCGCGGGCATCACCGCCGACGGCCAGACCAACATCTTCGCCGGCCTCTCCGAAGCGGTCGACTCGCTCGAGAAGACGGTCGCCAAGCGGCGGCACGTCATCCTGCTCACAGATGGCTGGTCGAACCAGGGCGACTACGAGGCGCTGCTGGTGCGCATGAAGGCCGCCGGCATCACGCTCAGCACGGTCGGCGCCGGGGGCGGCTCGGCGGACCTGCTGCGCGCCCTCGCCGAGCGCGGCGGCGGCCGCTACTACCCGGCCGCCAACCCGGCCGCCATCCCGGACATCTTCCTCAAGGAGACCCAGCAGGTCGCCGGGCAGCAGATCGTCGAGGAGGCCTTCTTCCCCATCGTCACCGGCAGCTCGCCCATCCTCAAGGGCCTCGATGCCGGCCTGCCCCGCCTCCTCGGCTACAACGGCACGACCGCCAAGGCGGCCGCCCAGACGGTGCTCGTGACGGCGCGCGACGACCCCCTTCTGGCGCAGTGGCAGTACGGTCTCGGGCGCTCGGTGGCCTGGACCAGCGACGCCTCCGGCCGCTGGGCCCGGGACTGGGTCGCCTGGGGCGGCTTCAACCGCTTCTTCAGCCAGCTCGTGAAGTGGACCTTCCCGGGCGAGGAGACGGCGGGCATCGAGGCCGAGTTCGTGGCCGACGGCGACCGGACCCGGCTGCGCATCCGATCCGTCGAGAGCGACGGTACGCCGCGCGACTTCTACGAGACGACGGCCACCATGGTCCGACCGGACCTGACCTCGTCGGTGGTGCGGCTGACCCAGGTCGGGCCGGGCCTCTACGAGGCTTCCCTGGGCACGCTCGACCCGGGCGCCTACGCTCTGCGCGTCATCCAGGCGCGACCCGGTGCTTCACCGCTCGGCCGGACCGTGGGCCTGGTCGCGCAGACGCCCGCCGAGTACCGCCTGCTGGGCACGAACGAGCGCCTGCTGGCTGCCCTTCGTGCGGCCACGGGCGGGCGGCCCGTGACGCTGCCGGAGGAGGTCTGGCGCCACGATCTGCGCACCACCAGCGCCTCGGTCGAGCTGTGGCCGCCGCTGCTCCTGCTCGCCCTTCTGCTCTGGCCACTGGACGTCGCCGTGCGGCGCGTCTCGATCTCCCGGCGCGAGACGGCCGCGGCGCGCGCCTGGCTCGTCGAGCGCTGGCGAGAGCTGCGCGGTCCGGCACGCCGGACCGCGGCGGTGGGCGGCATGCTCGCCGCCAAGGAGCGTGCCGCCGGGGGTCGGACGCGCGCAGCGCTGCTCCGGCAAGAGGACCTGGGCGGCGCGGAGGCAGGGGCACCGGCCCAGTCCCCGGCGGCCACGCAGGGGGCCGTGCCCGCCGGCCCGGCCACGCAGGCGGCGAGCGAGCCGGCCACGGCAACGGTGAGCGAGCCGGGCACGTCGACGGCAGCCCCGGCCGGAGCGACGCCGGCGGCGCCGAGCGAGGAGGACACCCTGGCGCGCCTGCGGGACGCCAAGCGACGCGCCAGACGCTGACGCCCACCGCGCGGCGGACGGCCGACCCGGGGCGCCATGGCCTGTAGGCTGCACCCGTGTCACCACCGACAGGTTCGTGGCCGCTGCGCCGTCCGCTGCGGGTCATCCGCCTGCTTGGCCTTGCGCTCGTGCTCCTTACTTGCCAGGGCGAGCGCCCCGGACCCACGCCCGCCGATCGCGAGGGCGTGCTCGAGGAACTGGCGCGCCGCGGAGCCGCCATCCAGTCCGCCGTGGCCGGCGACCCCGGCTGCCCCGACCCCGGCCTGACCGGCAACGCCCTGCGCGTGACGCTGCTGCTGCCCGGCGATTCCACGCCGCGCCAGCTCTACCTCTTCGTCTTCCGTCACCGGTCCGCCTTCGAGGCGGCCGCCGACGCGGTCACCGCCTGCGCCCGGGCCCTGGCGGCCGGCGAAGCCATCGCCGTCAGCCCCTACCGGGCGCTCGTGCCGGGTGGGTCCGAGGCCGCCCTGCAGTTCGTCCGCGAGAGCCTCGTCGCGGTGGCGGGCGATGGCGGGGTGCCGCGGGGCCGCGACGGCCGGCCGCTGCCGACACCACAGGCCACACCTCTGCCGACGGCCACACCCGGCGGCTGAGGGCGACGCCTCGGCGGCTGAGGGCGACGCCCGGCGGCTGAGGCCGAAGGGTTCGTCGCGGGTCGCCCTGGACGGGCAGGACCGCCGCACCGCACCCCTCCCGCAGGGACCACCACCCACCACACGCCCCGGATGCCGGCGGGGTCCCGTCGTGTCGGTGGCCCATCCGTACTGCGCGGACGGACGGAACGCCCCCTGCGCGTGGGAGTCCCGTACCGCTCCGGCGCACGCATCGCAGGGACCCCGACCGCACACGACCGCACGACACGGCACTGCCGGAGGTACCGCCCCACGGCCGTACCCGGTGGTGCGCCTACGCCTGCGGATGACCCACCCGGGGGAGTCCATCGGTGCCGCCTTTGCCGGACCTCCGGGCCAGCGAATCGGACGCGCGCGGGGCCGACGCTCCGGGCATGGACCGAACCACCCGGCGACGCCTCGCCCGACCGCCCTTCGTCGCCGCCCTGCTGGCGCTCAGCCTGGTCACCGGCTCGCTCCCGGCCAAGGCGGTGGCCCTGTCCGCCGCCAGCCTCTCGGCGACGCCGGCACGCGCCCACGACCTGCGCGAGATGCCCGAGCTGCCGACCCCCAGGGCCGCCCGGCCTGGACTGCCCGACGACCTCCGACTCCTGCCCGGCCGGCCGGTCGTGGACCCGCTGGCCGAGATCGCCGCCCGGCGCGAGGCCGCCGCCCAGGCGCTGGCAGAGGCGAAGGCCGCCGCCGCTCGCGCGGCTGCTCAGAAGGCCGCCCGGGCTGCCGCGGCCACCGCGAGCCGCACGGCCGCCGCTCCCGCCCCGAGCTACCGCGGACGCAACCACTTCTGGTTCCCCGCCCTGCGCATCGACCAGAGCGTCTACTCATTCCCCTGCTCAAGGTCGCGCGCGCCGGACAACCTCGTCTATCGCTGGGGCTGCGCGGGCGCCAACAACGTCTACCTGATGGCCCACTCGTACGGCAAGTTCAGGCCCCTGGCCAGCGCCTACTATCGCGGCGCGCTGCGCAAGGGCATGCTCGTGGCCTACGCCGACCCCAGCGGTCGGACACGCACCTACCGCCTCGCCTGGTGGAAGACCGCTCGCCCGACGACGGCTGCCTCGTGGGCCTGGGCCGCCCAGAGCGTGAGCTCCCTCACCCTGCAGACCTGCGTCGGCGCCAACAGCGAGTACCGCCTCTTCGTGCGCTTCACCGAGATCAGCCGGCCCTAGCACCCGCCTTCCCGGTCCAGCGTGAAAGGCCCCGGCTGCACCGGGGCCTTTCCGTTCCTCCCGCCCCCGGCCGCCCGGCTAGCATTGGCCACATGCTCGACCGACGCGAGTGGCCCGTCTTCGGGCGCGACGTGCCCGATGCCGCCTGGCGCCCGACGCCCGAGCTGCGCCGCGAGAGCCGGCTGGCGGGCTTCCTGCGCGCCACCGGCGAGGCCGACCTCGAGGCACTCCAGCGCCGGGCGGAGGCCGATCCGGCCTGGTTCTGGGGTGCCGCGGCCGACGACCTGGCCCTCCCCTGGCAGCGGCGGCCGCAACGCACCCTGGATGCATCGCGGGGTGTCGAGTGGACGCGCTGGTGGAGCGGCGGCGCCTTCAACTACGCCGGCGCCTGCGTCGACGGGCGTGCCGAGCGTGACCCTGACGGCAGCGCGCTCGTCTGGGAAGGCGAGGACGGCGCCACGCGCGGCCTCTCCAACGCGCAGCTCAGGGGGGCCGTCGACCGGGCTGCGGGCATGCTCGCCGCGGAGGGCGTGCGCGCAGGCGATCGCGTCGGCATCTACCTGCCGATGCTGCCCGAGACGGTGGTGGCGGTCCTCGCGCTGGGCAAGCTGCAGGCCATCTACACGCCCATCTTCTCCGGCTATGCAGGGCCGGCCGTGGCCAGCCGGCTGCGCGACTGCGGCGCGTCGCTGCTCATCACCGCCGACGGCTTCCTGCGCCGCGGCGGCGTGGTGCCTCTCAAGGCATCAGCCGATGCCGCCCTGGCCGAGGCGCCCTCGGTGCGCCGGGTGCTGGTGGTGCGTCGCCTGGGCGACGCGGTCGAGACGCCCTGGGACGGCGCGCGCGACCGGTGGTGGGACGAAGCGCTGAGCGCTCCCGGCGTCGAGCCGCTGCCCGAGACCCCCGAGACCGATCCCGAAACGCCCTACATGATCATCTACACCTCGGGCACGACCGGCCGGCCGAAGGGAGCCCTACACGTCCACGGCGGCTTCCCGGTCAAGGGCGCCCAGGATCTCGCCCACGGCTTCGACCTGCGCCCCGGCGAGCGCCTTTTCTGGTTCACCGACCTGGGCTGGATGATGGGGCCGTGGGCCATCTCGGGCTCGCTCCTCCTCGGCGCCAGCCTGGTCCTCTACGAGGGCGTGCCCGACTTCCCCTCGCCGGACCGGCTCTGGTCGATCGTGGCACGCCACCGGGTGACCCACCTGGGCATCTCACCTACGGTGATCCGATCGCTGATGGCCCACGGCTCGGAACCCGTGCGCTCACACGACCTCTCTTCGCTGCGCGTCCTCGGTTCGACCGGAGAGCCCTGGAACCCGGAGCCCTGGTGGTGGTTCTTCCGCGAGGTCGGCGGCGGCCGGCTGCCCATCGTCAATTACTCGGGCGGCACGGAGGTCTCGGGCGGTATCGTCGTCTGCAATCCGCTCACGCCCATCAAGCCCTGCTCCTTCGGCGGCCCGGCCGTGGGCACCGCCGCGGATGTGCTCGGGCCCGATGGGGCCAGCGTGCGTGGCCAGGTCGGCGAGCTGGCCATCCGCCAGCCCCTGCCGGGCATGACGCGGGGCTTCTGGGACGACCCGGAGCGCTACCTCGAGACCTACTGGAGCCGCGTCCCCGGGACCTGGCTGCACGGCGACTGGGCGCTCGTCGACGAGGACGGCTACTGGTACATCCAGGGCCGCTCGGACGACACGCTCAAGGTGGCCGGCAAGCGTGTCGGGCCGGCCGAGGTCGAGAGCGCCGCCGTGGCCCACCCGGCCGTGCTGGAGGCCGCCGCCATCGGCGTGCCGCACGAGATCAAGGGAGAGGCCATCGTCGTCTTCTGCGTGCTGCGGCCGGGCGCCAGCGACGAGCCCGCGCTGCGCGCGGCCATCGCCGGGCGGGTCGTGGAAGACCTGGGCAAGGCGCTGCGGCCCGAGGCGGTGGAGATCGTGCCGGCGCTGCCCAAGACGCGCTCTGGCAAGGTGATGCGCCGCGTCGCCCGCGCGGCCTATCTCGGGCTCGATCCGGGCGACATCTCCGCGCTCGAGGATCCGCACGCCGTCGAGGCCATCCGGGACCTCATGGGGGGCGCCCGTGCCGCCGGCTGAAGACCCACCGGCGCCGCCACTGTCGGCTGTCCGACAGCCTGCCTGTCGGGACCGCTGCTGAAGCGGCGTCGCGTGGGGCGTATCGTGGCCTCGAGCATCGAGCAGGAGGGACACCCATGACCGGCATGACTCAGGAGGCACGGCGCCTCGAGATCATCCTCGACGAGGGCCAGAGGGCGCAGATCGAGTTCCTCGACAGCGAGGAGGAGCGCCTGCTGCGCGAGCAGCTGGGCGAGATCGTGCGCGTGCGCATCGCAGCGGCCGAAGAGGCCGACACGGAGGGCCACCTGCTCCGCTACCGTGAGCCGGACCGCGCCACCGTGCGCATCATCCTCGGCGACGACGACGACACGGAGGGCCACGCACTCAGCCTGCGCTTCGGCAGCGCCGAGGACGCCCAGCGCTTCCGGACGCGACTCCTCGCGGCCGGCGTGCTGGCCGGCACCATCGCCGTCGCCGGTGCCATGGGCGCCAATGCGCCGCGGGCAGCAGCCCCCGATGCCGGCATCCAGGGCGCTGCGCCCGCTGCCCAGCAGGCGGCGCCGGCCGGCGGCCAGGACGAGGCTGAGCCCTACCAGCCCGGCGGCTTCACCAAGCGCTGACCGGCGACGCTCCGGCGAGCGTCATCCGTCCAGCACGAGCGAAGGTCAATCGTCCAGCACGAAGGTGATGAGCAGATTCACCTGGTACTGGCTGATGCGATCGCCGTCGACGTCGACGCGCATCTCCTTGACCCAGGCGCTCTTCACGTTGCGCAGCGTCTTGGTGGCACGTCGGACGCCTTCGGCGACCGCCGCCTCGAAGCTCTCGGGGGACGTGGCGCTGATCTCGGTGACCCTGGCGACCGTCATCGTCTGACCTCCCGTGCTGGTGGCCGGGCCCGAGTGGGCCGGCTCAGGCTGTGTCGCCGGCCGGGCGCCGCTGCAGGGCGGCCAACCGGTCGGCGTAGTGGCGGCGGATCACGTTCAGCTCGGGCAGCGTGAAGCCCAGCTCCGACGCGATCTGCCGGATCTCCGCGGTCTCCTCGGCGCTGACGGTATCCCCGGCAGCCGAGGCGACGGCATAAAGACAGTGCAGCACGCGCTCGCGCTGCTCGGCCGATGAGACCTCGCGGAAGCGACGCGTGACCAGGTAATCCTCGGTGGCACCCTCGAGACGCGCCTGGGTCTTGGCGATCTCGACCACCAGCACGGCCAGCGGCTCGGGCAGGCCGCCGAAGTCGGCCACGATGCGCTCCATCTCGGCCGTCTCCTGCTCGCTGATGTGGAGGTCGGCGTAGGCCACGCGCGCCAGCACATAGGCGAAGCCGGCCACGTAGGCGGCCCGCTCGGGCGGCATCGCTTCGAGGCTGCCGACGATGCGCCGGATGGTCTCGGTCTCACGTTCGGTCGCGCCGGGCGGCGAGGTACTGCCGCCGGCCTCTCCGCGCAGGAAGCGGCCGAGGAGCGTCACACCACGTCCAGCCCGAGGATGCGCCGGGCGATGACCAGGCGCTGGATCTGGCTGGTGCCCTCGCCGATCTCGGTCAGCTTGGCGTCGCGCAGGAAGCGCTCCACCTTGTACTCCTCGACGTAGCCGTAGCCACCGTGGACCTGGATGCCGGCGTTGGTCGCGCGCTGGCTCACCTCGGAGGCGAAGAGCTTGGCCTCGGCGGCGGCGAGGGCGTAGTCGCGTCCCTGGTCCTTGAGCCAGGCGGCGCGCCAGACCATGAGCCGGGCGGCCTCGATCTCGGTGGCCATGTCGGCGACCATGAAGGCCACGCCCTGGAAGGAGCCGATGGGCCGGCCGAACTGCTTGCGTTCGCGAGCGTACGGCACGGAGGCATCGAGCGCGGCCTGGGCCAGCCCGACGGCCATGGCCCCGATGGAGATGCGGCCGCCGTCGAGGATCCTGAGGAAGATCTTCCAGCCGTCGCCCCGCTGACCGAGCATCTGCGCCGCAGGCACGCGGCACTCCTCGAAGAGGAGCTCGCCGGTGGCGCTGGCGTGCAGGCCCATCTTCTCCTCGAGGCGGCCGACGGAGAAGCCGGGCGTGTCGGCCTCGACGATGAAGGCGCTGATCTCGGGCGCGCCGCCCTCGCGCGCGCCGCTGCGGGCGGTGACGATATAGGTGCCGGCGTGGCCGGCGTTGGTGATGAAGCGCTTGCGCCCGTTGAGCACCCAGCTGCCGCCGTGCGGGCCTTCCTCGAAGCGTGCCGTGGTGCGCGTCCCGCCCGAGTCGGAGCCGGCTTCGGGCTCGGTCAGGCCGAAGGCACCGAGCACGCGGCCCTGGGCCATGGGCACCAGGTAGCGCTGCTTCTGTTCGTCGCTGCCGGCCTGGTGCAGCGGGCCGCAGCCGAGGCTCGTGTGTGCGGCCACGATGAGCGCCAGCGAGCCCCAGACGCGCGCGATCTCCTCGACGGCGATGGCGTAGGCGAGCGTATCGAGGCCGGCGCCACCCTCGTCCTCCGGGTAGGGGACCCCCAGCAGGCCCATCGGGCCGAGCATGGCCACGATGTCTGAGGGGAAACGGCGCTCGTGCTCGTGCTCGTCGACGACCGGCTCGATCTCGCGCGCGGCGAAGTCGCGGATGGTCTGACGGAGGAGCTCGTGTTCGGGGGAGAGGTCGAATTCCACGGGCGCGGCCAGCGTAGCATCCCGACCGTCTCCGAGCCGCCAACGGAGCCCGTCGACGCCCCGGTCCTGGCGTGCACTGGTCGGCCCGGCGGGCGTCCGGCCCCGGTGCTACCCTGCCGGGTCATGGACGCCGCCCAGACGTCCGAGGGGACCGCTGCCATGTCGACCCGGCTGGCGATCCTCTTCGCGCTGCGCCGCGAGGGCGCGCTCAGCGCCGACCGGCTGGCCGCCCGCGTCGGCATCAGCCGCACTGCGGCACTGCAGCAGCTGCGCAGCCTGACGGCCGACGGCGCTGTGGTGCGCCAGACGCATCGACACGGTGTGGGCCGGCCGCGCCACGTCTACGACCTGACCGCGGCCGCGCAGCGCCTCTTCCCCCAGAACTACGCGCCGCTGGCGGCCGACCTCGTCACCGTCCTGGCGCAGCAGGGCGGCGGCGCGCTGCTCGAGGGTGTCTTCGCCGAGCGGCGCGAGCGCCTGGCGACCGTCATCCGGCGGCGCTTCGAGGAGCGCGGTCTCGGGGCGGCGCCACTGGCCGATCGCGTGGCCGAGCTGGCCCGCTTCCAGGACGAACAGGGCTACCTCTGCGAGGCGATGCTGGGAGGCCCTGACAGCACCCTGCCCGAGCCGCTGGCGCGCGACGGCGACGGCATGCTGCGCTTGCGCGAGCACAACTGCGCCATCTACGACGTGGCGGTCGCGACGCCGGCCGCCTGCCGCGCGGAGATCCAGCTCTTCGAGGAGGTCCTCGGCGCACCCGTGACGCGTGAGACGCACATCGCGGCCGGCGAGCGCAGCTGCACCTACCGCATCGGAGCGGCGCCCGACCCGTCGCCGGCCTGAGACCCGTCAGGCCTCCTCCCGCTCGACCTCCTTGCGCGCCGCCGGTGCCCGGGCCGGCAGTGGCATCTCGGGCACGCCCTCCACGAAGGAGGCCTGCCGCGCCCACTCGGCGGCCTGGGCCTGCTCCTCGAGCGAGAGGATGCCCAGGCGCCCCAGCGTGGCCAGCTCGTCGCGGATGTACGTCTTGAGCATCTCCGGGCCGTCGGTGTTGACGGTGAAGCGGATGCGGTTGCGGCGGAAGGTGTCGAAGATCCAGCGGAACTCGTCCCAGCCGCTGACCACGCGCGTGTTGAGGTTGCTGGTGGGGCAGACCTCGAGGGTGATCTTCCGCTCGCGGATCATGGCCAGCGTGCGCGGGTCATAGGCGGCCTTCACGCCGTGCCCGATGCGCGATGGTTCGAGCTGCTCGACCACTTCGGCGATCTCCTCGACCGGACCCGCCTCGCCGGTGTGCACGGTGATGCCCAGGCCGGCGCGGCGGCAGCGGGCGAAGAGCCGGCGGTAGTCACGCGGCCGGAACGAGTCCGACTCGGGCCCGGCGATGTCGATGCCGACGACGCCGCGGCTGCGGTAGGCAACGGCCTTCTCGGCGATAATCTCATTGAGCGCGAACGGGAAGGCGCGGTCGAGGCAGAGGATGATCCCCGGCAGCACCGGGTACTCGAGCTTGGCCCGGTCCATGCCGCGGATGGCGGCGCTGATGATGTGGTCGAGGTCCTGCTCGCCGCCCCGGTTGCGCTTCATGGGATTGAAGCGCAGCTCGATGGTGGTCACGTTGTTCTTGCGGTAGGCGCCGCCCACCACCTCGTAGACCGAGCGCTCCACGGCCAGCGGCGAGGACTGGATCAGCTCGGTCCAGTGGAAGAGCTGCAGGTAGGCGTCGAACGAGCGGCCGCGCCGCGCGCCGACGGTGATCATGTCCCGGAACTCCCAGTAGTCCTTGGTCGGCAGCCGGATGCCCTGGGAGTGGGCGATGCCCCACATGATGGCCGGCGCCACGGCACCGCCGAGGTGGCAGTGCAGCTCGGTCAGCGGCGTGCGGCGCGATAGCAGCGGCGGCATGGGCGGCAATCGTACTCAAGCCGATCGGCGCCGGGCGGGTCGCCCCGGCGGCCGACGCCAGCCGGCGCTGGTCAGTCGCTGGCCAGCCCGTTGGCGGCCAGCGCCGCCTGCCGCGGGCTGCGCGCCCGGCGAGCCGCCTCGGGCACCTGGTCACGGGCGTGGTAGGAGGAGCGCACCAGAGGCCCCGACTCCACGTGCCGGAAGCCCAGCGCCAGCGCCTCCACCTTCATCTCCGCGAACTCGTCGGGATGGTAGTAGCGCTCGAGCGGCAGGTGCTGCAGCGTGGGCCGCAGGTACTGCCCGATGGTCAGGATGTCGCAGTCCACGGCGCGCAGGTCGCGGAACGTCTGCGACAGCTCCGCGCGCGTCTCGCCCAGGCCGACCATCAGGCTCGACTTGGTGTGGACCGCGTCGTCCCGCCCGGTCAGCTCGCGGCTGAGCCGCTTGGCCGAGGCCAGGACGCCCAGCGAGCGGTCGTAGCGGGCACGCCGGCGCACCGGCTTCTGGAGCCGCTCGACCGTCTCGACGTTGTGGTTGAGGATGTCCGGGCCGGCCTCCATCACCGCCCGCAGCGGCGGCTCCTGCCCGTTGAAGTCGGGGATGAGCACCTCGACGCCCATGCCGGGGCACTCCCGGCGCAGGGCGCGGATGGTCTCGGCGAAGATGTGCGCCCCACCGTCGGGCAGGTCGTCCCGGGCGACGCTGGTGACGACGCAATGCTCCAGCTGCATGGCCGCCACGGCCTCGGCCACGCGCCGCGGCTCGTCGGCGTCGTCCCAGCTGGGGCGGCCGGTCCTGACGGCGCAGAAGCCACAGGCGCGAGTGCAGACGTCGCCCAGGATCATGATCGTCGCCGTGCGCTGCTCCCAGCACTCGCCGATATTCGGGCAGCGGGCCTCCTCGCAGACCGTATTGAGCGTCAGGCCGCGCAGGATGCCCTTCAGGTCGTGGTAGTTCTCGCCGGTCGGCAGGCGGGCCCGGATCCAGTCGGGATGGCGGCGCTGCGCGGTGGAGCCGTCTGCCGCCGCCTCGAACGAGCCGCCGCCCATGGCGATCGTGAGCGGCGCGTGGGGCACGTGGCCGGCCTCGCCGGCGGGCTGGAAGATCGGCAGCTCTCGTCCCATCGCTCAGGCAGAGTCTAGGGCCGCGCCGCGAGCGCGTCAGGAGCAGTCCGGCTCCTCTTCGAAGACTTTGGCCGCGACGGCCGGCGACTGGTGGATGAGCACGAACCGGCGGGCCCGCCCGTCGGGCGTGCGGTCCTCGACCAGGAGACGCAGGCTGCCCAGGCTGTAGCCGGTCTCCGTGAAGCCGGTCTCCCCGGGCACGGCGCCGAGCACCGGCCGGTAGCGCTCCGTCCAGCGGTAGGTGCGCCCGCCGTAGCGCAGCCAGGTCGGGAAGACCTCGTCGTGCAGGACGTTCACCGTCGGGCAGCCAGCCAGGCGCTGACCCGACTGCACGCTGTTGTCGGCTCCCTGCCAGGTCTCCACGCGCGCGTCCCGAAAGGCGTTATGGACCACGATCACGGCCAGGTACTCGACCAGGACGATGGCGGCGATGACGGCCAGGCTGCGCGCGATGGGATGCCAGGCGAAGCGTTGCCGGCGTGCGTCGGAGAGCGACAGCTCGCGGCCCGCCTGGAGGCTGCGCACGAGGTTCTGGAAGCGGTCGCGGTCCCCGTGCAGCAGCTGCTCTCGGCGAGCAGCGCGCTCCTCGATGCTCAGGCGCGGACGGGGGGTCGGCTCGGACACGGGACGCTCATGACGGACTCTGACGTGGTGGTGACGGTCCGAACGCGACGACGGCGCGCCGACGCTGCCCGGCGTTCGAGCCTACCAGACGGGCGTCTGGGCGTCGACGTTCTCCAGCCAGCGGCGCACGTCCTGCACGAAGCGGCCCACCTGCGCGCCGTCGGTGCCGCGGTGGTCGAAGCTGACGCAGACGTTCATCATCGGGCGGATGCCGATGGTGTCGCCGTTGGCCGTTTCGATGACCACCGGCCGCTTGACGATGGCCTCCATCGAGAGGATGGCCACCTCCGGCACGTTGACGATGGGCTGGCTGGCCACCGAGCCGAACCAGCCGGTGTTATTGAGCGTGAAGCTGCCGCCCTGCACCTCGTCCAGCTTGAGCTTGCCGGCGCGGGCGCGCGCGGCGTAGTCCTGGAGGAAGAGGTTCAGCCCGTGGATGCTGTACTGGTCGGCGTTCTTGATGACGGGCACGATCAGGCCGTCCTCCACGGCCACGGCGATGCCCAGGTTGATGGCAGCCTTGCGCAGCAGCCCCTGTTCGGTCCAGTGGGCGTTGAGGTCGGGATGCCGCTTGAGGGCTTCCACGACCGCCTTGGCCACGATGGCCACGAACGAGAGGGCCACGCCCTCCTGGGCCTGGTAACGGCCCTTGACCGACTCGCGCAGGGCGACCACGCCGGACATGTCGACCTCGACCGTGGTGTAGGCGTGCGGCGCGGTCTGCTTGGCCAGCACCATGTGCGCCGCGATGGCTTTGCGCATCGGCGTGGTCGGCTTGAGCTGGTCCTCGGTCGGGCGCGGCGGCGCCGGCGGCTCGGCCGCGGCCGGAGCGACAGTCTGCGCCTGCGGCGCTGCCGGGGCCGGAGCGGCGGGCGCCGCGGGCGGAGCAGCGGGGGTCGCGGTCGCGGCCGCGGGAGTGGCAGCCGCCGCAGGTGCGGCACCGCTGCGCTGCTGCTCCACGTAGGCCAGCACGTCCTCGCGCGTGACGCGCCCGCCGTGGCCGGTGCCGGCAACCAGGGCCAGGTCGATGCCGTGCTCGCGCGCCAGACGGCGTACGGCCGGTGTGACCGGGCCGTCGTAGCGCTGGGCCGGCGCCTGCGCGGCGGGCGGGGCGGTGGTGGCCGCGGGCGCGCTGGCGGCGCTCGCGGCGGGACGCATCTCCTCCACGGGGCGCTCGTCGGAGCCGGCCGGACCGTGGCCGGTGCCCAGCACGGTCGGCTCGGCGCGGCCGTTGCCGGCCGCGGCGGGCGCCGCCGTGGTGGCGGTGGTAGGCGCCGGGGCCGTGGCCGCCTCGGCCCCCGCCTCGCCGGCCCCGTCGATGACGGCGATCTCGGCGTTGTTGGGGACCGTCTCGCCCTCCTGGACGAGGATCGCGGTCAGCGTCCCCTCGAAGGGCGAGGGCACCTCGGCGTTGACCTTGTCGGTGATGACCTCGACGATCGGCTCGTACTTGTCGACGTGGTCGCCGACCTTCTTGAGCCACTTGCCGATGGTCCCCTCGGCGACGCTCTCGCCGAGCTGGGGCATCGTCACCTTCGGCACGGGGCAGTCCTCCGACCTGGCTGCTGCGGTCGCTTGTCGTGCGTAGTGTGGCGCATCCGTCCCGGCGCGGTCAGTAGGCCGCCAGCTGGCGGATGGCGGCGACGATGCGGTCCGGGTCGATCATGAACCAGTCCTCGAGCGTGTGGGCGTAGGGCACGCCGGGCACATCGGGGCCGGTGACGCGCACGATCGGACCGTCGAGGTAGTCGAAGGCGTCCTCGGCCAGGATGGCCGCGATCTCGGCGCCATAGCCGCCGAAGCGGTTGTCCTCGTAGACGATGACGCACTTGCCCGTCTTCTTGACCGAGTCGATGACCGTCTCGCGGTCGAGCGGCCGGAGCGTGCGCAGGTCGATGACCTCGACGCTGATGCCCTCTCCCTCGACGAGGTCGGCCGCCTCGAGCGCGTAGTGCGCCATGAGGCCGTAGGCGAGCACCGTCACGTGGCGCCCCTCGCGCGTCACCTGGGCGCGCCCGAGGGGGATGGTGTAGTCGCTCTCGGGTACCTCACCGCGCACCGAGCGGTAGAGCTTCTTGTGCTCGAAGAAGAGCACGGGGTCGTCGTCGCGGATGGCGCTGCGCAGCAGGCCGCGCGCGTCGTAGGGCGTCGAGGGCACGACCGTCTTGAGGCCCGGTACGTGGGTGAAGTAGGCCTCCACCGACTGGCTGTGGTAGAGCGCGCCATGCACGCCGCCACCGTACGGCGCCCGGATGGTGACCGGGCAGTTGAAGGTGCCGTTGGAGCGGTAGCGCATGCGTGCCAGCTCGGAGACGATCTGGTTGAAGGCCGGGAAGATGAAGTCGGCGAACTGGATCTCGGGCACGGGCCGCAGGCCGTTGACCGAGGCACCGATGGAGGCGCCCACGATCATCGACTCGGTCAGCGGCGTATCGATCACCCGGTCGCCGCCGAACTCGGCGTGCAGCCCGTCGGTGGCCAGGAAGACGCCACCTTTCTTGCCCACGTCCTCGCCCAGGACGATGACCGACTCGTCGCGACGCATCTCGTCGGCGAGCGTCTGGCGGATCGACTCGATGAGCGTCATGACCGCCATGGCTCAGGCCTCCGGCTCGGCGTAGACGTGGCGGGTGGCAGTGGCCGGGTCCGGCTCGGGCTGGGCCTCGGCCCAGTCGGTGGCGTCGTCCACGGCGGCCTTGATCTCGGTCTCGATGGCGGCCACCTTCTCCTCGTCGAGGATGCCGGCGTCCATGAGCTGCGCCCGGAAGCGGGGCAGCGGGTCCCGCTCGCGCTCCCGCTCGAGCTCCTCCGCGCTGCGGTACTTGGTCTGCTGGTCGTCGGACGAGTGAGCCGTGAGCCGGGTCACCTTGGCCTCGATGAGCGTCGGACCCTCGCCCCGCCGGGCGCGCTCGATCGCCTCCCGGCCCGCCTTGTAGGCGCCCAGCACGTCGGCACCGTCGACGATGATGCCGGGCATGGCGTAGCCAGCGGCTCGGACGGCGATATCGTCGACCGCCGTCTCGAGCGCCGACGGGACGCTGATGGCGTAGCCGTTGTTCTCGACCACGGTGATGACCGGCAGCCTGTGGATGCCGGCGAAGTTGAGGGCCTCGTGGAAGTCGCCCTGGTTGCTGGCGCCCTCGCCCAGCGCGGTGACCACGACCTGGTCGGTGCCGCGGATCTTGGCCGCCAGGGCGATGCCCACGGCGTGCAGCACCTGGGTCGCCACCGGGGAGCTGGTGGAGAGGATGTTGTGCCGCGCTGCGCCGTAATGGCCGGGCATCTGGCGGCCGCCCGAGCTTGTGTCGTCGGCGCGCGCGAACTGGGCGGTCATGATGTCGCGCGCGGTCATACCGAAGGTCATCACCATGGCCACCGAGCGGTAGAAGGGCACGACCCAGTCGTGGCCCTTGCGCAGGCTGTAGGTGATGCCGACCTGCGCCCCCTCGTGGCCCTGGCCACTGATGACGAAGGGCACCTTGCCGGCCCGGTTGAGGACCCACATGCGCTCGTCGACGGCGCGCGTCAGGGCGATCAGGCGGTACATCTCGATGAGCTGCTCGGCCGAGAGCCCGAGCTCCGCGCCGAGCGCCCGCGCCTCGGCGCTGGGGGGCCGTTCCTTGGTCGTTGCCATCAGGTCGTGCCTCGTCTGGCTGGCTGGCGCCGGCTGGCGCTCAGAAATTGATGGAGCGTCCGGCGACGGCCAGGGCCGCCTCGCCGAGCGCCTCGGAGAGCGTCGGATGGGGATGCACCGCTGCGCCGACCTCCCAGGCCGTTGCCTCGAGCAGCATGGCCGTGCTGGCCTCGCTGATGAGATCGGTCACGTGGGGGCCGATCATGTGCACACCGAGCACGCGGTCGGTGGCAGCGTCGGCGACGACCTTCACGAAGCCCTCGTGCTCACCGCCGATGAGCGCCTTGCCGCTGGCTAGGAAGGGGAACTTGCCCGTCTTGACCTCGATGCCCGCCTCGCGGCACTGCTGCTCGCTGCGGCCGATCGAGGCGATCTGCGGTCGCGAGTACGTCGCCCGGGGCATCAGGTCGTAGTCGACCGGCTCGGCTTCGATGCCCGCGATGCTGGCCACCGCGGCGAGGCCCTCGTGCGCCGCCACGTGGGCCAGCATCAGCCCGCCCACGAGGTCGCCGATGGCGTAGAGATGCGGCTCGGCGGTGCGCATCCGGGCCAGGTCGACCTGCACGAAGCCCTTCTCGACCTTGGCCCGCGTCGTGTCGAGCCCGATGTCGTCGCTGTTGGGCGCACGGCCGACCGAGACCAGCAGCTGCTCGGCGCGCAGCTCACGCTGCCCCTCCTTGCCATCCTGGCCGACCATGACGCAGACGCCGCTGTCGTCGACGACCACCCCCGCGGCATCGAAGCGGGCGCCGGTGATGACCTCCATGCCCCGGCGCACGAAGGAGCGCTCCAGCTCCTTGGCCACGTCCGCGTCCTCGAGCGGCACGAGCGTCGGCATGTACTCGAGCAGAGTCACCTTGACGCCCGCGTCCTGGAAGAAGGAGGCGAACTCGACGCCGACCGCCCCGCCGCCGACGACGATGATGCTGGCCGGCAGCGTGTCGCCGGTGGAGACCTCGTCGGACGTGACGATGCGCTTGCCGTCAGGCTGGAGCCCGGGCAGGCTGCGCACGCGGCTGCCCGTGGCGAGGATCACGTCGTTCGCCTCGAGCAGCCGGTTGCCGCCCGGTTTGCCGTCCTCGCCGATCATCTCGACGGCGACCTTCTTGCCCCCCTGCAGGCGACCACTGCCCTGGACCCACTCGACCTTGTTCTTCTTGACCAGGCTCATCAGGCCCTTGGTCAGGCGGTCGACGACGGCCTGGCGGCGCCTGGCCACGGCGGCGTAGTCGAGGCTCGCGTCGGCGACCTTCAGGCCGTACTCGTCGGCGCGCTTGATGCGCTCGAAGAGCTCGGCCGACTCGAGCATCGCCTTGGTCGGGATGCAGCCCCAGTGCAGGCAGGTGCCGCCGATCTTTGAGCGGTCCACGAGGGCGACCTTCATGCCCAGCTGACCGGCACGGAAGGCGGCCGAATAGCCGCCGGTGCCGGCGCCGAGAACGATCAGGTCGAAGCTGTTGGAGCTGCCGACGGCCATGGCTCAGCCGGTGCCGCGGGCGGCGGCGGCGGTGCCGAAGGGGGTGCGGCCGGGAAGAGGGCCGCGGGGGGCGGTCACGCGGCGGATGGTACGCGCCGCGGGCGAGATGCCGCAAATGCCGGCCTCCGCGCGGGAGGCGTCGAGGGTTCGCCAGATGCCGTTCAGGGCTGGTGGCGCAGCGCGCCGCCGAGCACGGCCAGCGTGACCACGACCAGGGCGGCGCCGACCACCGGCAGACTGGCCAGGAAGTCATCGAGCGGGGGCACGAGCACGCCCAGCAGCTGCACGCCGAGCACGCCGGCCACGACCATCGCGGCCGCCGCCAGGACGCGCAGCAAGGGACGGTCGTTCGACCGGCCTCGCCGGCCGGGGGGTGTGTCGGTCACCGGCGCGGATCCGGTCAGGCCGGGTCGGCGCCGGGCGGGATGCCGATGGGCGCCACCAGCACCCGTCCCGCCAGGGCCCGCCCGGCCCGCGTGCGCAGGCCGAGCTTCGGCCGGTGGAAGGTGATGGTCACGTCGGCCCGGACCACCGGGTCGGACGGCTCGCCGCTGGTCAGGTCGAGCGCCGTGGGCGCGTCAACGGCGAGCACCGGCACGCCCGAGGCGCGCGCGCTCCGGGCGAGCGCCACCGCGGCGCGCACGGGCTCGCGTAGCAGGCCGCGCACGCCGGTGCCGAGCAGCGCGTCCACGATCAGCGCGGCCCGCTCGATGCCGTGGCCGAGGAGGCCGACGTCGTGGGCCGTGGCGGCGTGCAGCCGCTCCACCAGGGCCAGACCCTCGAGGCGGCGCCAGTTGCGCAGCGCCTCCGGCGTCCGGGGCTCGGTGGCGGCATCGACGAGCACGACCGCGCAACGGATGCCCGCGGCGCCCAGGTGACGCGCGGCGACGCTGCCGTCGCCACCGTTGTTGCCGGCACCGATGAGCAGGAGGACGGGCCCGGCTGTTTCGCGCTCCACGTCGTGCAGCAGCGCCCGCGCGGCGGCGGCCACGGCCGCGCCGGCCTGCTCCATGAGCAGCTCGGCCGGTACGCCCATGCGCTGCGCGCGGCGGTCGGCGCCGCGCATCGCCTCGGCCGACATGGGCGGCAGTGTCGCGGCCGGCGCCCAGTGCGCCGCCAATTCGGCGAGGCCGTAGCCGCCCGTGCCGAGCCAGGCGTCATCGGCGGGCAGCGGCGTGCGGGGCGGCACGCCGGCCGGTGTGGCGATCCGGGGGCCGGTCATGGCCGGGCCATCGTAGCCGCCGGCGCTGTCGCGGGCAGCCGGGCACGGCCGGCCGGGTCGAGCTCGACCATGCCCTCCGCCGCCAGGTCCCGCAGCGCGGCGCGCACCGCCTCGGGCGGGTGCGTGCCCAGCGGGCCGTCGAGGTGCTGCCACTCCCCCGCCGCCGCGTCACGCAGCCTTGCCACGAGCCGGCCGCGCAGCCAGCGGCGAGTGGCCGGGAAGCCGGCGCCCGCGGTCCGCGTGAGCCGCCTGCGCGCCGGCCGCAGCGGCACCGGGGTGGCCTTGCCCGCGGCAAGGGCAGCGCCGGTGACGCACCAACCACGCAGCGGGCAGGCGTCACAGGCCGGGACGGGCCGGCAGACGGTGGCTCCGAGGTCCATCAGGGCGTGCGTCGAGTCGGCGGCACGGTCGGGATCGACCAGCCTGTCGGCGACCTGCCGCAGAACCGTCTCTCCAGCCGCACCCGAGACCCGCCCGAGGACGCGGCGCCCATTGGTGTCGAGGGCGCCCACCGCCCGACCGTAGGCGATGGCCGCCACGGCCCGCGCGGTGTAGGGCCCGACGCCGGGCAACCGCTCCAGGTCGCCCGGCTCCTCCGGCACCAGGCCGCCGTGACGCTCGACGATGGCCGCGGCCGCGCGCTGCAGCTGGAGTGCTCGGCGGTTGTAGCCGAGTCCGGCCCAGGCTTGGAGCGCCGCGGCCGGCGACGCAGCGGCCAGGGCAGCAGGCGTCGGGAAGCGGGCCACGAAGGCCTGCCAGGCTGGCTCGACCCGCGCCACTTGCGTCTGCTGCGCCATCACCTCCGAGACGAGCACGGACCACGGCTCGCGCGTGGCGCGGAAGGCGAGCGGCCGGCCGTGGCGCGTATACCAAGCCAGCAGTGCGCGGCGCACGGCTCGCACCGGGAGGGCGGTGGGGCGGAGCACGCCCCGGAGTCTAGGCCCCGCCGCTGGACTCGGCCGGGGCCGATGTCGTCAACGCATCAGGGGCGGCTCGAACTCCTCGGGGTCGCCCGTCTCGTCGTCGCGCCGGACCGGCACGTCCTCGAGCGCGGGCGCGGCGCCCGGCATCACGCCGGAGATGGCCGCCGCGGCATCGTCGAGGGGCGTCGGCCCGCCGCCCGCGGGCTCGGGGGTGATCTCGTTCGGCGTGTCCAGCGCCGGCGACTGCCCGCCCTCGCTGGTCACCCCCGGGAGGGCTGGTCGGATGCTGTCCATGTCGTCCCCCGTGGCATGCTGGCCGGACGCCGGCGGTCTGAGGCTAGCCCGGCGTGCGCGCACCGTGCGGGGTCGCGGCCTGCGCTTCGCCTTGCAGCCCGCTTGCAGCCGTGCTGTTGCTCAGGCGAGCCTCGATCCAGGCCGCGACGTCGGAGAAGGTCCGGCGGCGCTCCTCTCGGCGCAGCATGTGAAAGTTCGTCGGGTACTCGAGCAGCTCCTTGTCGTCGGACGATGCCGCCGCGTGGAAGGCGCGGCTGCCGCGCGGATCGACGAGCCGGTCGGCGCCCCCGTGGATGAGCAGCAGCGGCAGGCGCAGGCCCGCGGCGTGTGCGACGGTCCAATCGATGGCGGCCATGGCCTCGGTCGCGGCACGCGCCGTGAGCCGTCCGTGCAGCAGCGGGTCCGGGTCATCCAGCAGGTCCGACTCGACGTCCTCGCGCACCATCGGCACGGTCACCGAGAAGGACGGCCAGACGCGCGTCAGGAGGCGAGCGAGCATCTTCAGGAAGCGGTTGCCGACGCCCGCCGGGGCCAGGGCCGGGGCGCTGGCGACGACGCCGGCGAGCCCGTCGGGGTGGTGAAGCGCGTACTCCAGCGCGATGAGGCCACCCAGGCTGTTGCCCATCAGGAAGACCGGCCCACCCTGCTCCGCGGCGCGCACGGCCCCCACGACCTGCGCCAGGTCGGCCCGGTGCTCAGCCCAGCGCCCGACATGGCCGCGCCTGCCCGGCGACCGGCCATGCCCGCGCAGGTCGTAGCCGTAGACGGCGAGGCCGTGCGCGGCGAGGATCTCGACCAGGTCGCCGTACCGGCGGCAGTGCTCACCGAAGCCGTGCACCAGCACGAGTGCCGCGCGCCCCTCCGACGGACCCCAGCGACAGACGTAGATCGGGTCGTCGTGCGCGCCGGACACGGAGAACTCGAGCTCGGTCAAGCGGCTCGCGGGTGCGTCGGGACCAGCGCGGCCGGGTGCTCGATGGGTCGGTGGTACCGCAGACCGCACGCCTGCCTGAGCCATGACGCCAGCCTAGCACCGCCTTGCGCGAGGGTGGAACGAAAGGCCCCTGCAAGGCCCCGTCGTCGCGGGCGGCGGGTCGCCGACACGGGTGCGCTGCCACGATGGCGGCACGACACGAACGCGTACGCACGCACACGAGGAGGGACCATGTTCTTCAAGCGTTCCCGCAAGGGCATCCCGGCGCGCCTGCGCCAGCCGATCGATGACGCCGCGCGCAGCGTGAGCGGCGTCACGGGTCAGTCACGGCCCCGCTCGCGCTGGCTGGGGGCGGCCGTCGCCGCAGCCGCCGCCAGTGGGCTGACGGCGCTGGCTACCTACTTCGCGGATCCCGATCGCGGTCGCGGTCGCCGGGCCGTCACCCGCGACCGGCTGGCGGGCATGGCGCGGCGCGCCGGCCGCGAGGCGGAGCGCACGCGCAGGCGGGTCGTCGCGGGCGCCTGGGGCATGACGCAGCGCGTCGGTCACATGGGCGGCGGCTCGGAGCCGGTCGACGACGTCGCGCTGGCGCACAGGGTCGAGAGCGAGCTCTTCCGTGACCAGTCCATCCCGAAGGGCCGCATCAACATCAACGCCGAGTCGGGCGTGGTCGTGCTGCGAGGCAGCGTCGACGACGAGGCCATGGTGCGCGACATCGAGGCGCGCACGCGGCGCATCGGCGGCGTGCGGGAGGTGAGCAACCTGCTGCGCGTGACCGACGCCGAGGGGGCCGAGCACGAGTCGTTCGCCGGCGCCAGCAGCGGCAGCTAGGCGGGCACGAGTCGAGCCGGTCGAGTCGGGAGCGCGCCGTGCGTGCCATCTGGAAGGGCGCCATCACCTTCGGCATGGTGACCATCCCCGTGAAGCTCTACGGGGCGGTCGAACAGCAGAAGGAGGTGCGCTTCCGGCTCCTCCACAAGACGGACCACGCGCCCATCGTCGAGAAGCGCTTCTGCAGCGCCGAGGACCGGGAGGTCGAGTGGGACGAGCTGGTGCGCGGCTACGAGGTGGGCAAGGACGAGTACGTGGTCGTCGAGCCGCGTGAGATCGAGGCCCGCCAGCCGGAGGCCAGCAGCACCATCGAGATCGGCGACTTCGTCGAGCTCGAAGAGATCGATCCCATCTACTACGAGAAGGCCTACTACCTCGAACCGCAGGAGACCGGGGTCAAGCCCTTCAGCCTGCTGCGACGGGCCTTGGCCGAAACGGGCCGGGTGGCGGTGGCGCGCGTCGTGCTGCGCAGCCGCGAGCGGTTGGCCACGCTGCGCGTCTACGACGAGACGCTCGTGCTCGAGACGATGCACTGGCCCGACGAGATCCGCTCCACGCGCCAGCTCGACCTGCCCGACCAGTCCGAGGCCAGGGTGGCAGCCAGGGAACTCGAGATGGCCCGCTCGCTCGTGGAGAGCCTCTCCTCGCGCTTCGACCCCGAGCGCTACGAGGATCGCTATCGCGTCGCCCTGCAAGAACTCGTCGAGCGGCGCGTGCGCGGCGAGGCCGCGGCGGCCAAGCGCCGCAAGCCCGAGCCGAAGGTGGTCGACCTGATGGCCGCCCTGGAGGCCAGCCTGCGCAGCGCGAAGGAGCGGCCGAAGCGGGCGCGATCGAAGGGCACGAGCGCGAAGGCCGCGTCGAGCGGGGGCGGGTCGACCAGGGCGACGAAGGCCAACCCCGGGTCGGCTGGCCGCGGGTCGGCCGAACACGGCTCGGCCAGGACGAAGGGGCGCCGCACGGAGGCATCACGGCGGCGCTCGGCGGCCTGAACCGCGGCGCTCGCCACGCCTGATCCCCCGCCCGCCTCAGGCGGGCCGCGAGCCCCAGCGCCAGAGCGCCACGCCGGCGACCAGGCTGGCCACGGCCAGTCCGGCCAGCCATGCGCCGAGTGCGAAGAGGCCCACCCGCAGCCCCGTCACGCCAGCCGCACCCAGATCCACGCCGGCCGGGCCCTCCACGGCTGCGGCCAGCCGGTCGATGTCTGCGCGCACGGCCTCGAGGCCGCCCGAGGTGCGCCGCAGGTCGTCGCCGTTGCGTTCCAATGCCCCGCGCATCGTGTCGAGATCGGCACCGAGGGCGGTCAGCTGCTCGGAGGCTCGCCCGAAACCGTCCGCCAGTGCGGCCAGCGGCCGCGAGCCGAAGAGCTCGACGTTCGCCGCCCGGGACAGTTCGGCCATCGTCGTCGAGACGTCGCGCGTGAGGTCCGCAGCGCGCCCCGCCGAGACGCGCGCCTGGGCGAGACTGCCGTCGAAGTCGCGCACCGTGGCGGCAGCATCGCCCAGCGCTGTGGACGTGTCGCGCAGCGTCGCGAGCAGCGCGGTCCGCTGCTCGCCGAGCGCGACGGTGAGCCGGTCGACCTCCTCCAGGGGACGCCCGGCCGCGAGTCCCGCCAGCGTCAGGATGACCAGGCCGAGCAGGCCGTAGGCGATGAGGAGGACTGCCACCGGCCGTGTCCAGCGCGGCGCAGGCTGAGCGGCCTCGGTCGCCACCGCGTTCAGCCGCGCGCCATGCTGCGGCGGAGCTGGAGGGCCGTGATGACGAAGAGCGCCAGACCCACGAGCGCCAGCACCAGCAGGTGGTACGGCCGGTAGGTGACGCCCATCAGCATCACGTCCTGGAAGAGGCGGATGCCGTTGGTGACCGGCAGCAGGTGGCTGGCCGCACGCACGGGCACCGCGAACTCCTCGATGGGCAGCACCAGACCGCTGAAGAAGACCGAGGCGAGCAGCACCAGCAGCGACAGCTGCACCGCCTGCCGCTCGGAGTCGGCGACGACCGAGATGAGCAGGCCCAGTCCCAGCGAGGTGAAGGTGAGCAGCGCCGCGGCCGCCAGGAGGAGCAGCGGGTCGCCCAGTAGGGGCACCCCGAAGACGCCCATCAGCAGCGCCAGCAGCGCACCGGCGACGAGTCCGGTGAGCAGGCCGAAACCGAGGTACTTGCCGACCAGGATCTCGCGCACCGAGACGGGTGCCACGCGGAAGAGCTCGAAGGCGCCGCTGAGGCGCTCGCGTACCAGGGACAGCGCGGTCAGCGTGACCGCCATGTGCTGGATGATGAGGGCGACCACGGCGGGCGCGAAGAAGGGCAGGACGGCGGCCGGCGTGGGCGAGATGTTGACCGTCTCGACGGTCGTCGGCCGTGCCACCAGGTCGGGCGGGATCTGCGCCGCCTCCGGCTGCCCGGCCAGCTTCACGGCGTAACGCTGGCCCTCCTCGACGGCCCGCCGCAGGATCTCCGCGTTGACCTCCTGGCTGAGGCGATAGGCGAGGAACGAAGCGTAGGAGGTGAGTACCGGGTCGACCTGGTTGTAGCGCACCTCGAGCTGCGACTGGCGTCCCTCGCGCAGGGCCTGTTCCACGTCCGGCGGCGCCACGACCACCAGGTCGATCTGCTGGCGCCGCAGGCGGTCCTCGGCGGAGGCGAGGTCGCTCGTCACCTCCACGATGCGGATGGTGGGGCCGGCAACCTTCTCGTATTCGGCGGCCTCGCGCGAGAGCGACGATCCCTCGGGGATGACGACGACCGTCTCCATGGGCCGGCGCGTGCCGGTGTAGCCCGCTCCGAAGATGGCCATCACCAGGAACGGCCCGAGGATGAGGCTGACGAAGGCACCCGGCCGGCGCACCACCTCGATCAGCTCCTTGGCCACGAAGGAGCTGACCCGGGTGAAGCTCTTCAGCAGCCCGCTCATCGGCCAGCCTTGCCTGCCTCATGGGCGCTGATGGGCCCCTCGGCCGAGCCCTTCCTGCCGGTCTCCGCGCGGTGCCTGGCGACGAGTTCGGCGAAGACCTCGTCGAATGTGGGGCGGTACTCGCGGCTGGCGACGACGGCGCCCCCGGCGGCCTCGATGGCGTCGGCCACCCGCGGCGTCGCCGCGCCGGCGTCCTCGGCGATGACCAGCAGGTCGCGCGCGCCGTGCTGACGCACCTCACGCACGCCCTCGATGGGCGGCAGTGAGTCGGCGTCGAAGGCGCGCTCGGTGTCGATCTCGATGACCTCGCCGCCGAGCGCGTGACGGCGCAGCTCGTCCGGCGTGCCGTGGGCGATGAGCTGGCCCTCCGAGACGAGCGCCACCTCGTCGCAGTACTCGGCCTCGGTCACGTACTGCGTGGTCACCAGGAGCGTGCGGCCATCGTCGCGCAGGCGCCGCAGCTCGTCCCAGATGGTCTGCCGCAGCAGCGGGTCGATGCCGGCGGTGGGCTCGTCCAGGAAGAGCAGGTCGGGTTCGTGGACCAGGGCGCAGGCCAGCTCGAGGCGACGCTGCATGCCACCCGAAAGCTGCGACGCGCGGCGCCCCCTGGCGTCCCATAGGTCGAGCAGCCGGAGTACCTTGCGCACGCGAGCCCGCCGGCGCACCAGGAGCATGCCGAAGAGCGCGGCCACGAAGTCGATGTTCTCGCCTGCCGTGAGGTCCGGGTAGAGCACGAACTGCTGCGGTGAGTAGCCGATACGCTCGCGCGTGCGGCGGCGGAATCGGCGCGGGTCCTCGCCCAGCACGCGGACGCTGCCGCTGTCGGGCGCGAGCGCCCCGGTGAGCAGGCGCAGCGTGGTCGTCTTGCCCGATCCGCTGGGGCCGATGAGCCCCAGGATGGTGCCCGCCGGGACCTCCAGCGTGAGGTCGGCCACGGCCGTCAGGTCGCCGAAGCGACGCGTGGCCTGCCGGACGACGACCGGGGCGCTGGCATCGGGCGCGCTGGCATCGGCCGGCATCGGCGTCGCGGAGGCTGCATCGGGTGCGCCGTCGGGGGCTCTGCGCGAGCTGGGAGACGCGCCCGGGGCTTCGGGCGGGACGGGGGGCGCGGACCGATCCGACGGGGCGACGCTCATGCGCAGGCAGGCTCCGGTACGCGGGGGTGGACGAGCCGCACTATCCGCCCGAGGCGCTTGCAGGCGCGGCCGGCGCCCCGGCCGGCGCGCTACAGGTTCGTGGCGAACGTCACCGGGGCACGGCCTCCGAGCCATCCGGGGCCTCCCCGCCCTGTCCGTGTCGCGTTGAACGAGCCAACGGCGACAGCACCGCCACGGACCCAGTCGAACGGAGCGTTCGATGCGATCTTCCAGCCCGATTTCGACGGTCGGGCCACGTCGGTGGGGCGCGGCCGCCTCCCGGGAGGACCGCCCCGCGCGCTCTTCGGGGTGCGCTCGGGGAGTCCGTCGCCCTGGCCGCGGCGCCCGGTCCTCCCCTCAGCGCCAGGTGCTGGCGGTCATGCCCAGGTCGCCGATGACCGAGCGCCAGTACTTGGTGCGGTAGGTCGGGTCCAGCAGCGCCCGCTTGCCCGGCGTGCGCACCGACGAGAAGGAGCTGGCATAGGTGCGCTTGGCGTTCGGCGCGCTCCAGAAGATCTGGCTGACGCTGCGGCTGGTGCGGAAGAGCCCATAGAGGACGTAGCTGGTGCTGGCGATGGCCTCGGCGAAGACCGCCCGGGCACCTGTGCGCAGGAAGCCGGCGCCGTAGTTGTCGACCCGCTTACGAGCCGTGGACAGGCTCGGGTCGGCGGTGCCCCACTCGGAGTTGCCGGAGGCGTAGCAGAGGCGGTTGAGGATGACCACGGAGTCGGGCGCCAGGCGGATGTAGTTCTTCAGGTAGTACTCGCCGTAGTAGCGCACGTTGGAGTGGCCGGCTCCGGCGACCTTGTTCAGCCCGAGGCCGTCCTTGGTGTACGGCTGGAAGCAGCAGTAGGGGCTGGGCCAGCCGTTGCCGTGGCCGAGGTAGATGAAGAGGTTGGCGCCCTGCGCCACGGAACGCACGCGCGACCAGGTCGCGTTCGGGCTGTAGATCTCGTAGACGGCGGCCCCGTAGCCGCGGGCCTGCGCTGCCAGGCGGCGAGCGCTGTCGATGTACTTGGCGGTCTGCGATCCGGTGGGCCCGACGACGATGACGACCTTGGCCGTGGCGGCCGCGACGGGCATCGGCTGGCTGGCGAGGCCGCCCACCGCGAGCAGCGCGGCGAGCAGTGCGACCATGAGCGGGGCCAGCCTGCGCTGACCGGAGGACGCCCTCTGGACGCCGCTGGGATGGACCGACGACATCGTGCTCCTCTCTGCCGGACGCCGCGCCGGGGGCACGCAGCGACGGAGGACGGGCCGCCGGGCAGACCACGGGCGGTGCGCTGGGGCGCGGAGAGGGCGGGTCGGGGCGGCCGGGCGCTGGGGCGGCCGGCGGTGACAAGAGTCTGCCGGGGCGGCGTTCTTCTGTTGTGGAGCCTCTCTCGATGGTCCGCTGAGGCGGCCAGTATGCCAGCCGGCGGACGCCGCCACCTCCCCCATCGGTCGTAGTCGGGCGTGGTCCCATCGGCCCGGGGACGGTTAGGCGGGGCGTGGCCGGATCGCGCCATCCGCCCTGCTGCAAGACGGCTGCAAGCGGCCGGTGTCCCGGCGGTGTCGTCGCGCGTGCCGTGGCGCCGTAGCCTCGACCGCCGGGATGAGCCCAGCGAAGCAGCCCCGAGAGCGGGGTCACCAGCGCCGCCCACGCGCGGTCGCCGCCCGCCCGTCGGACCCGGTCGAGGCCGCCGGTCCGCCGGATCCGGTCGAGGCCGCCCGGTCCGCCCGGCTGCGCCACGTGGACGACAGCATGCCCGGCATCCGGCGCATCCGGGCTGGCCGCGGCTTCAGCTACCGGGACGCGGACGGGCGCCCGGTGCGCGACCCGGCCGAGCTGCGCCGCATCCGGTCCCTGGCCGTGCCGCCGGCCTGGCGCGACGTCTGGATCTGCCCGCTGGCCAACGGACACCTCCAGGCCACCGGTCGCGACGCGAAGGGGCGCAAGCAATATCGCTACCACCCACGCTGGCGCGCGGTGCGCGACGCGCACAAGTACGAGCGCACGCTGGCCTTCGCGCAGGCCCTGCCGGCGATCCGGGCCCGCGTCGAAGCGGACCTGGCGCGCCCGGGCCTTCCGCGGGAGAAGGTGCTGGCAGCGGTCGTGCGGCTGCTCGAGCTGACCCTCATCCGCGTCGGCAACGAGGAGTACGCGCGCACGAACCGCTCCTATGGCCTGACCACGATGCGCAGCCAGCACGTTGACATCGACGGCAGCCGGCTGCGCTTCCGCTTCCGCGGCAAGAGCGGCAAGGAGTACGACGTCGACCTGCGCGACCGCCGCCTGGCTTCGCTGGTGCGGCGCTGCCAGGAGCTGCCGGGCCAACGGCTCTTCCAGTACCGCGATGAGGAGGGCCAGCTGCAGTCGGTCGACTCGGACGACGTGAACGACTACCTGCGCGAGGCGAGCGGGGAGGAGTTCACGGCCAAGGACTTCCGCACCTGGGTGGGGACCGTGCTCGCTGCCGGGGCACTGCGGGCGATCGAGGCGGTCGACGACCACGCGGCACGCAAGCGGAACGTGGTGCGCGCCATCGAGCAGGTGGCGGAGCACCTCGGCAACACGCCCGCCGTGTGCCGCTCCTGCTATGTCCATCCCGAGCTCATCGAGGCCTACCTCGAAGGCCAGCTGGCGGGCGTCCTGCGCTCGCGCGCCGAGCGTGAGATGGCGCTCGGCCTGACCGACCTCTCGGCCGAGGAGACGGCCGTGCTGGCCCTCCTCCAGCAACGGCTCGCGTTGCGCGAGCGCGCGGCGGGGGCGGCCTGATGGCCATCCTCGCCTCCCTCTTCGCCGTCGCCGGCCGCTTCCTCGGGCGCGCTCTGACGATGGCCCTCGGCTGGGCCAGCATCCTCCTCTTCGGGCGGGTGCCGGAGTCGAAGCAGACGCTCCTGGCGGCCATCTCGTTCGGCTCGCTGGCCTGGCTGGTGGCGGTCGTCGGCGTCGCCCTGCCCGACGTGGGCACCTTCCTGCTGGCTGCCGTGCCGGCGCCCGACTGGGTGCCCGAGGCCTGGGTCCGGCTGGCCATGCTGGCCGCCGTCCTGCTCGTGCCGCCGCTCATCGGCATCGGCAGCATCGTCCTGCTCGACGCAGGCGAGCGGCCCGGCGGCGCGGGCTTGGTGGCGCAGGTCCTGCGCGGCTATCCGTATGCCGCGGTGCTGGCCCTGACCATCGCCTTCATGGCGCTGGTGGCGCCGGCGCTCAAGCTGCGCAGCCTGGCGCGGCGGTGGCAGGACGCACACATCCCGGTGGTCATCCGACCGGGGGGCTACGAGCGCGTCGCGCGTGACGTGGAGCGCGCCCTGGACGAAGCCGGGCTGGCCGTCGAGCGGCGCACCGCACCGCGCGTGCTGGAGGTACCTTCCAAGCTGCTCGAGAAGGTCGCCGGCCGCGGCATCGCCAGCCTCGTGCCCGACCGGCTGATCGTGCTCGCCGGTCCCAACCTCGAGGTCCTCCTCTACCCATCGGACGTCAACGTCGCCGGAAAACGCGCAGAGCTGGCCCGCGCACGGGCGGCCATCGCCAGCCGGCTCACCTTCAGCGCCGCCTACCTGACCACGACGCGCGAGTCGCAAGCCATCGAGGAGCGCCTCGAGCGCCTCGTCGGCCTGGCCCGCCTCGACGGGACCGGCGCGGCGGTGGAGACGGAGCTGGCCGACATCGACCGCGCGTTGGCCGCTCTGACCGTGGCCTACGACGAGTGGGAGGTGCTCTACCGACTGCGTCTCCAGGTCGAGCGCGACCTGCTGCGGGGCAGCCTCCCTGCGGTTGCCGCGAGCGAGCCGCCGCCGGTCATCGCGCCGCGCGTGCGGTCACATCCGGGCGAGCGGGGCCGTCTCGGCGAGGCACTCGGGGCGGGCATCGCCGGGGTGGCCGTGGCCATCCTCCGACTGGTGTCGCGACGCACCGCCAGACGCAACCGCAACACGGCTGCAAGAGGCCGTTCCGCCCGGGCGTAAGGCACGCAATCGGTCGGGGCCGAGACTCTGGTCGTGCCCTACCGTCCCGCGGCGCATCGCGCCGTCCATGCTCACGCGCACCTCGCCCCCGCCGCCCGGCGGGCGCTGATCGCGCACTACCGCGCCGCCCGGCGCAGTCGCGGCGGTTCGAGCAACCTGGGCTCCATCCTGAGCCTGCTCCTGGCCGGCTTCCTCGTGCTCGCTCTGACCGGCGGCCTGGTACTGGGGGTGGCCGCGGTGGGGGCCGTGACCGCCCTGGGCAGCGACCTGCCCGACGTGCGCACCTTCGAGCGCCTCGACTTCGCCCAGCCGACCGTCATCTACGACCGCACCGGCAAGATCGAGTTGGCCCGCTTCCAGGCCGAGCGGCGGCGCGTGCTCACCTTCGAGCAGATCCCGCACCTGGTGCTCGACGCCACGACGGCCGCGGAGGACCGCACCTTCTGGACCAACGAGGGCTTCGACCCGGCGGCCATCGGCTCGGCCATCATGGAGAACGTCTCGGGCGAGCGGGCGCGCGGCGCCTCGACCATCACCCAGCAGCTGGTGCGCGCGCGGCTGCTGCCCAAGGAGTACCTCGCGCCGGACGCCGACCGCTACGTGCGCAAGGCCAAGGAGTTGCTCCAGGCCGCCCGGTTGACCGAGGCCTTCCCGGGCGAGCCCGGCAAGCAGCGCATCATCACGGCCTATCTCAACCAGATCTACTACGGCCATCAGGCCTACGGCTACGCTGCCGCCGCGGACGTCTACTTCGGCGTGACCGACCTGCGCAAGCTGACCGTGGCGCAGGCGGCGCTGCTGGCCGCCCTTCCCAAGTCACCCAGCACCCTCGATCCCTACCGCTTCGCTCAGCCGGACGCCGAGGGGCGACTGGTCGTACCCGCCGACGCTCCGCCGGTCGTCCGGCGCGACTGGGTCCTCGAAGGGCTGCGCTCGCAACGCTGGACGAAGCTCAGCGCGGCCGAGATCGAACGGGCCAAGGCCGAGCCGGTCGTGCTCGCCGGCGAGCGTCCGCTGATCTTCCGCGCACCGCACTTCAGCTGGCAGGTGCGGCGGGAGCTGGAGCGTCTGCTGGCCGACGGCCCGCCCATCGAGTCGGGCGGCTATACCGTCATCACCTCGCTGGACTACAAGGCGCAGCGCCTGGCCGAGAAGCTCATCGCTGCGGCGACCATCCTGCCCAACAGCTCGCGGGCCACGATGGAGGCGCAGCTCAAGCGCCAGAAACTGGGCAAGGACGCCGGCTGGATCCGTCGCCTGCGCGGGCGTGACGTGCACAACGGGGCGATGGCCGTCATCGACTACCGCACCGGCGAGGTGCTGGCCTACGTGGGCAGCGCCGGCTACTACCGAGACGATCTGGCCAGCCGCAAGTTCGACCCGCAGTACGACGTGGTCGGCATCGGCTATCGCCAGCCCGGCTCGGCCTGGAAGCCGATCGTCTACGCCGCCGGCTTCGAGGAGCGCCGCCTCAGCGCGGGTAGCCTGCTGCTGGACATCACCACCGAATTCGGTCGCGACCCGCGCACCGGCAAGAGCTGGGCACCGCACGACGCCGACAACCTCGAACGCGGCCCGGTGACCGCCCGGCGGGCGCTCCAGTACTCCCTCAACATCCCCGCCATCCGGGCCCTGCACCGCGTCGGCTCTGACGCCGTGGCGGCCACGGCGGAGGCGCTCGGGGTGCGCTTCTCGGGCGACGCGACCACCTTTGCCCATGCCGGCCTGGCGGGCGCCATCGGCACCGTCGAGGTCCGCCTCATCGACCTGCTCACGGCCTACGGCGCCCTGGGCAACGGCGGCCTGCGCAACGATCCGCGCCTGGTGCTCGAGGTCCGCGGCGCCGACGGCTCGGTGATCTACGCCGCCGGCGAGGCGAAGCCGCGCAAGGCGCTCAGCCCTCAGTCGGCCTGGCTGGTGAGCGACATCCTGAAGGGCAACACCGATCCGGCGGAGAACGTGGTCTGGGGCAACCTCTTCCACATCGACAACGGCCCGCGCGGCGAGCGCCGCCCGGCGGCGCTCAAGACGGGCACCACCAATGACACCCGCGACCTGGCCGCCTACGGCTACATCGCCCCGCCCGCGGACCCGGAGCTGCCGGCGGTCGGTGTGGCGGTCTGGATGGGCAACAGCGACCACTCGCAGCCGCGCGGCAACGAGGTGACCTTCGCCATCGACGGCCCGGCGCGCGTCTGGCACGCCTTCCTGCGCGACTACACCAGGAAGTGGCCCGTGACGGACTTCAAGCGGCCCAAGGGCCTGGTGCAGGCGACCATCGATGGCTTCTCCGGCGGTCGCCCCGGCCCCTGGACGCGCGAGACGCGCAGGGAGTGGTTCATCGCCGGCACCCAGCCCGGCGGCAAGGACGAGATCGATCCGGCGGGCCTGCTCTACTCGGTCGCCTGCGGCGGCTGGCGCGTGGACCCGCTCAAGGCCGAGCTCGGGCCGCGCGAGTGGGACGCCGCGGTGGCCGACTGGGCACGCCGCGCGCGCGCCGGTCCCGGCCGCGTGGGGCGCTACGACACTGCCACCGCCTACTTCTGGGGCGAGCGCAGCTGGGGCGGCCCGATCCACGGCGGGCCCTGCCGTGAGCGCCGGCCCGACCGTGACCGGGACGAGGAGCGCGGCCGGGATCGGGACCGCAAGAAGCCGCCGCCGGGCGACGGCGGGGATGAGACGACCACGGAGCCGGCACCCTCGCCGACGCCTCCGCCACCCTGAGCCACGAGGTACCGCATGGATGCACTGAACCTGCTCGAGCAGGACCACACCGAACTCCGCCGCCTGCTGCGCGAGCTGGAGGCCGCCGTCGACGCCGAGCACGATCGCGGGGTCCGCTTCCGCGCGCTGCACGAGGCGCTGACCCGTCACGAGCAGCTCGAGGAAGAGCTCTTCTACCCGGCTCTGCGCGATCACCCCAAGGCCAAGGAGATGGTGCTCGAGTCGTACGTCGAGCACGACGTCGTCGATCGCCTGCTGAGCGACATGGTCGAGCTCGACGTCCGCAGTGAGTTGTGGCCGGCCAAGATGGCCGTGCTGAAGGAGAACCTCGAGCACCACATCGAGGAGGAGGAGACCGAGCTCTGGAAGAAGGCGCGCCAGGCCCTCGGCGAGGAGGAGCGCGCCGAGCTCGGCGAGCGGATGGCCGCGCGCCGGGACCAGCTTCGCCAACACGCGGCCGCCGCCGGCGCGCCCGCCAGCGACTAGGGAGGAAGACGATGGCTACCACCGAACCGACACGAGCGGACGCCGCCCGGGATGACGCGACGCCGCTGCGCGGGGTGATGGACTCCGCGCAGGAAGCGGCCGAGCGCGTGCGCGCCGCGGCCACCGACGTCGCCGAGCAGCTGCCCGCGGCCGTGGCCACCGCCCAGACCGCCGCGGCCGACACGGCCCGCACGCTGGAGGCGATGCCCGACCGCACGCTCCTGCTGGGCTCCGTCTTCTCGCTGGGCATGGCCACCGGCTTCTTCGTCGCCGGGGCGCCGCGCATGCTGGTGCTGCTGGCGGCCGCGCCGGCCATCGCCATGGCGGGAACCCTGGCCGGGCGTCAGGCGTCGGGCGCACCAGGCCGTACGGCGCCGCGCCGGGCCTGAGGCCGATCACCCCGGTCGCCGCGTGCAACGACCCTGCAACGGGCGGGTCGGGGCAGGATGGACGTCCGTGACAGGCGTGTGCGTACCGTTCGCTCAGTGGCGCTCGCCCGGAGCGCCGGCGGACGGAGACCCGAAAGAAGGACAGGATGGAGAGGAACAAAGCGCTCGCAGCCCGTGCCCAGGTGGCGGCGCGCGACGACCGGTCGATGCGGTGGCTGGAGGCCCTGGTCTCCATCGCAGCGATCGCCTCGGTCGTGCTCCTGGCCGGCATCCGCTGAAGGATCGCCCGGCAGGGCGACGATCCAGCCACATGATCGAGCGGCCCGGCTCCTGCCGGGCCGCTCTCTTCATGACCCGGGGTCGCCTCTCCAGCCGGAGGCATGACGTCTCGACGGGATTGAGGTGGTGGCGGCACTCCTGGCCGTCGTTGCGGCCCAGTTCTTCGACTTCGCGAGCTTCGCGGCCATGACCGCGCGCCACGGCCTGTCCGCCGAGGCCAACCCCCTGGTGGTGGCCCTCGCGCAATACGGCACGCCGGCGCTGGCCCTGGGGAAGGCGTCGCTGGCGCTCTACCTCGTCGCTGGCGCGGTCGTGCTGCGGGCAGGCCACCCCGGCGTGGCCCGCCTGCTGGTCATCAGCGGCATCCTGGCGGGCATCGTGGGCGGACTCTCGAACGTCGCCTCGCTCTGAACCAGGCTCAGGTCTCGCTGGTGGCCTCGGCCGTCTCCTCGGGCGCTTCGGGCGCCGACTCGTCCTCGGCCGGCTCCTCTTCCTTCGTCGCGTCGGAGAGCGAGCCCTCCACGTCGAGCACGTAGCCGATGCCCTGGAAGGTCTTGATCGGGCCGGGCTCGCCGGGCGCGGCGCCGAGCTTGCGGCGAACGCGGCTCACCCAGACGCGCAGGTACTGCAGGTCGTCGCGGTACTCCGGGCCCCAGACCTTGGTCAGCAGCTCGGTGTGCAGCACGACCTTGCCGGCATTGGCCGCCAGGTGCTGCAGCAGCAGCCACTCGGTCCGGCTGAGCGACACCAGCTGGCCGCCGCGGGTCACCAGGCGACGCTCGAGGTCGATCTCGATGTCGGCGAACTTGACCACGCCGGCGCCGGGCGCCACGCCCGAGGCCCGGCGCAGCACCGCCCGCACGCGGGCGGCCAGCTCGTCCGGATGGAATGGCTTGGCCACGTAGTCATCCGCGCCCAGGTCGAGGCCCTTGGCCTTGTCGGCCGTGGATCCCTTCGCCGTGAGCAGGATGACCGGCACCGGCCGCCACTCGCGCAGCTGGCGCATCACCTCGATGCCGTCCAGGTCGGGCATCACGATGTCCAGCAGCACGATGTCGGGCCGCACCTCCTCGGCCTTCTTGAGCGCCTCCTCGCCGCCGTTCGCGGTGACGACGCGGAAACCCTCGTCGTGGAGCGTGAGCGCCACGAGCTTGGTGATGCGCGGCTCGTCGTCGGCGACGAGCACCAGGGGCTGGTTGGTCACGGTGCCTCCTCGTTGAAGATGCTGAGTGCGAAGCCGAATTCGGAACCCCGCTTCGGGCGCGGCCGCGCCCAGATACGTCCCCCCATCGCCTCGATGAGGCGCTTGCAGACGAAGAGCCCGATGCCCGCCCCGCTGGCGCGCGTGGCCGTGTGGGGCGAACGATAGAAGAGCTCGAAGAGCCGCGTCGACTCCTCGGCGGGAAAGCCGGGACCCTGGTCGAGGACGGTCACCTCGATCTCGTCGCCAGCGGTTCGCGCGCTGATGCGGACGGCGCCGCCGGGGCCACTGTACTTGGCGGCGTTGTTGACCAGGTTGCGCACCACCTGCTCGACGTAGGTCTGCTCCCCCCTGGCCGGCGGCAGGCCGGACTCGACCTTCACGTCGAAGCTCGTGCCCGGCCAGCGCTGCTCCTCGGACTGGACGACGGCAGGCACGATGCGCTGCAGCAGGAGGGGCTCGTCGCCCATCTCCCGCCGCTCCTCTTCGCCGAACCGTGCCAGCACGAGCAGGTCCTCCACGAGCCGGAAGAGTCGCTCCGACTCGCTCTCGATGTCGCCCAGGATGGCGCGCCTGGCCTCATCGCTGCGGCTGCGCTCGCTGCGAGCGAGGAGCTTGCTGTTGCCGTAGATGGTCGTGACGGGCGTGCGCAGCTCGTGCGACAGGACGCCGATGAAGGCGTCGCGCGCCTGCCGAGCCTGGCGTGCCGCGGTCACGTCGCGCATGAAGAGGATGGTCTCCCGACCCGGCTCAGCCTCCGGCTGATCGTCTACCGTCTCACGCGGCGGTTCCACCGGGTAGGCGGAGATCTCCAGCCAGCGCTCGGGCTCCCCGCTCGTGCGCAGCTCGATGGGCCCTCTACCCTCGGTCAGGTCGAGGGGCGGCAACCAATCGGGCTCGCTGAGGCGGGCGGCCACGTCCGCATACCGGCTGATGGGCGGGTCCCGGAAGATGGCATCCGCGGCAGGGTTGCTGAAGATGAGGCGTCCGTCGGCGGCGAAGACGAGGACGCCCTCGCCCATGGCCCGGATGATCGCCTTCAACTCGGCGCTCAGGGCCCGCTCGGATTGCGCCAGGCGCTGCAGGCGGGCGCGGGCCTCGACCCGGTCGGTGATGTCGCGCACGATGCCCACCATGCGCGGCGGCTCCCCGGCAGGCGCCACGTACTGGTAGGAGACCTCCACCGGGAAGCGGCTGCCGTCCTTGCGTCGATGCGTCGTGCTGAAGGTGAGCGATGTGGTCCGGCCGCTCACGAGCGGCTCGATGAGCGCCCGGAAACGCGGCTCGTCGAACTCCACCTTGAGGTCGAGCGGGCTCATCGTCAGCAGCTCGTCATGGCTGTAGCCGAGCGAGTCGACCGCGCCCTGGTTGACGTAGAAGAAATGCAGCGTCTCCGGGTCCCACATGAAGACCGCATCGCGGGTGGTATCGAGCGTGGTCTTGATGCGCGCCAGCTCGCGGTAGAGGCGCGCCGTATCGAGTGCTGCCGCAGCACGCCGCGCCAGTTCACGCGCCAGCTCGACGTCGGCCTGCTCGAAGTGGCGGCCCGACTCAGCCTGGACGAGCGTCATCGCACCGACCACGCCGCTCTGGCCGTCGATGGGCACGACCACGGCCGAGGCCAGGCCGAGTTCGCGGAAGTAACGCGCCTGCTGCTCGTCGCGTGCGACGGTGTCGATCATCTCCTCGCTGATGCGGGCGAAGAGCTGCGGCTCCCCCGTCCGCACCACGGCGTGCGCGCCCTGCGCGGAATCCGGATCGGGCGGATAGAGCTCGCGGTAGCGGCGAGCGGCCTCGACCTTGGCCGGGTCGACGTGGCTGATGACGACACCCTGGAGCTCGCCTGACGCATCGAGCAGATCGACCACGCACCAGTCGGCGAGGCGCGGCACGACCAGGTCGGCGATGCTCTTCAGCGTCGCCTCGTAGTCGACCGCACCCACGAGGCGCGCGCTCGCCTCGGCCAGGAAGTGCAGTCGGTCCTGGGCGGCCTGCGCCTCGGCCAGGGCGTCGGCCTCGCGGCGGAAGCGGCGCGCCAGCTCGACGGGACCACTCAGCGCAACCGCGACCCGCTCCACGAGCGCCTGGTCCGACGGTCGGAATGCATCGGGCTCGGTCGAGTCGATCTCGAGCAGGCCGATGGCCTGGTCGCGCCAGACGAGCGGCACGGCCAGGTAGGAGCGCAGCACGTCCTCCCCGACACCCCCCACGATGTGCACGCTGTCGGCGCTCAGGTCGCCCGTCAGGTAGGGCTCGCGCGACTCGACGATGCGCCAGCTGAGGCCCCGTCCACGCGGCAGCCGCTGCCCGAGCGCTCCGTCGGCGAAGGGCCCCACGGCGGCGCAGAGGACCAGCTCATCGCCCTCGACCAGAGCGATCGAGCCGCCCGTGAAGGCCACCTGGCGGGCGAGTCGCTCGAGAGTCGCCGAGAGGATCCGCTCCAGGTCGTCCTCGCCGGCCGTGGCCGCGGCGATCTCGCTGAGCAGCTCGGCCTCGGCGCGCGCCCATCGCTCGCGGGCCAGCAGCTCGGCCTTCTCGGCCTCGGCCCGCGCGCGGGCACTGACGTCGACGGCCACGCCGAGCACGCCGCTGAAGCGGCCGAGGTCGTCCTGCAACGGCGAGTCGGTGACATGGACCCGCACCCGAGCGCCGTCCTTGCGCCGGGCATCGAACTCCCCTTCCCAGCGTTGGCCCTGGGCCAGGCGGGCCATGATCTCCTCCGCCAGCGACGCGTCCTCGGGGAAGACGGTCAACTCGCCGATCTCCCGGCCGAGTGCCTCCTCGCGAGACCAGCCGAAGAGCAGCTCTGCGTGGGGGTTCCAGGAGATGACCCGGCCGTTGCGGTCGGTGACGATGACCGAGGCCTGCACCTGGTCGAGCAGGTGTACGGCACCGAGGAGCTCCAGCTCGAAGGGCTGGCCGTCGTTCGGATCGCCGGCGCGACGCTCAGTGGCGGTCGTTCCGCGCATGGCGCCGCTCGTGTCGTCGGTCAGGTCGGAGTGGCTCTCGCTCACGCTCGGGCGGGCGTACGGGTTGTGCGGCGCACTATAGCGGTGCTCTCCGTGGGGCCGCCCAGCCACGCGGGCGAGGCGTATCAGGGGTGCCAGCCTCAGGTCTCGTCGGGCTGGATGACAGGCAGCGCGAAACCGAACTCCGAGCCACCCTCCGGGCGCGCACGTGCCCAGATGCGGCCACCCATCGCGCGCACGAGGCGATCGCAGACATAGAGGTCGAGGCCACTGCCGGCCAGGTAGGGCAGGCGCGCCGCGTCGCTGGCGAGGTCCTCGAAGATGTCCTCCGCCGGCGGCAGGCCGCTTCGGTCGAAGACTCGCAGCTGCACCTCGTCGTCGGCCAGGTCGCCGGCGATGCGGACCTCGGCCGGGGCGCCGCTGCGCGAGGCGGCATTGGCCAGCAGGTTGCGCAGCACGTGACGCACCAGCGCCGGGTCGGCCCACACGGGCGACAGGCCACGCGGCACGGCCAAGCGCAGGTCGGCGTCGGGGCGTGCCCGTCGCTCGGCCTCGATCTCGTCGGCCGCGATGCGCTGCAGCAGCACCGGCTCCCGAGACCGGCCCTCGGCGACCTCGTCGAGTCGGGCCAGCGCCAGCAGGTCCTCGATGAGCCGGTAGAGCCGGTCGGCCTCCGACTCGAGGTCGACCACCAACGCCTGGCGGTCCTCTTCCGAGAGCGACATGGCGCGTCGCGCGAGCAGCTTGCTGCCGCCGTAGATGGTCGTGACCGGCGTGCGCAGCTCGTGCGACAGGAGGCCGATGAGGCCGTCCGCGCTGAGCGCACCCTGGGCCAGGAATCCGCGCCTGCCGCTGTCCGGGCGGTCCGTAGCGCCCGCGCTGTCGGCGACGGCCGAGCGGGCCGCAGCGGCGGGCCGGCCGGGAGCGGGCAGCGCCATGCCGCCGACCTCGACCGTGGTCGGGGCCGGCCCGGCGGCCCGGCTGGGTGGCTGTCGCTGCTGCATGCGGGTCTGTCCTCTCGGCACCGTCCCCTCGTGCCGAGCACACGCTAGCGGGCGGGCCTGCCGGCGCCGGATACAGCGGGCTGCCGCACGTTGCGCCCTCGTTTCAGCGCGCTCGGTGCAGGGGCTCGGGCGGATTCAGATCCAGCGGCGCACGCGGGCCGCCACGAGCGTGCCCGCGGCGAGCAGGATCATGAAGCCGATGACGACCCAGAAGAACGCCGGCTCGTCGAAGAAGGCGACCTTGAAATTCATGCCCATGACGCCGGCGATGACGACCGCGGGCAGCAGCACGACCGAGACCAGCGTGAGCAGCTTCATGATCTCGTTGGTGCGTTGCGCGGTGCGGGTCATGAGCAGATCGAACGAGCCGATGAGCGACTCGCGGGCGTGCTCGACCGACTCGATGGCGCGCTCCATGCGGTCCTGGAGGGCGCGGAAGGCGGCCGCCGAGTCGGACCTGGCGACGACCTCGAAGTCGGGCCGGGAGAGGGCCGCGTAGAGCTCTCGATGGGGAGCGATGGCGCGCCGTACGCGGCCGATGCGGCGTCGCACGCGGACGAGCGCGTCGAGCAGGTCGTCCGGCCGGTCGGCCTGGAGGCCCGCCGCATCGAGCCGGTCGACCTCCTTCTCGAGCTCCTCCACGATGCGGAAGTAGCTCGTCACGTGCCAGTCGAGGATGACCGCCAGGAACGCCGGCGCGTCGAGGCGGCCCACGTCGCTGTCGCGCGAGATGTGCTCGCGCAGCTCGTCCAGGAAGGGCAACTCTTCCGGGTGGACGGTGAGCAGGTGTTCCGCGCCGACCACCACGTCAAGCTCGATCGCGCGCGCGGACCCCTCGCCCTCACCGTCCTCCACAAGGGCCATCAGGGCCAGCTGGAAGTAGTCGCCGAACGTGTCGAGCCGCGGCCGTCCGATGGGCTCGCGGAGAACGCGCAGCGACTCTCGCTGCAGCCCGAAGAGCTCGGCCAGGCGGCGCAGGGTGTCCTCGTCGACGCCCGCTGCGTCGACCCACAGGAGACGATCGCCGCCGACCGAGTCGAGCGTGGCGGCATCGAGCTCGACCTCGCGATCGAGTCCCTGCGCGTCGAAGAGGTAGGCGCGGACGGCCATCGCCCGCGAGCCTACGCGGCGTGCGCCACTGTGCGCCTCTCGCGGGGCGCCCCGCGCATGGCGGCGGGATATCGAAGCGGGGCACCCGCGCCGCGACCCGGCCGGGCTGGCATGCGACTGCAACGGAGCGGCGCTTGCCGCCAGCGCGGGCGGTCCGGGCGCGGCCCGACACTCCCACGCGCCGGCCTCGGGGCTGCCCAGCCCGACCGGCGCAGCGGAGGTGGCCCATCGATGGATCAGCCACGCAGCGTGCCCCTGCCCCGGCTGCCGCACGAGCGCAGCCTGACGCTTCGTCACACCGACTCGACGCTCATGGCCGCGCTGCCGCCGATCCCCGCGCGTGCCGCAGGCACGGTGCGCATCCAGGCAACGTCAGCCGCCGGCGATGGCCTGCTGCGGGCGCTCGACTCGCTCTCGGCCACCACCGCCGCCCTGCGCCACGTGGCGACCCGCCTCCTGCACGTCGACGCCCGGCTCCACGTCGACGCCCGGCACTGACCGCCGCTCCATGCGCGCCGAGGCCCTCCGCTGGGTCGTCCGCGGCCTGGGCCTGGCCGTCGGCTTCGGCCTCGTGCTGCTCTTCGTCGGTGGCCTCTATCTGGCCGGCCGGGTCCTGGTGCTGGTCTTCGTGGCCGTGCTGCTCGCGGCGGCTCTCGAGCCCATCGTCGGTTGGCTGCGCGGGCGGCTGCCACTGGGGCGCGGGCCGACCATCCTGCTCGTCTACCTGGCCTTCTTCTGCCTCGTGGCGGTGCTCGCGCTGCTCGTCGTCCCGGCCGCCGTCAACCAGGCCAACGACCTGGCGACCCGGCTGCCCCCCTTCCTGCAGCAGGCGCGCGACTGGGCCGCCGAGCTCCGCCCGCGCGCCCTGGCGACGAGCGCCACGGCCCTCGTCGACGCGGCACGGAGCGCGCTCACGCCGCAGGCTCCCGACCCGGACGCGGTCGTGGCGGCCGGCGTCGGTGCGGCAGAGGTGGTCGTCTCGATCGTCTCGCTGCTGGCCATCCTCTTCTTCTGGCTGACCGAGCACGCCCGGCTGCAGCGCTACGCGCTGGCCTTCCTGCCGGCCCATCGGCGGCCGGGAGCGCGGCGCGTCTGGAACGACATCGAGCTGCGCCTCGGCGGCTGGGTGCGCGGCCAGCTACTGCTGATGGGCATCGTCGGCCTCTCGACAGGCCTGGCCTACGCCGCCCTCGGCCTCGAGCCGTGGATGCTGCTCGGCGTCATCGCCGCGTTGACCGAGGCCATCCCGATCGTGGGGCCCATGATCGGCGTCGTCCCGGCGCTGCTCGTGGCGGCCACCGTCGGCCCGGAGCTCGTCCTCGCCGTGGCGCTCGTCTACGTCGTCGTCCACGTCATCGAGGGCAACGTGCTGGTGCCGCTGGTGATGCGCAACACCATCGGCCTGTCGCCCTTCCTGGTCCTCGTCAGCCTGCTCATCGGGGCCGCCGTGGGCGGCATCCTGGGCGCCTTCCTGGCGGTGCCGCTGGTCGCCTCCATCGAGGTCATCCTCGAGCGGTTGCAGGCACGCGACACGCCCGTGCCCCAGGACCCCAACGCCAGCGACATGAAGGAGGACGAGGTCGAATCGTCACCCGAGGCCGAGTTGCGCCGGGAAGGCACGCGCGAGCGGCTGGCACGTGAGGGCGGCCAGCCGTGAAAGGGCCCTGCAAGCCGGCGGCCGCGAACCGCCACGGAACGGAACGCCGGCGCTCGGTACGGTGGCCGCGACGGCCCGGATGAGGCCGCCCATCGACCACAAGGGGGTCACCCGATGAGCATGGAAAGCGATATCAAGAAGGCCGGCCGCGAGGTCGAGACCGAGACCAAGAAGACGGTCCGCGAGCTCGACGGCCACCAGCCCAGCGACGACATCGCCAACGCGGGCGACGAGTTGCGCAAGGACCTGGGCAACCTGGGCGACGACGTCAAGGACGCCGCCGATCGCACCTACCCGGACCCGCAGGTCTCGGACCGCACCTACTGATCGCCCAGCCGGCGATGCCGGCCCTGCGCCGCTCCAGGATGCCCGCCGGCCACGCCGGCGGGCATCAGCGTGCGCCGGGCGTGGGCTCGAAGACCGAGAGCCGCGGCCGCCAGTCCACGATGCGTGCGGTCGCGCTGTATGCCTCACGCGGCGTGATGTCGATGATCGTGGCCGAGTCGGCCACCTCGAAGCGGTGCCCGGGCGGCCCCTGGCGGCAGTGGTAGACATCGCCGGCGCTGAGCACCTCCACGTCGTCCTCCCACTCGATGCCCAGCCCGCCGCGCAGGACCATGCCCCAGTGCGGCAGGTCGCACCAGGAGCTGCCGTAGCCGCTCGTGCTGCCGAAGCTGGCGCGGCAGAGGATCCAGCCGCCCATGTCGGCAGCCTCGGCATCGACCTCGCCACTCTGCAGGGTGACCACCTTTCCCCCGCTCACGATGGTGGGCTCGACGCGCAGCTCCGGCTCCTTGCCCGGCACGACCTCGGAGGACCCGTCGCCCCAGACCGGCAGGTGGCCGGGAGCGCCGCCGGCGACGGCATCAGGATCGACCGGCACGAAGCCCGCGAAGACGGTCCGACCCTTGCTCCGGAAGCGGTGCTCGGGCCGCCCCGCGGGGACGTGGAAGGCGGTGCCGGCCGGCAAGCGGCGCACGTTGTCGCCCTGGATCAGCTCCAGCTCGCCACGCAGCACGATCGCCCAGTGCGCGTCCTCGCAGGGTGCCTCGAGCGTGGTGCCCCGCGAGCCAGAGGAGGGCACTTCGGCCAGGACATAGGCCACGTCATCGAGCAGCGCATAACGCAGCAACAGCTCGCCACGGCGGACGACGCGCAGTTCCGTCGGGGTGACGTGCATACCGGGCGCTCTCCTCCAGGCATCGGGCGGCAAGGCAGGCGCCACCGGCGGGCAGGACAGCGGTCGCAGGGCGAATGTTGCGCGCCGCGTCGAGCCGCGTCAAACGCGACGGTCGCAAGGCCCTCGCAAGCGCTCGAAGGCTGCGCGCGATCCGCCTGTGACCGGGACGTTCGTAGCCTGCCGGACCATGTTCAAGACCATCCTGCTCGCGACCATCACCGCCCTCGCAGCGCTCGCCTGCGCGAATCCGAGCACCTCGCCGGGCGCAAGTCCGACCGAATCCGTCTCCCCCAGCGCACCGAGCTCGGAGAGCGCGGTGCCCACCATGAGTCCATAGATCCGCCAGACGACACCAGAGCAGAGGCGCACAAAAGACCGCCCGACCCTCCAGGGCTCGGGCGGTGCGCGTTCGGGGGGCTTCGATGGACGTGCTCAGCGCACCGGGTGCGTCACCTTGTCGTCGGGGTCGATCTCGATGCCGTGACGCTTGGCCGCCGAGACGATCTTCCTGCGCGCGCGCTCCTTGGCCGCCTTCGACTCGAAGTGCGTCTGGTTCCAGCGGGCCATGGCGTTGCGCACGTGAGACTCGTCGTTAAGCGGCAGGTGGCCCTCGCCCTCGCTGTCGACATAGGCGAAGCTTCGCTTCGGCAGTCGCTCGCGATCGCGCGCATCCAGCTCTGGCATCTTGCGCCTCCTTTCGCTGCGGCTCCCGCCCAGCGTCGCAGAGGCCACCTTGCGCACGCCTTGCGGCGACCCGAAAGACCCCTGCAAGGCACTGCCGGCCCACAGGCGCGCACCGGGCAGTCGCCCGCCGCGAGCCTGTGCGGCGAAGGAGGCGAAGATGCGACCCGACACGACCCCGCAGCCTGGCAGCACCATCGGCAACCGGCCCGAGCGCTCGGCGGAGACCATCCCCGGCGGCGTGGGGCGAGCCGACGAGCGCATCGCCGGTACCGCCACGCAGTCGAGCGGCGAGGGCGCGGCCAAGTCCCGCGCGCAGGAACGCGGCATGCCCGCCGGTCACCGTGAGGGCCCGGCGGCCAGCGACGACCGTGTCCGCCAGGCCGGCCAGGACGGCTGATCCCGACCGCCCGGCGCCACGACGCGGACCCTCGAGCGGGCGACGTCCGGCGTACTCTCGGGCGGTGACGCTCGAGGACTACAAGCGCAAGCGCGACTTCACGCGCACGCCCGAGCCCGCCGGCAGCCGGCGGAAGGCCCGCCCTGCGGCGAGCGGGCGCTTCGTCGTGCAGCGCCACCGTGCCACGCGGCTGCACTACGACTTCCGCCTCGAGATCGACGGCGTGCTGATGAGTTGGGCGGTGCCCAAGGGGCCCTCGCTCGACCCCGCCCAGAAGCGCATGGCCGTACATGTCGAGGACCACCCCATCGAGTACTTCGACTTCGAAGGCACCATCCCGCGCGGCCAGTACGGCGCGGGCGACGTGATCGTCTGGGACTGGGGCACCTTCGAACCCGAGGAGACAGACGATGCCGGTGCCGCCGTCCGCGCCGGCGAGCTGAAGTTCCGCCTTCGAGGCGAGAAGCTGTCCGGACGCTGGACCCTGGTGCGCACCCGCCGCCGCGACGAGGACAAGGAGCAGTGGCTGCTCATCAAGAAGCGCGACGAGACGGCCCGCGCGGACTGGGACGCGGAGGACCACCCGCGCTCGGTCAAGAGCGGACGAACCAACGACGAGGTCAAGGCGGGCGCGCCGGCGGTCTGGGACCCGACCGCACCGGCGACGCAGGCCGCCATCGACCTGGCGGGGGCTAAGGAGGCCCCCCTGCCCGACTTCGTGCCGCCCATGAAGGCGACCCTGGTGCGGGCACCCTTCAGCGACCCGGATTGGCTCTTCGAGCTCAAGTGGGACGGCTACCGAGTGGAGGCCGTGGTGGGCGGCGGGAAGGTGCGCCTCTGGACGCGCAACCGCCAGGACGCCGCGCGCTACTTCCCGGACCTGGCCGGGCCGCCCGCCTGGATCGCCGCGCGCGAGGCGATCGTGGACGGTGAGGTGGTCGCCCTCGACGAGCAGGGCCGGCCATCGTTCTCGCTGCTCCAGGAGCGGACCGGCATCCGCATCGGCGGCGCCGGCGCCGCGGCGCCCTCCCGGCGCGAGACGGGCCGGACGCGCGGCGACATCCCCCTGCGCTACCTGGTCTTCGACCTGCTCCACCTCGACGGCCGCTCGCTGCTCGAGGTGCCGCTCGAGGAGCGCAAGCGCCTCCTGCGCAGCGTGCTGCGAGAGCACCCGCTGGTCGTCTACGCCAGCCACGTGGAGACCGACGGCGAAGCCTTCTTCGGGGCCGCAGCCGAGCGTGGGCTGGAGGGCATGGTGGCCAAGCACCGGCGCAGTCGCTACGAGCCAGGTCGTCGCTCGAGCTCCTGGCTGAAGGTCAAGGCCCGACGGGAGCAGGAGCTGGTGGTCGTCGGCTGGGAGCCGGGCAAGGGGAGGCACAAGGACCTGGGCTCGCTGCTCGTGGGCGTGCACGACGAGGAGGGACGCCTCGTCTTCGCCGGCGGAGTGGGCAGCGGCATCGATACCCGGACGCGCAGGGAGTTCATCGAACGGCTCACAGCCATCGCTCGCGATGCGCCGCCCGTGGCGAACCCGCCGCGCCTCAAGACCGCCCGCTGGGTGGAGCCGCGCATCGTCATCCGCGCCGAGTTCAGCGACTGGACCACGGACGGCCAGGTGCGGCAGGCGGCCTACAAAGGCCTCGAGCTGGGCAAGGAGCCGCGCTCGGTGACGCGGGAGCAGGCGGTCGACACCGAGCGTGCCACCGCGACCGCCGAGCGACGGGCCGCGCCACCGGCCGGGAAGCGAACGGCGGCGCCAAAGCACACGGCGCGCCCGAAGCGCAGGGCGTCACCGAAGCGGACCGCGGCGCCCCTGACGGCGCCGGCCGGAGCGACCCCCGAAGAGCTGGCCGCGCTGGACGCCATCCGCAGGGAGGGCGACTGGCGCGTCGGCCAGCGCACCCTGCACCTGACCAACCTCGACAAGGTGCTCTTCCCGGACGACGGCATCACCAAGCGCGACGTCATCCGCTACCTGGTGACCGTCGCCCCGGCGATGCTGCCGCACCTCGAGGGCCGCGCGCTCAACCTGCACCGCTTCCCGGACGGCATCACCAAGGCGGGCTTCTGGCAGAAGGAGGTGCGCTCGCACACGCCCGACTGGATCGAGCGCGTCTTCATCGCCGGGTCGAGCCCCCGCGAGTCGCACGACTACCTGCTCGCCTCGGAGGCCGCCACCCTGGCCTGGCTGGGCAACGAGGCCTCCTTCGAGATCCACCCCTGGACGTCGCGCGCCGTGGCTCCCGAGCGGCCCACCTTCGCGCTCATCGACATCGACCCCGGCGAGCGCTCGACCTTCGCCGACGTGCTCGTGCTGGCCCGGCTCTATCGCACCGCGCTCGAGCACCTGGGCACGACCGGCCTGCCCAAGGTGACCGGCAAGCGGGGCCTTCAGGTCTGGATCCCGGTCGAGCCGCGCTACAGCTTCCGCGAGACGGCCGCCTGGGTGGAGGGCCTCTCCCGCGCCGTCGGCTCGCTGGCGCCCGAGCTCGTCAGCTGGGAGTGGGAGAAGGGGCGGCGCAAGGGCCTCATCCGGCTCGACTACACACAGAACGCGCTCAACAAGACCCTCGTGGCGCCGTACGCCGTGCGACCGGCGGCCGGGGCGCCGGTGAGCGCGCCCATCGAGTGGGCCGAGCTGGACGACCCGGAGCTGCGCCCGGACCGCTGGACCATCGTCACCATGCCCGATCGGCTGGCAGAGAAAGGCGACCTCTTCGCGCCGGCACAGCAGCTCCAGCAGGTCCTGCCACCGCTCTCCTGAAGCCGCCGTCAGGCCGTGACGACGCGGTCCCGCCCGCTCCGCTTGGCCATGAAGAGTGCCACGTCCGCGGCACGCAGCAGCGCCTCGCCGCTGGTCACGTCCGGACCGAGCGCACTGCAGCCGGCCGAGACCGTAGCGCGCACGGTGGCACCGTCGGCGCCGCTCACCGCCGCCGCGGCGAAGCGCGCCCGGACCTCCTCGGCGGCCGTCCCGGCCTCCTCCGGCGTGGCGTCGTCCAGGACCACCACGAACTCCTCGCCACCGTAGCGCGCCACCAGGTCGCTCGCCCGGAAGCGTTCCCGGAGCACGTCGGAGAAGCAGCGCAGCATCGCATCACCCACCTGGTGGCCGTGCTGCTTGTTGAACTGGCCGAAGTGGTCGACGTCGAAGATGATCGCCGCGACCCGCCGCTCCTCGAGGGACCGCCGACCCTGGCCGGCCATCAGGCGGGCGAAGGCGTCGTCGAAGTGACGCCGGTTCGAGAGACCCGTGAGCGGGTCGCGCACCGCGAGTTCCGCCAGTTCAGCATGCAGCTGCACGTTGGCGACGGCGAGGGCAGCCTGACTCGCGACCAGCTCGAGCACCTCCCGCTCGAGCTCGCTGAAGCCCTTCTGCGGGTCGGTCCGGCCGAGCGTCAGTGCCCCGAGCACGACGCCCTCGCGGATGAGGGGCACCCCCGCGGCCGTGTAGTCATCCGGGCCGGTGGCGCTGCGCAGAGCAGCCGGGAAGGCCTCGCGCCGGAAGTCACCGACGACCACGGTCGTGCGCTCCCGGATGGCCCGTCCGGCGATGCCCTCCCCAGGCCTGATCTCCGAGCCACGCGCGGTCGTATCAGGGCCGCGTACGGCCGCGATGCGATATCCGCCGCTGGTGCGGTCGAGCAATGTCAGTGCCACGGCATCGGCCGGCACCACCTCGGAGATGCCTTCGACGATCGCCTCGTGCAGGCCCGCCGGGTCCAGGTATGCCGTGATGTCGGCCGCGAAGCGGTGCAGGCTGGCCAGCAGGCGCGCCCGTTCGGCCAGCTCCTGGCGGCCGCGCCCCAGCACCACGGCCGCCGCCAGCCGGTCGGCGATGGCCGCCACCAGGCGGGCATCGCTGTCGTCGAGTCGGGACTCGGACTCCACGTTGAGCACGCCCAGCAACTCGTGGCCGGAGAGCAACGGCGCCGAGATCTCGCTGCGCACCTCCGGCGCGGCGGCCACGTAGTCCGGGTCGGCGGTCACGTCGGCCACGAACTGCAGCTCACGGGTGCGCATGGCCCGGCCGAGCACGCCGCTGGTGCCGTCCAGGATCGGCACGAGGTCGGTGTAGCCACGCTGGCCACCGAGGCGCAGCAGCGCGCCGTCGAGCAGGAAGATCGACACGAAGCGGTAGCCAAGACCATCGCTCAGCAGGCGCATCACCTCGTCCAAGGCGGCCGCGGTGGGACCCTCCGCGGCCAGGACGCGGCCGACCGCCTCGACGCTGGCCAGCTGCCTGGATCGGCGGCGGTCGGCGGAGGCAGCGGCGCGCACCTGGAGAAGCGCCCGCTCGAGGGCGGAGACCGTGCGACGGCTGCCGACGGCCAGGATCACCGCGGCCCCGGTCAGGCCGACGGCGCGCAGGGAGGTCTCGTCGAAGTGCTCCGGGCGTGCCAACTCCGGGCCGAAGTAGAGGATGGCGGCGAGGCCGCCGATCCAGGCCAGCTCACGGGCGCCGTAGACGGCAGCCAGTGCGATGGCCGGCAGGTAGAGCGCGGCGAGGGGTCGCGCCTGGTCGAACGAAGTGGCCTGGACGCTGACTGCGACGAAGACGACGGCAGCCGAGAGGCGCAGCGTGTGACCTGCCTCGCGCAGGCGCGGTGACCTCCGCCGTAACGCCGGCGCGCGGACGAGCGCCTGCACGAGGAGCAGGCCGCTGGCGCCAGCCATGACGAGCAGCAACGGCATCGGGCCGCGAACCGACGCCACCGTGATCGCGGCGAGCCCGACCCCCACCGACAGCATGCTGTGGGGATCCCGCAGGAACCGCCAGAGGGCCGCCAAGCGCTGAGAAGAGCGCCCCTCCGTGCGCATCCCGGCGGCATTGCTTCGGCTCAGCGGGCACTCCGTCTCTGCTCTGCACGACGCTGTCGTACGTGGTCGGTCCCGCCTCGTCGGAGCGACGGTGCCAGGGTCGACGCGCCGCGAGGGCGGCCGCGCGGCCTGCCACTAGATGCTAGCCGGAGCGGAACCCGGGACGTTGCGCCGCTCAGGCAGCCGTGAGCTAGCCGACCTCGACCCACTGCATCCGCCAGGCGGGCGGCTCGAAGGGGGGCGCGAAGTAATCGGTCTCGCGGATGATGCGACCGTCGCGGCACTCCAGGATACTCGACACCTCGAAGCGTTCCTCGCCGTACCAGGCGGTGGCCTCGACCACCCACAGGTGTCCGCTGCCGCGGATGGCGCGGACCTCGTAGCGGGGTGGTCCTGCCGGCTGTCCGCGGAAGATGGCGAGGCAGGCCGCCTTCGACCGGACGCGCTCGCCCGACTGCGGCCAATCCGCCAGGAAGTCATCGCCGAAGAGATCCTCGAGTGCGTCGAAGTCGGCCGATTCGACGGCCCTCGCGTACGCCTCCACCACCTCTCGGCAGCGCCCGTCGTCAGCCATCGTGTCACCCTCCTGTCTGCTCGGCGGGAGCATCGTCCTCCTCTCCCCCGGCGATTGCAAGACGTGCGTCGCGGCGTACGTGGAGCGGCAACGACGCCTCGCTAGGTTCGACCTACCAGCCTCAGTCGAAGCGCCCCTTCCGCGCCGCCCAGTCGAGGGCCTCGGCCAGCGACAGCCGCCCCTCGTGCACCGCTCGGCCGATGATGGCGCCTGCGCAGCCGGCCTCGACCACCCGCCGCAGGTCGTCCAGCGAGCTGATGCCGCCCGAAGCGAGGATGCGCCCACGGCCGAGCCCGACCAGGTGAGCGAGGAGCGTCAGGTCGGGTCCGGCCAGCCTCCCGTCACGCTCGATGGCCGTCACCGCGAAGGTCTCGACGCCCGCGTCGGCCATGGCGTGCAGGACGTCGACGGCAGGCGGGTCGCGCTCGTCCGGGTGCCAGGCATCGCCGCGCGCGCGCCGGTCGCGGACGTCGATGGCCACGGCGATCCGCTCCGCCCCGTGGCGCTCGACGAGCCGTGCCACGAGCTCCGGCGCGCGAAGGGCGGCTGTGCCCAGCACCACGCGCGCGGCGCCTCTGCCGAGCGCCGCAGCCACGTCCTCCGCCGAGCGCAGGCCGCCCGCGACCTGGCAACTCGCGCGTCCCGCCGCCGCGCTCACGATGGCCGCCACCTGGTCCAGCTGACAGGGTCGTCCGGCGCGGGCGCCGTCGAGATCGACCACGTGCAGCCACCGCGCACCCGCCGCCGCGAAGGCGGCCGCTGCCGCCGCCGGCTCGCCCTCGTAGACCGTCTCTCGCTCGAAGTCGCCCTCGACGAGCCGGACCACGCGTCCAGCGCGCAGGTCGATGGCCGGCAGGATCTCGAAGCTTGACATGCGCCTCTCTACTACGCTAGCGTGCTAATACGCTACCACAGTGAAGCGCACCGGCGGCAGAAGCCTCCGGCGGATGGCGAGTCGACCGGAGGTGCCGTGTTCCCCCGCGACGAGAGCTGGCGGACCGACGACGCGCGCGCGCTCTTCGAGGCCCTGTTGCTGCTCGAGACGCCCGACGAGGTGGCGCGCCTGATGCGCGACCTGTGCACCGTGGGCGAGCTGCGCGACCTCGCCCAGCGCTGGGCCGTGGTGCGCCTGCTCGACCAGGGGCTCCACTACGCCGAGATCGGCCAGCGCACGGGCGCCAGCACGGCCACCATCACGCGCATCGCCGCCTGGCTGCGCCACGGCGAGGGTGGCTACCGGCTGCTGCTGGACCGGGTCAAGGCGCCGCCCGCGACACGGCAGCGCCGTCCGGGCGCGCGGCGCGCACGATGAGCGAACGCCTGCGCCTGGCGGTGCCCAACAAGGGCCGCCTCGTGGAGCCCGTGCTGGCGCTGCTGCGCGACGCCGGGCTCTCCTTCGAGGACCACCGGCGCAGCCTCGTGGCGCGCGTCCTCAACCTCGACCTCGACCTCCTCTTCGTGCGCACCGAGGACATCGTCGAGTTCGTGGCCGACGGCGTGGCCGACGTGGGCATCACCGGCCTCGACCTGCTGGCCGAGTCGGGCGCCGAGCTGCCGCGCCTGCGCGACCTGGGCATCGGCCGCTGCCGCCTGGCGGTGGCGGTGCCCAACGACAGCCCGGCGCGCACGGTGCGCGACCTGGCCGGTCTGCGCGTGGCCACGGCGCACCCCAACGCCGCGCGCCGCTTCTTCGAGCGGCAGGCCGTGCGCGTGGAGGTCATCCGCCTCTCGGGCTCGGTCGAGGTGGCGCCTCGCCTGGGGCTGGCCGAGGCCATCGTGGACCTCGTGGCGACCGGCTCGACGCTGGTCGTCAACGGCCTGCGCGAGGTCGCCCCGGTGCTCGAGTCGGAGGCGACGCTCATCGCCAACCCGGCGGCGCGCCTGCGCCGGGCGGAGACCATCGATGGACTCGACACGATGCTCAGCGCCGTGGTCGCGGCGCGCTCGCGCAAGTACCTCATGATGAACGCGCCGGCCAGCCGCCTGGCCGAGCTCGAGGCGCTCCTGCCCGGCCTCGAGTCGCCCTCGGTCATCCCCCTGGCGCACGAGGGCATGATCGCTCTCCACTCGGTCGTCGGCGCCGACGACGTCTGGGCCCTGCTGCCCCGACTGCGGGCCGCGGGCGCCTCGGGCATCCTGGTGCTGCCCATCGAGAAGATCGTGCCGTGAGCCTGCTGCGCCGCCTCGACCTGGCGCGGGCCGCCGAGCCCGAGGTCGCCGCCGAGATCGCCCGGCTGGTGCGCCGCGGGGCGGTGCCGGACGCCGCCGCGCGCGAGGCCGCACGCCGCATCCTCGACGACGTGCGCCGGCGCGGCGATGCCGCCGTGCGCGAGGCGAACGAGGCCCACGGCGGCGGTTCGGCCGATGGGCGGCTGCTGGCCGACCCGGCCGACCTGCGGGCGGCGCGGGACGCCCTGCCGCGCGACCTGCGGGCCGCGCTGGAGACGATGATCGAGCACGTCCGCCGCTTCCACCAGCCGCAGCTGCCGCGCACGACGCGCACCGTGGTCGCGCCGGGCATCGAGATCGAGCGCCGCTGGACGCCCCTCTCGCGGGTGGGCGCCTACGTCCCGGGCGGCTCGGCGGCCTATCCCTCGTCGCTCGTGATGTGCGCCGTGCCGGCACGCGTCGCGGGCGTGGGCAGCCTGGTCGTGGCCACGCCGGCAGGGCCCGACGGCCGCCCATCGGCCGTCCTCCTCGGCTGCGCCGGGCTGCTGGAGGTCGATGCCCTGGTCGTCGCCGGCGGAGCGCAGGCGGTCGGCGCGCTGGCCTTCGGGCTGCCCGAGGCGGGCCTG
>DASSPM010000057.1:0-8723 GCA_035699625.1 Candidatus Limnocylindrales bacterium | reverse complement strand
CGCCTTCATCGCCTCGCTGCCGCTGGCCATGCTCGACGCCGGCCGCGGCGACGCGGAGATCGGCGCCATCATGGGCACCGCGGCGCTGATGCAGATCGTCGCCGCCTTCGTCTCGGGCGGGCTCATCGACCGCTTCGGCGGGCGTGTCGTCTTCCTGGGCGGCTCGCTCGCCTTCCTCGCCGGCGCGGTGGCGCTGGCGCTCGGCCTGGCAGAGCCCGGCGGCGCCCTGGCGCCGCTCGTCGCCGTCCGGCTCCTGCAGGGCATCGGCATCGCCGCCTGCCTGCCGGCCGCCATGACCCTGGTGCCGGCCCTCGTCAGCGGGCCCCGCCTGGGCGCCGCCCTGGCCTTCGTCGGCATGGCCGCCAACATCTCGCTGGCGGCCTCACCACCGCTCTCGCTGTGGCTCCTCGATGCCGGCTCGATCCGCCTCGTGGCGGCCGTGACGGTGGTCTCGGTGCTGGCTGGCATCGGCCTCATCGGCACCTTCAGGCTGGTCGAGGAACAGCTCGTCGCGCGCGCCACGGGCGGTCGCACCTTCCGCCCTGCCTGGCGCTCGACCTGGGCGGCGCCCCTGGCCATCGCCCTCCTCTTCGTCGGCCACTGGGGGGTGGTGACCGGCTACCTGCCCCAGCGGGCCGAGGCGGCGGGCGCGGACGTGGGCCTCTTCTTCACCGCCGATGCCGTGGCGCTGCTGCTGCTGCGCGTGCCGGGCGGCTACCTTGCCGGTCGCGTCGGCAGCCGCTGGCTCGTGGTGGGCGGCATCAGCGTCACGCTCGCCTCGCTGACGCTTCTCTTCCTGCCGCCGACGACGCCGCTGCTGATCCTTTCAGGCCTGGGCACGGGCGCCGGCGGCGCGCTCGTGCTGCCGCCCCTGGCGCTCGACCTGACCAACCGCAGCGACGCCGCCGACCGGGGCAGCGCGTTCGCTCTCTATTCGGTCGCCTTCTCCCTGGCCATCGCGCTGGGCAGCCTCGGCGCTGCGCCGCTGGTGGCCCTCTTCGGCTTCGAGCCGGCCCTGCTCATCGGGGTCGTCGCCTGCGGCCTGGCCGCGCTGGTGGCGCTGCTGGAGCGCCCACCTGCCCGGAGGCACGATCCGGCGGCTGGATCGCTCGGGCGGCCGGCCGAGGTCGGCCCCGCATGAGCGCACTGGTGCGCGGGCCGGCAGGTCGCGCGGTCGTCCTCGTCCTGCTCGTCCTGGCCGTGCTCGGCTGCGGGCGCGACGAGCGCAGCGTGCGCGGCATCGTCATCGAGGTCCAGGGCACGGACCCAGCCACTGTGACCGCCTTCGCCCTGCGCACCGACGAGGGAGAGCGGCTCGACTTCAGCGTCGGCCAGCTCGACCTGGGCGGCGGCGCCTTCCCTGCCGCCCACCTGCGTGAGCACATGGTCAGCGCCAGCCCCATCGAGGTGCACTTCCGCTTCGAGGCAGGGCAGCGCATCGCCTACCGCCTGGTGGACGCACCCTGAAGTCCTGCTTGCGCTTCGGGCGGGATGCGCTACGATGCGCGCAGCAACGCCCCATTCGGGGGCTGGATAGACCGGCACACGATCACTCCTCTCACGGTTCCCGCGAGAACAGGTCGCGGGAGCCGGCACGAGAGGAGTCTTGTTTTGTTCACGGATCGCGTCCTGACCTGTGCCGACTGTGGTCAGGAATTCACCTTCACTTCGAGCGAGCAGCAGTTCTACGCGGATCGCCAGTTCTCGGAGCCGCGTCGCTGCGCCTCCTGCCGCGCCAGCCGCAAGGCTGCCCGACAGGGCTCGGAGTCGTATGCCGGTGCCGGTGCCGGCCGCAGCTACGGCGGCGGTGGTTACGGCGACAGCGGCTACGGCGGCGGGGACGGCGGCTTCCGCCGGGGTCCGCGCGAGATGTTCGCGGCGACCTGCTCCAACTGCGGCAAGGAGGCCCAGGTGCCCTTCCGCCCGACGAGCGGCAAGCCCGTCTTCTGCGACGACTGCTTCTCGAGCCGCCGGCGCTAGTCCGGCCGCCCGCCGACCCGGCGGGCGGGGCGACACGGAGCCACGAGACCCGGCGAGCGATCGCCGGGTCTCGCGATTCCGGCTAGCGTTGGCCGTGGTCGGAACCCGCGATGCCCGGGCGGTGTAACCCGGACAGGACCGACCAGGGAGGTCGGCGCTGGAGGACGGCGAGCTCGTCGCGCGAGCACGGCATGGAGACAGCACGGCCTACGGAGACCTGGTGCGCCGCCACGAGACGGTCGCCTTCCGCACGGCCTACCTCATCACGCGTTCCGCGGCGGAGGCGGAGGATGCCGCCCAGGACGGCTTCGTGAAGGCCTACCGGGCGCTCGGCCGCTTCCGGGCGGGCGCGCCCTTCCGGCCGTGGCTGCTGCGCATCGTGGCCAACGAGGCCCGCAACCGGCGCCGCACCGCGGGCCGCCGCGCGGCGCTGGCGGAGCGCGCTGCGACGCTCTCCGCGCCACTGCCGGAACCGTCACCGGAGGAGGCGGCGCTCGGCGCCGAGCGCCGCGCTGCACTGCTGGCGGCGCTCGGGCGGCTCTCGGAGGAGGATCGGCTGGTCATCGGCATGCGCTGGTTCCTCGACCTCGACGAGGCCGAGATGGCGGCCGCGCTGGACCGCCCGCGGGGCACCGTCAAGTCGCGCCTCTCGCGCGCCATGGCCCGCCTGCGGGGGCAGCTGGTGGCCGACGCGGCGGCCGTGGACGACGCCGCCGGCGAGCGTGCACCATGAGCGGGCCCATGATCGACCGACTCGAGCAGGAGCTCGCCGCCATGGCGAGCGAGGCCTTCCCGCCCACGCCCACGCTGGCCGCTCCCGTCGTCGCCCGCATCGAGGATGCCGGGCTGCGCCCCCCTCGCTGGTACGAGCTGGATGGGGCGTTCCGCCTCCGCCGCAGCACGCTGCTGGCCGTGGGCGCGTCGCTGCTGCTGGCCGGTGTCGTGCTGGCCGCCGGCTACGTGCTGGGCCCGCTGCGCGTCCTCTTCGTCGAGACGCTGCCCACCGTGCCGGCCACCGCATCCCCGACGAGCGGTGGTGCCATCGGCGCGAGCCTCGGGCTGGGTCGGCGGATGACGCTGGAGGAGGCCCGCCGTCTGGCGGGCTTCGAGCTGCGCCTCCCGACCATCGCCGGCCTGGGTCCGCCCGACGCGGTCTATCGCAGTGAGCGCCTGCCGGGCGGCCTCGTCGCATTCGTCTGGCGGGCGACGCCGGAACGGCCGGCGGTGCTGCCGGGGAGCGACGCGGGCCTCGTGCTGACGGCGTCGCCTGCCCGCCTCGACCCGGCACTGCTCAAGAAGCTGGTCAGCGGCGAGACGGACGTGCAGTGGACGGTCGTGCGCGGCGGGGCCGCCCTCTGGATCACCGGGCGGCCGCACGTGCTGCTCATCGACGTGCCGGGCGCCGGGCGCATGGAGGAGACCGTGCGCCTCGTGGGCGACGTGCTCGTCTGGGAGCGCGACGGCATCTTCTACCGCCTCGAGTCGGCGCTGCCGCTGGAGCGCGTGCTGCCCATCGCCGAGTCGCTCCCGTGAGGCGCTGGCGGTCCGCCGGGCTCCGGGCGCTCCTCGCCGCAGCCATCGTTGCCGCTTGTGCCGTGACTCCCTCGCCGACGCCGCTCGGCACGCACGGCGCCTCCGCCACCGCCACGCCGACGAGCCCGACCACGCCGACCGCTTCGCCGGCCGGCAGCCCGTCGGCCACGGCGGCGGGCCCGCTGCGTCCGGGCGAGATCGCCGTGCGCCTGGTGCGCATCGCCGTCGGCGTGCAGGAGCCGCTCTTCCTGACGCACGCCGGCGACGGCAGCGGGCGGCGCCTCGTGGTCGAGCGGGACGGCTGGGTGCGCACGCTCCTCCTCGAGGGTGACCTGCTCGACGAGCCCTACCTCGACATCAGCGACCGCATCAGCAGCGGCGGCGAGCGTGGCCTGCTGGGCCTCGCCTTCCACCCGCGCTTCTCCGAGAACGGCCGCCTCTTCGTCGACTACGCCGACGCACAGGGCGACACGGTCGTCTCCGAGTTCACCGTCGCGGAGCCCGCCTCGGGACGCCCCGACCCCGGCGGCGAGCGGATCATCCTGCGCATCCCGCAGCCGGCCGCCAACCACAACGGCGGCTGGATCGGCTTCGGGCCCGAGGGCATGCTGCACGTCGCCACCGGCGACGGCGGCGGCGGCAACTCGCGCAACGGCCGCCGCCTGGACACGCTGCTGGGCAAGGTGCTGCGCATCGACGTGGATGGTGCGCGGCCCTACGCCATGCCACCAGACAACCCCTTCATCGGGCGTCAGGGCGTCCGGCCGGAGATCCTGCACGCCGGTCTGCGCAATCCGTGGCGGATGTCGTTCGACCGCCAGACAGGCGACCTCTGGATGGGGGACGTGGGCGCCACGACCTTCGAGGAGATCGACCTCGCTCCCGCGGGCAGCCGGGGCCTCGACTTCGGCTGGGACATCATGGAGGGCGACGACTGCCGCCAGGCTGGACCGTGCCCGCCGGAGGGCGTGACCGGGCCGGTCCTGGCCTACGGCCGCTCGGAGGGTTCGATCGTCACCGGCGGCTACGTCTACCACGGACCCGAGTGGCCGGCGCTGCGCGGCGTCTACCTCTTCGGCGACGCGGCCAACGGCCGCATCTGGGGCTTCCGCGCGGCGGACGGCCGCGACGGATCGGCCGAGAAGGTGCTCCTCCTGGAAAGCGGCCGCTACCTCGTCTCGTTCGGCGAGGACGAGGTGGGCGAGGTCTACGTGATGGACTTCGAGGGCGCCGTCTACCGCGTCGAGGGCCGTCCTGGCGGTTGAGCCCCGCCGGCGAAGGCGGCCAGGGACCAGAGATCGGGCCACTCGAGGTCGGGCGCTGCTCCCTCCGGCTGCGCCTCGCGATGGCGGTTGACCCAGGCGGTGCGGAAGCCCAGGCGGCGGGCAGGCCCGATGTCGTAGCGGAAGCCGAAGGCCACGTGGAGCACCCGCTCGGGCGGCTCCCCGAGACGCTCGAGGGCGAGGCGGAAGGGGGCCTCGGCGGGCTTGTAGGCGCCCGCCTCCTCGGCCGTCACCACCAGGTCGACGGGCAGCCCGATCTGGCGCAGGGTATGGCTGATGATGTCGTCGTCGGTGTTGGAGACGATGGCCAGCCGCAAGCCGGCCCGGCGCGCCGCGAGCAATGCCGGCCTCGTGTCGGGGAAGGGCTGCCAGGTGCGCATCGCCTCCACGAAAGCCGCCGCCTCGCCGGGCACCAGCGACCAGCCCGCCTCGGCGGCGAGCGCAGCCAGGCTCTCCGCGAGCACCTCCCGGTAGGGGCGCCACGGACCCTGGATGAGCGAGAACTGCAGGCCCTCCCACCGCTCGCGCAGGGCATCGCCTGCGGGCGGTTCGGTCACGCCGGCGCGCCGCGCGGCGGCGTAGAGGAAGGAAGCCGCGCCGCCCTCCCAGTCCACCAGCGTGCCGTAGCAGTCGAAGGTGAGCGCGCGCAAGGCAGAGCGATCCATGCCCATGCAACGATAGGGCCATGGCCGCCCAGCCGAATACGAATGCCACCACCGAGCGCTACGACCGCTTCGCGCGCGACTATCTGCGCCACTGGGCGCCGGTCATCGAGCCGGCCGGCATCCGGCTCCTCGAGGCCGCGGCGGGCCCGATCGCGGCTGCCATCGCGCACGCGCGGGCGGCGGGCCGTCAGGCGCTGCTGCTCGACGTGGGCACGGGCACCGGCCCGCTGGCGCGGGCGGCCGTGCGGCGCTGGCCGGAGCTCGAGGTGGCCGGGCTCGATGCATCGGCGGGCATGCTGGCCGTGGCCGAGGAGCTCTCGCGCGAGCTGCTGACCGCAGACCAGCGGGCGCGCGTCCGCTGGCTGCAGGCCGACGCGGAGGCCACCGGACTCGCCTCGGACACCGTCGACATCGCTCTCTCGGCCTTCGTCCTTCAGCTCGTGCCGGACCGTTCGGCGGCGCTGCGCGAGCTCCTCCGCGTGCTGCGGCCGGACGGCATCCTGGGTTACGTGACCTGGCTGGCGCCGGCGGGGGAGAGCCCGCCCTTCGCACCGTCCGAGGCCTTCGACGAGGCCGTGCTCGACCTGGAGGTGGAGGAGCCCGAGCCGGAGGACGACCTGCGTGCCGGGGACCTCGTCTCCGTCGGGGCGGCCGCGGCACAGCTCCGGCGCGCCGGCTTCCGTGCCGTGCGCGCCACGCAAGAGGCGCTCCTGCATCACTGGCAGCGCGACGAGTACCTGGCCTACAAGCTCTACGACGAGGGCGAACTGCTGGCCATCCTGGACGCGGCGCAGCGGGTCCGGCTCGAGGAGGAGGCACGCCGGCGCATCGCGGCCCTGCCGGACGCGGCGCTGGACTGGCGGGCGCCGCTGGTGCAGGCCTGGGGACGCAAGCCGGCGCTCGCGGCGGCGCCGGCGCCGCCCGTCGCTCCGGTCCAGGCGCCGGCCGCTCCCGTCAGCGCAGCAGGAAGCCGCCGCCGAGCGGGTCGCGCTCGTCGACGACGAGCGTGAGGTAGCCGGTCAGGTGTGCCGTGCCGGCGACGCTCGTGACCACCGCCGGCTGGTCGCCGAGGCGGGTCTCGCCCTCGAGGCGGCCCTCGAAGACGGCGCCCGTGATGCTGGCGTTGCGCACGCCGGCGCCGATCCGTAGCTCGTCCCGAGCGAAGGCCCGCGCCAGCAGCGCACTGGTGCCCGAGCCGCAGGGCGACCGGTCGACCTCCGCCTCCGCGAAAACGGTCACGTTGCGCAGGTCGGCGTCCGTGGCCCTGCCGTCAGGCGCGCTCGCCGGGTCACGGTCGACGATGATCGTGCCGTAGACGAAGCCCAGGTCCGGGTCCGTCGGGTGACTCGGCGAGTGGTCGCGTCGGAGCAGGCTGGTGATGGCGGCCCCGGCGCGGGTCAGCGCCTCGACCTGCTCGGGCACCACGCGCAGGCCGAGCTCGGCAGCGTCCACGACGCCGTAGTAGGCGCCGCCGAAGGCGAGGTCGACGGAGAGCGCCCCCCGCTCCGCGGCGGGCCCGGCCAGCGTCAGCCCATCGGGCCGCAGCGCGACATCGCGCGCGGCGAGGTAGGAGGGCACGTTCCGGAAGCGGACGCCGGACACCACCATCGCCCCGCCGGGCGTGCGCTGCGTGGCCACGCTGGCCGTGACCAGGCCCGCCGGAACCTCGAGGCGGATCGTCGTCTCGGGCTCGCTCGCCGGGAAGAGGCCCTCCTCGACGAGCGCCGTGCCGATGGCGATGACGCCGTGGCCGCACATCGTGCTGTAGCCCTCGTTGTGCATGAAGAGCACGGCCAGGTCGGCGTCCTCGCGGAAGGGCGGCAGCAGCAGGGCGCCGTACATGTCGCGATGGCCGCGCGGCTCGTACATGGCCACGCGCCGGACCTCGTCGGCATGCTCCTTCACCCAGCGGCGCCGTTCCAGGATGGGCGCCCGCGGCACGGGCGGGAAGCCGGCCGTGATGAGGCGCAGCGGCTCGCCACCCGTGTGCAGGTCGATGGCCTGGATGGTCAGTCGCGAGCGAACCACGGTCGGAGCGTAGCGCCTGCCGTGTCACCCGTTTGCAACCCGGCGTTCGTCGCGCGGACTGCACGGGCAGGGCCTGCCGGGGCAGACTGCGCTGGAGGGGGCCCGCACGCGGACGAGAGCAGCGGAGGAGAGCATGGGCGACGACCTGAAGCTGGGCATCCTGGCCTGGCCCCAATACACCGATTGGCCCTCACTCGAGCGCGTCGGCCGGCGTGTCGATCAGCTCGGCTACGACTCGCTCTGGACCTGGGATCACCTCTATCCCATCGTCGGCGACTGGCGCGGTCCGATCTTCGAGGGCTACCTGACGCTCGCCGGCTGGGCCTGCGCGACGCAGCGGGTCACGCTCGGCCTGATGGTCGGCGCCAACACCTTCCGCAACCCGGCGCTGACGGCCAAGATGGTCACCACGCTCGACCACATGAGCCGCGGCCGGATGGTGCTCGGCATCGGCGGCGCATGGTTCGAGCGGGAGCACGAGGCCTTCGGGCTCGACTTCGGCTCCGGCTTCGGTGAGCGCCTCGACCGGCTCGACGAGGCGGTCGAGCTGATGCGCGGCATGCTCCGCGGCGAGGAGCCCACGGCGCGGGGCGAGGTCTACTCGGCGCGCCGGGTGCGCAACGACCCGCCGCCCGTCCAGCGCCACCTGCCCATCCTCATCGGCGGCGGCGGCGAGAAGAAGACGCTACACACCGTGGCCCGCTTCGCGGACGCCTGGAACATCGGCGGCTCGCCCGACCAGGTGCGGCACAAGGACCAGGTGCTGCGCCGCTGGTGCGAGCGGGTCGGCCGCGACCAGGCCGAGATCGAGCGCACGCTGCAGGGTGGCGCGGTGGTCGTGCGCGACAGCGAAGCCGAGGCGCGCCGCGTGGCCGCCGAGATCGGTCGCCGCAACGGCGGCTGGGAGGGCCCCGGCAAGGCAGGCACGCCCGAGCAGATCGCCGAGCGCTTCGCGCCCTACCTCGAGCTCGGCTTCCGGCACATCTACTTCGACTCGCCGGCGCCCTACGACGACGAGACGCTCGAGCGGCTCGCCCTCCAGGTCAAGCCGCTGCTGGTGCGAGAGGCGGTGGGCGCGGCTCGCTGAGCAGTGCGCCTGCCCTGGCTGTCCGCGAGCGGTCGCACCGCCCGCGCTATACTCCCTAACGATCGTTCGTTAGGGAGACCGCGCCACGACCCTCGAGACCCGCCGCAGCCAGATCGAGGCCGCCGCCAGCGGCCTCTTCCGTGAGCG
>DASSPM010000056.1:0-38406 GCA_035699625.1 Candidatus Limnocylindrales bacterium | reverse complement strand
AACATGGGAGCGCGAATCGGTCGATCCGATGCGTTGGATGCAAATCCGGCCCAGGGAACGACCGCCCGAGTGCAGGACGCCCGACCGCCGCGGCCCGCGCGCCCGACCGCCGAGCCGTGACGCCGGCGTCAGACAGCGCGCCGGAAGATGAAGAGGCCGACCAGGGCCACGACCGCGAACAGGATGAGCTGTTCCGGCGGCAGCGAGGCGACCCGATCGACGGCGTCGCTGATGAGGTCCATGGGCGAGCCGCCCGCGCCGACCCTGCCGGAGCCGCCCCCACCCGTGGCCTCGTTCGCGACCCGACCGGCGTTGCCGTACTCGACCATGCGCGCATCATCCCACCGCCCGCAAGGGCTCGCCCAGCCGGTGGCACCTCCGGACCGACGCAGCTCGCGCTCTTGACAACCTAATGCCCGGGGCGCTTCAATACGCGAGTAAGCATAACCTCTCGGTTATATATGCCGACCGAACAGCTCAATGCAGTCTTCGGGGCCCTGGCCGACCCGACCCGGCGCGCCATCCTGGCTCGCCTGACGGAGGGCGACCTGACGGTGACGCAGCTGGCCGGGGCATTCCCGGTCTCGCAGCCGGCGATCTCGAAGCACCTCAAGGTGCTCGAACGGGCAGGGCTCATCTCGCGCCGCCGCGAGGCGACGAGGCGTCTCAGCCACCTCGAGGGCGAGCCGCTGCGTGACGCGAGCGACTGGCTCGCGCGCTACCGGGAGTTCTGGCAGGAGAGCCACGAGCGGCTGGACGAACTGCTCGTGCGCCTCCAGACACCAGCCACCAGCGGCCACCTGGCCGACGACAGCAGGGAAGGGGAGTGACCATGGACACCACCAGGATCACCGCGGAGCCGGGGCTGCCCTACGTGGACATGGAGCGCGAATTCGACGCTCCGCCCGAGCTGCTCCTGCGCGCCTACACCGAGCCCGAGCTGCTCGTGCAATGGCTGGGGCCGCGGCGCTTGACCATGCGCGTGGAGCAGCTCGAGGCCCGCCACGGCGGTGCGTATCGCTACGTGCACACCGACACCGACGGCACCGAGTACGGCTTCCATGGGGTCTTCCACGGCACCCCGTCCGTGGAGGGCATCACACAGACCTTCGAGTACGAGGGGACGCCCGGCCATGTCTCGCTCGACTCGCTCACGTTCGAGGAGCGCGAAGGCCGCACGCTGGTGCGCAGCCATTCGGTCTTCCAGTCGGTCGAGGACCGCGACGCGATGGTCGAGGCCGGCATGGAGCGCGGCGTGCGCGAAGGCAACGAGCGCCTCGACGAGCTGCTGGCCCGGCTGACCGCCCCGGTCGCCTGAGGGCGCCGAGCCCGGGACCGGCGGGGCCGTGAACGGCGCGAAGGGACTGGCTATCCTTCGCAGCGGAGACCACGCGGGCCAGACATAGTCCCATGGCACGCGCCAGTCGGCATCGTGGTGGATCACAGATTGAGCACGCACCGCGCGATCGCATGGCCGGCCCTGGTGCTGTTGACCCCGCTCTCGGTGCTGCTGGACGGTCGGCCGATCTGGGCGAACATGCTGTCTTGGACGCCAGGTCTTGTGCTCTGGACCGTCGGTCTGGGCTTGGCAGCTTGCGGCGCATCAGCCTTCGTGGCTCGGCAGGTCCACCACGCACGGATCCTGTTGGCGCTATCGTGGCTAAGCACCGGCGCCTTTGCAGCGCTCGTGTACTTCGGATCTCTTGGTTGGTATCAAATCACGGCCGCGCTGATCGTCGTGTCACGTGCTGGTGACCGCGCCGGTAGGATGAGTTCGCCAGCGATCGTCGTCGCGGCCATCGCCTGGCTCATGACCGCACTCATCCTGCTCAGCGTCCAACCGGCGGCATCGGGCGCGCGTGCCCCCGACCTTGGGCCTCTTCCGTACTTCGCCTGGGTCGCGCTGATCGGCCTGCTTGGCCTCGCCGCCGTCGGACTCGCCCTCCGGAACCCGTTCCAAGCGCAACGGCGCGGCGTCGACGCTGGGAAGGATCCAGGGCCAGCCGCCTGACGGGCAGAGTGTGCGCGGCTCTGACAAGTAGTAGTATGCTACGCGGGTGCTGACCGTGCCCGAGGCCGCCCGCCGTCTCCACCGTGACCCAGAGACCATCCGTCGCTGGATCCGCAGCGGGCGCCTGCGCGCGAGCAAGGTGGGCACCCAGCACGTCATCGACGAGGCTGACCTGGACGCGCTCACCGGTGACGAGATGCTGCCCCTGCCGGCGGCCTGGCGCCGCACCACGACAGGGGAGGCGATGCCGAACGTGGTCGCCTGGTTGAGACGATCTCGTGCCGGACGCTGACGTCATCGTCATCGATGCCAGCGCTGCCCTTGCGGCCTGCCTCGCCGGAGCCTCACTTCCTGACCAGGGACGACGCTTTCTTGCCCCCGCGCTGCTCTGGTCCGAGGTGACCTCGGTGCTGCACGAAGCCGTCTGGCGGGGCGACCTCGAGCGGGCTCTTGCGGCCGAGGCGCTCGACCGCCTGCGACAGCTCCCGATCGAGCGTTTCGACGACCCCAGCCTGCCGATTGGGGCGTGGCGGGTCGCCGACAGCCTCGGCTGGGCGAAAACCTATGACGCCGAGTACGTCGCCACCGCAAAGCTGGCCAGCTGCCCGCTGCTGACGCAGGACGCTCGGCTGGCTCGCGGGGCTGGCCGGCTCATCCAGACCATCACCGCCGTCGACCTAGCCTGAAGGTTACATAACTTCCCTTATCGGAAGTGGTTGTTGGAAGCCTGAGGGGCTCCGGACCGATCACGGCTCCACTACCTCGAACGGCCAGACCGAGAGGGACGGCGGCGCCCCGGGGTCGTCGCAGCGAGGCGGGCTCACCAGCGGAGCACGGAGCGTGGCGCGCTCACTGCTCTCCGGAAGGCCGAGCTTGATGACGAGCTCGGCGGGCGGCTGGGGCCGACACCAATTGCCGAAGAGGAACCTGACCGTGGCCTGACCGCGACGGGCGCCCTCCGCCATCGGCGGTGGGCCCAGGGCCGGAAGCAGAACGGGGCGTGGCGCTTCCGACGCCTGTCTCGGCTCACCGACGACGACGCCGTCCGCGGCGATCTCCAGTTCGGGGAAGCCCAGGAGGGCACACGGCCGGTCGCTGCTGTTGGCAAGGACCAGGAAGCCGACGATCTGGCCGCCGGCGCCCTGTAGCCGCCCCGCAGTCGTTGCCAGGTCGGCCAGGGCGCACAGGCCGTGCGGTGGCGAGCTCTGGCTCGGTAGTGCGGGGGTCGGCGTCGAGCCGCAGGCGACCGTCACGAGTGACAGGACAGCCACCAGGGCCAGCCGCGTCGGGGGGCGCGCAGCTGCGTTCAGGTCGTCCGACCTGTCAGTCGCTGGCGGATGACCACCTCGTAGTCAGGGAAGTAGCGTCCGATGTCGAGGATGCCGAACTCGTGCAGGATGGCGCTCTTCGGCTCGCGCTCCAGCAGGAAGGTGAATGACTCGCGCACCAGCGGCTCGGGATCGGTCGAGCCGGGCAGGTAGCGATCGAGGTGCTCGACCATCACACGAACCTGGTGGTGCGTCGCCGAGGGTCCCTCCCCCACCGAGACGAAGCAGGTCCAGCCGGCCGCGTCGGGCCGGCAGTCGACGGAGATCGGCTCGTCAGCGCTCACGACGACTCGTCGGCGACCCGCTCGAGCTCGGCGTCCGACGGGACGTCGGGACGCTGGCCGTTGCGCTCGGCGCGCTGCCAGGCGGCGTGCGCGGCGCGCAACTCGCCGGCCAGCGAGGGTACCACCCGACCGCGCACGCGCACGTCGCGGCCGCGGTAGCTGATCTCCACGGTGCCGCGCTCGCGGACGCGGGCCAGCAGCTCCCCGGCGGCGTACGGCACGGCCACGTCCACCTCCTCCCAGAGTTCCGCCAGGACCGCCGCCAGGCGCGTGCGCAGGGTGTCCAGGCCGTACCCCGTGAGGGCCGAGACGAGCACCCCCTCCCCCACCGATGGTGCCGGCCCATCCCCGGTCCAGGCCGCCGGCTCGAGCAGGTCCGCCTTGTTGTAGGCGACGAGGCGCGGCTTGGCGCCCGCGCCCAGTTCGTCGAGCACCTGCTGCACCGTCGCCCGGTGCTCGGCCAGGTGGGGATCGAAGGCGTCGCTCACCTCGAGCAGCACGTCCGCCCGGGTGACCTCCTCGAGCGTGGCCCGGAAAGCATCCACCAGCTGGTGCGGCAGCTTGTGGATGAAGCCGACCGTGTCGGTCACGATGGCCGACTGCCCCTCTCCGAGCTTGACCGCTCGGCTGGTCGGGTCGAGCGTGGCGAAGAGGCGGTCCTCCGCGCGCGCCACGGTCGAGCCGACGAGCGCGTTGAGCATGGTCGATTTGCCGGCATTGGTGTAGCCCACGATGGCCACCGTCGGCACGAGCCGCCGGTCGCGTGAACGGGCCGCCGTGTCGCGCTGGCGGCGCACGTGCTCGACGCGCTCCTTGAGCTTCTTGATGCGCTCGCGGATGACGCGCCGGTCCGTCTCCAGCTGGGTCTCGCCCGGTCCGCGGGTGCCGATGCCGCCGCCGGTGCGGGAGAGATGCGTCCAGAGGCGCGTCAGGCGTGGCAGCTGGTACTCGAGCTGGGCGAGCTCGACCTGCAGACGACCCTCATGCGTCTGCGCGTGCTGGGCGAAGATGTCGAGGATGAGGCCGCTCCGATCGAGCACCTTGACCTTGAGCAGGCTCTCGAGTGCCTTCTGCTGGTTCGGCGAAAGCTCGTCGTCCGCGACGAGCAGCGTGAAGCCGGTCTCGTCGCGGGCCTGGACCAACTCCTCGGCCTTGCCCTTGCCCAGGTACCAGTTGGGGTCGATGTGGCGGCGGTTCTGCCACTCCGCGCCGACGACCTCCGCGCCGGCCGTGGTGGCCAGCGCAGCCAGCTCATCGAGCGACTCGGCGGCCGTCCAGCCCCGGTCCGCGCCGGTGTCCACGGCCACCAGGAAGGCCTTCTCCACGGGCGGCGTGAGCTCCACGAAACGCTGGCGTGCCATGTCGCCCGCAGCATAGCCGGGCACCGTGAAGGGGCGCCGCGGGACGGCCCCGCCTGACCGCGCACCTCTGGGCTCAGGCATCCGCCAGGAAGGCGCGCACCTCCGCGAGCGCGGCGGCGAGCGGGTCGGCAGCGTCGGGCAGCCAGCGGATGTCAGGCTCGGCGCGGAACCAGGTGCGCTGGCGACGGGCATAGGCGCGCGTGCGGCGGACGGTGACCTCGAGCGCCCCGTCGCGCGTCAGCTCACCCGAGAGATGGGCCATCGCCTCGCGATAGCCGAAGGCGCTGAAGGCGGGCAGCTCGCGCGGGAAGCGGCGCATCAGCGCCTCGGCCTCGTCCAGCAGACCGCCGCCGAACTGCGCGGCAGCGCGCTCGGCGATGCGCTGGCCGAGCTCGGCGGGCTCGACCCGCAGGCCGAGCCAGAGCACGCGCCCCGGATACCCCCGCGGCTGACCGGGCGGCACGTCACCGGCGAGATGGGCCCGCTCGAGCGCCCGCACCACGCGGCGCGGGTTGGCCAGGTCGACCCGCTGCGCCGTCGTCGGCGCCAGGCGGCGCAGCTCCGCGACCAGCGCCGCCGGTCCCTCGGCGGCCAGCCGCAGCTCCAGCTCCGCGCGCAGCGCAGGATCGCTGCCGCTCTCCTCGAGCGGCAGGCCACGCGCCACGGCACGCAGGTAGAGCCCGGTCCCGCCGGTGAGCAGCGCCGCGCCGCGCCGACGCCCGATGCCGGCCAGCGCCTCGCGAGCATGCCGGGCGAAGCCGGCCACGCTGAAGGGCTCGTCGGGCTCGACCAGGTCGAGCCCGTGATGGGGCACGCGGGCACGCTCCGGCGGCGTGACCTTGGCCGTGCCGACGTCCATGCCCCGGTAGACCAGGCGCGAGTCGGCGCTGATGATCTCGGCCGGATGGCCATCGCCCGCGATGGCCTCGGCGAGGGCCAGCGAGAGACCGGTCTTGCCGCTCGCCGTGGCGCCGGCGATGAGGATGAGCGGCGGGCTCGCCTCGCTCAGCCCGCCACGCTCCCGGCCAGCGCGTACGGCCCGGCGTGCTCGATGCGCACGGCGACGCGCCGGCCCAGCAGATCGGGCGGGCCGTCGAAGTGGACCAGGCGATTCTCGCGGTTGCGACCCGCGAGGCGTACGGCACCATCCGTGGCCGCCCGGTCCGTCCGCTGCTCCACGTCGTGCGCGTGCCGGCGGGGCTGGCGCACCTCGTCCGCGAGCACCTCCGTGACCCGCCCCAGCCAGGCCTGGTTGCGCTCCTGCGAGATCGCCTCCTGCAGCGCAAGGAGCCGGTTGAGTCGACGCCGCTTCTCCTCGCGCGGCACGTCGTCGGGGAGCCGCGCGGCGGGCGTCCCCGGCCGCGGCGAGAAGGCGGCCGCGAAGACCTGGTCGAAGCCGACCTCGCGCAGCAGCGCCAGCGTCGCCTCGAACTGCGCCTCGGTCTCGCCACAGAAGCCGACGATGACGTCCGTGGTCAGACTGAGGCCCGAGATGGCAGCCCGGACGCGCTCGACCAGCCGCAGGTATGCCTCGACCGTGTACTGGCGGCCCATCCGCCGCAGCACGGCATCGTCCCCCGACTGGACGGGCAGGTGCAGGTGCTCGCAGACCGACGGGCACTCGGCCATGGCCTCGATGAGCCGGTCGGTCAGGTCCCAGGGATGCGAGGTGACGAAGCGCAGGCGGGGGATGGCGGGCTGCCCGTCGGTCGTGCGCACGGCGTCGATGGCACGCAGCACGGCGGCGATGTCGGGCCGGCCGTCGAGCGGGATGCGCCGGCCCAAGCTGCGCTCGGCCTTCACGTCGGCGAAGCGGGGTTCAGGCGGCAGGTCGTGGCCGTAGGAGTTGACGTTCTGGCCGAGCAGGGTCACCTCCTGCACGCCCGCCGCCGCCAGCTGGCGTGCCTCCTCGACGACGTCATCGAAAGGCCGGCTGCGTTCCGGACCGCGGCTGAAGGGCACGATGCAGTAGGTGCAGGACTTGTCGCAGCCGTAGATGATGGGCAGCCAGGCGTGCGCGCCGCCCTGCCGCGCCACACGCCGCTGGCGCACCGCCGCCCGGCGTGTGCCCGGCAGCCGGTCGGCGGTGGCCGCCACGGACCGCCCCACGCGGGCGAAGTGCGCCTCGGATCCCGCGGCGGCCCGCCCCGCCCCTGCGCCCGCGGGCGCTCCGGCCGCCAGGCGACCCGATGCCGTCGGGCTGGCCAGGCCGAGATGGGCCGCCAGGTCAGGCTCCTCGTCGGGCCGCAGGAAGAGGTCCACGGCCGGATAGCGGCGCCGCAGCTCGGCCGCGTTGTCGGCCCGGACGGCGCAGCCCGTGAGCACGACGCGCAGGCCCGGATCGGCCTGCTTGAGTCGCGCCAGGGCTCCCATGCGCCCGATGACCTTCTGCTCGGCAGCTTCCCGGATGGCGCAGCTGTTGATGACGATCAGCTCGGCCTCCTCGAGGCTCGCCGCCTCACGACAGCCGGCGACCAGCAGCGCGCCGGCCATCTCCTCCGAGTCGGAGTGGTTCATCTGGCAGCCCAGCGTCCAGACGTGGAAGCGCGGCAGGGCCACATCCTCCGTGGCGAACTCGGCCAGGGGCGCCGGCGCGGCCACGGGCGGCCGTGCCGCCGCGCGCGGGCCGGCGAGGGCCACGGCGTCGATGACGGGCAGCTGGCGCAGGCTCATCGGGCTGCGGCGGCCGTCAGGCGCTGGCGCGCGCCGCGCGCGCCGCGGCGATCGCCGCGAGCAGCCGCTCGCCGACCTCCTCGGGCACGTGCAGCGTGGCCTGCGCCGCCGCGTAGCTCATCAGGTCGCCATGGTAGTCGCTGCCTCCCGTGGCCACGAGGTCCTCGGCCTCGGCATAGGCGGCCATCGCCGCCACCCGCTGCGCGGGCCAGCCGCGGTAGTGGACCTCGAGGCCGCCGAGACCCCGATCGCGCAGCAGACCGATCATCTCCGGCAGGTCCGGCGCGGCGGGCGAGTGCGCCAGCACGGCCACGCCGCCGGCGGCGCGGATGGCCGCGATGGCTCCCTGCGCGTCGAGGCCGGCGCGCGGCACATAGGCCGGGCGTGCATGTCCCAGCCAGGCATCGAACGCCTCGTCGACGGAGGTGACGTAGCCGGCGCGCACCATAGCGCGCGCCGCACGCGGTCGACCGAGGGCATCGTCGTCGCCGGCAGGCATCATCGCCAGGGCCTCGTCGATGGGCCGGCCGAGCTCCCGCAGCCGATCGACGATGCGCACGAAACGCAGCGCACGCGCCTGGCGTTGCTGGCGCAGGGCGGCCTCGAAGGCCTCGTCCTCGGCGTCCACGCCGAAGCCCAGGATATGCAGCTCGGCGCCGTCGCGGCCCAGGCCGTGGCGACGCCCCAGCTCGCCGTCGTTGACGCTGTTGATCTCGACCGCCGCGATGAGCCGCGGGCCGGGCCCCTCCCCCGCTCCAAGGCCGGCGTCACGCAGCTCGCGGTAGCCCTCGAGCGTGTCGTGGTCAGTGATGGCCGCCAGGCCGAGACCCCAGGAGGTCATGTCGGCGAAGAGCTCACGCGGCGCGCGCAGCCCGTCCGACCGCGTCGTGTGGCAGTGCAGGTCGATCCGGTTGCGTGCCGGGCTGGTCACACGTCCACGACACGGGCGATGCGCTCGACCGCCTGCGCCTGCCCGGTCGCCGCATCCAGGTCGAGCTGCACGGCGTTGAAAACGACCGGGCCCTCACCGACCTCGAAACGCGTCGGCAGCGCATTGAGGAAGCGCGGCAGGACCGTCTTGGGGTCGAAGCCGATGACCGAGTAGAGCGGCCCGGTCATGCCGATGTCGGTCAGGTACGCAGTGCCGCGGGGCAGGATGCGCTCGTCCGCCGTGACCACGTGCGTGTGCGTGCCGCAGACGGCACTGACCCGGCCGTCGAGATAGAGCCCCAGGGCGTTCTTCTCGCTGGTGATCTCACAGTGGAAGTCGACCAGCCGCACGGGCGGCAACTCCTGCGCGCCCCCGTCGAGCAGATCGTCCATGGTCGTGAAGGGATTCTCGATGGGCTGCATGTACGTGCGACCCTGGACGTTGACGACGGCCACCTCCGAACCGTCGAGCGCGTGGAAGATGCCCCAGCCGCGCCCGGGCACGCCCGACTGGCCGTAGTTCAGCGGCCGCAGGATGCGCTCCTCGCGCTCCAGCTCGGGGTAGATCTCGCGCTTGTCCCAGATGTGGTTGCCGCTGGTGATGACATCGACGCCGGCGGCGAAGAGCGAGGCTGCCGTGGAGGCGGTGAGACCCATGCCGCCGGCGACGTTCTCGCCGTTGGCGGTCACGAAGTCGATGCCCCGCTCCTCGCGCAGCGCCGGCAGCAGTCCCTCGACGGCGACGCGCCCGGGCTTGCCGATGATGTCGCCGATCATCAGCACGCGCAGCGCGCCGCGGCCTGCCCGCGCGGGGGCGGGGGCGAGCCGGTCGGCCGCCTGGACCTCCCGGACGTCCGTCCGAGCGACTACTTGGCGTACTCCACGGCCCGCGTCTCGCGGATGACCGTGACCTTGATCTGGCCCGGATAGGTGAGCGATTCCTCGATCTTCTTGACGATGTCCCGCGCCAGGCGCATCGAAGCCAGGTCGTCGATCTCCTCGGGCCGCACCAGGATGCGCACCTCACGCCCGGCCTGCACGGCGAACGACTTCTCGACCCCCTGGAAGCTCGAGGCGATGGCCTGCAGGTCCTCGAGCCGCTTGACGTAGGTCTCCATCGATTCGCCGCGTGCGCCCGGTCGGCTGGCGCTGATGGCGTCCGCGATCTGCACGATGGGCGCCTCGATGCAGGCGTATTCGACCTCCTGGTGGTGCGCCGCGATGCCGTTCACGACGCGCATCGGCAGCTGGTGGCGCTGCGCGATCTGCGCACCGATGGCGGCGTGCGGCCCCTCGATCTCGTGGTCCACGGCCTTGCCGATGTCGTGCAGCAGCCCGCCCATCTTGGCGATCTGGATGTCGGCGCCGACCTCGGCCGCGATGATCGCTGCCAGTTGGCTGGTCTCGATGCTGTGGCGCAGCACGTTCTGGCCGTAGGAGGTGCGGTACTTGAGGCGGCCGAGCAACTTGATGATCTCCGGCGGCAGGCCCGGCACGCCGGCCTCGTAGGCGGCTGCCTCGCCGGTCTGACGGATGACCAGGTCGACCTCGGCGCGCGCCTTGGCCACGACCTCCTCGATGCGCCCGGGATGGATGCGGCCGTCCTGGATGAGCCGGGTGAGCGCCATCCGGGCGACCTCGCGGCGCACTGGGTCGAAACCGCTGATGAGCACCGACTCGGGCGTGTCGTCGATGATCAGGTCGATGCCGGTGGCCTGCTCGAGGGCGCGGATGTTGCGGCCCTCGCGGCCGATGATGCGACCCTTCATCTCCTCCGAGGGCAGCGGCACGACGGTCACCGTCATCTCGGCCGTGTGGTCGGTCATGACGCGCTGGATGGCGGTCACGACCACGTCGCGCGCCTTGTCCTCGGCTTCCTCGCGCGCCTTGCGCTCGATGGCCCGAGCAAGGCGGACGGCGTCGTGCTCGGCCTCCTCGCGTACGGCCTCCAGCAGGGCGGCCTTGGCCTGCTCGGCGCTCATCAGGCTGACCTGCTCGAGCGCTGCGACCTGCTCCGCCTTGGCCCGCGAGAGCTCCTCGCGGCTGGTCTCCAGCTCGCGCTCTCGCTCGAGGAGCTTCCGATCGCGCTGCTCGAGCATGTCGGCGCGCTGGTCGAGCTGCTCGTCTCGCTGCAGCAGGCGGCGCTCGAAGGCGCTCAGCTCGGCGCGCTTGGCGCGAGCCTCCTCCTCGACCTCTCGCTGCAGCCGGACCTGCTCGTCCTTGGCCTGCAGGATGAGGTCCTTCTGCTGCGCGCGCGCCTCGGCGATGATGCGGCCGGCACGTTCCTGGGCATGCTTCACCGCCTGGGCGGCCCAGAAGCCGCGGGCGATGAAGCCGAGGACGGCGCCGCCGGCGATGGCCGCCAGGACGGCCACCACCCACAGGATCTCGCTCATCAGTTCGTCTCCGCCCTGTCGGGCTGGAAGCGTCGGTTGTGCAATTCAGCGGCGCCATGCGACGGTCACGGCGTCGTTCGGCCGCCACCCCGGGCGGCCGCTCGGATGAGCCCTGCCGCCGTCCCGCTGGCCGGGCGTCCCGGCGGTTGTCGCGGCGCAGGGTGGATGCGATACCAGCCGGAAGCGTAAGCCCGGCCCGGCGAGGGCGTCAAACCCGCTGCTGCCGCGACGCCCGAAGGTGGCGGCGGTACCAAGGTCAGGTTACGGCCGGCGAGCGGGCCATGACCCTCGGCGCAGCGGCGGGCGGACCATCGAGCGGGCGGGAACGGGACGGACTGGCCATAGGAAGACGCCGCCGCGGACCTGAGACTCGGAGGCAGATCGGGTCCCCCGTGTCGGGCCCGACCGAGTGGGGAGTGCACCGTCCCGATGCCGCAGCGCGTCCGCCGCCTTTCGCCCGTCGCCCTGGCCGCCCTGGTGGTGGTCGCCCTAATGCCCGCCCCCGCAGCGGCGACCGACGACCTCTCCGCCCCCCAGGCCGAGCAGCGCGTGCTGGCGCTCATCAACGAGCAGCGCGCCGCCGTGGGGCGAGTCGCGTTGCGCCACGACCCACGCCTGACGGTCATCGCCCGAGCGCGCTCGAACGACATGGCGGCCAAGGACTATTTCGCCCACCAGCAGCCTGACGGCCGCTGGGCGTGGGACCTGATCACCGCCGCGGGCATCACCTGGTACGGCGCCGGTGAGAACCTCGCCTTCAACTACTGGGGCACCCTGGCCGAGTCCGCAGCGGGCGCCGCGCGGCAGTGGCACGACTCGCCCTCCCACTACGGCCTCCTCACGAGCGCCGACTTCAACTACGTGGGCATCGGCCTGGCCGTGGACGGCGATGGTCGCAAGATCTGGACCGCCGTCTTCCTGAAGGGCCCCGATCGGACCCGCCCGCTGGCGCGCATGCGATCCGCGAGCAGGGGCAGCACGTATCTCGTGAACGGCACGCGCTACCGCCGCGTGACGGTGCGCTGGTGGGGCGCCGACGTGCGCCTCTCCGTGCTGACCGCCGGGCTGCGCTCCTTCCAGGTCCAGAAGCGGCGCCCCGGGGGCACCTGGCGGACCGTGATCGCGAGCACCGTGCGCGGCTACTCGACCTTCAGCCTGCGCGCCGGCCGCACCTTCGAGTTCCGCGTGCGCAGCCGCGACCGTGCCGGCAACTGGGGCGCCTGGACGGCACCGCAGCGGCTCCGGTCCTAGCCGGCCACCACAGCAGCACCTCGCGCCCGTCGACACGGGGCGGGCGAGCGGGGCGCATCGAGCCAGAGGCCCGGGCCGGTCACCGCCCGGGCCTTCGGCTGTTCAGCCCTCCTCGCCCTGCCCGCCCGTAACGTCGCCGGCCGCTGCCAGCCAGGCCGCAGCAGCCGTGCGGCACACCTCGGGGTCGAAGCCGCTGCGCGCGAGGAGCGCGTAGGCACGCTGGCGCCGACGCCGGGCGTCCGTCTCGCGCAGGAGCGCGGCGCCGCGCCGTTCGAGGAGACGCCCCGCGGCGGCCTCGTCGGCCGATACGCCGCCGGCCCTATCCCCGGCGCCGGTCACGAGGGCGGCCCGTCCGGCCCACTCGTCCCGTTCGCCCAGGATGGCCTCCACGGTCTCGCGCGGCACGCCCTTGAGCGCCAGCTCGCGGCGTAGCGCCGAGGCGCCACGCGGACGGGCGCGGTCGCGGCTCTCGACCCAGGCGCGCGCGAACGCCTCGTCGTCGAGATAGGCCATCTCCACGAGGCGCTCCAGGACCTGCTCCACGAGGGCCTGGCGATAGCCCAGGTGCCGCAGGCGCCGGCGCGTCTCTGCCACCGAGCGCGAGCGCACGGCCAGGAAGGCAGCCGCTGCCTCCATCACCACGCCGGGATCGTCGACCTGGGCGCGTCGCTCCCGGCGGGCAGCGGCGGTCGCGCGCCGGTCAGCCACGGACGGGCGTCACTCGGCCTCGGAGATGCCCTCGACCGGCACGGCGATGGTCGCCACCTCGCGCCGGATGTCGGCCTCGATGCGCTCGGCCAGGTCGGCGTTCTGCTTGAGGAACTCCTTGGCCGCCTCACGTCCCTGCCCCAGGCGCGTCTCGCCGTAGTTGAACCAGGCGCCCGTCTTGGTGACCACGCCCGAAGCGACGCCCACGTCCAACAGGCCCCCGGTCTTGGAGATGCCCTCGCCGTACATGACGTCGAACTCGGCCACCCGGAACGGCGGCGCGACCTTGTTCTTGACGACTTTCACGCGCACCCGGCTGCCGACCGCGTCGGTGCCGGCCTTGATGGTCTCGATGCGCCGGATGTCGAGACGCACGCTGGCGTAGAACTTGAGCGCGCGGCCGCCGGGCGTCGTCTCGGGGTTGCCGAACATGACACCGATCTTCTCGCGCAGCTGGTTGGTGAAGATGAGGGCGGTATTGGAGCGGCTCACCGCGCCCGTCAGCTTGCGCAGGGCTTGGCTCATGAGGCGCGCCTGGATGCCCACGAAGGAGTCGCCCATCTCGCCCTCGATCTCGGCGCGCGGGACGAGCGCCGCGACCGAGTCGACCACGACGCAGTCCACGCCGCCCGAGCGGATGAGGGTCTCGGTGATCTCGAGCGCCTGCTCGCCGGTGTCGGGCTGGCTCACCAGCAGCTCGTCGACGTTGACGCCGCAGTTGCGCGCGTAGCCCGGGTCGAGCGCGTGCTCGACGTCGATGAAGGCGACCACGCCGCCGCGTTGCTGCGCCTCGGCCAGGACGTGCTGGCAGAGCGTCGTCTTGCCCGACGACTCGGGTCCGAAGATCTCGGTCACGCGCCCGCGCGGGATGCCGCCCACGCCGAGCGCCAGGTCGAGCGCGATGGAGCCGGTCGGGATGCTGTCGACCTGCTGGCGCTCGGCCGAGCCGAGCTTCATGATCGAGCCGCGCCCGAACTGCTTCTCGATGGCCAGGATGGCCGCGTCCACGGCGCGCGTGCGCTCCCCCGTCGCCCGCTCCTGTGCCTTCTCCACGCCGTTGCTGCCTGCGCCGGTCGCCTGGCCGGTCCCCGTGATCGTCATCGCCTGGTCACTCCTCCAAGGCTGTCACCGAGGGCCGGCCGTGGCGCCCTATGCCTCCTCGGCCTCCTCGTCCCAGCGCGGCTTCCGCTTCGGCTTGATGACCTCCACGGACATCGGCGGGGCGTCGAGCAGGGACTGGAGCTTGGGCTTCTGGTCCGCGGCCTTCGGCTTCTTCTTCGCTTCGCGGTGGGGGCGATCCTTCGATGCCATCCGTCATTCGCCTCCACGATGCGCCGTCAGGGTAGACGGGCGTCATCGACAGGTACTTCACCCTCACTTCGCGCCAGCTTGGCTGTCACTCACCAGGCGCTCGGTTGGGTCCATCAGAGTGCGGCGCGCGCGCATCTCGCGCACCAGTTCGGGGAACGTCCCGGCCGCGATGGCGTGCCGGATCCGCCCCATGAAGTCTAGGGTGAAGGTCAGGTTGTGACAAGTCGCCAGGCGGTAGGCGAGCAGCTCATCGGCCCGGAAGAGGTGCGCCAGGTAGGCCCGCGAGAAGCCCCGGCAGGCGCGGCAGCGGCAGCCCGCCTCGATCGGCCGCGGGTCGTCGAGGAAGGCGGCGTTGCGCAGGTTGAGCCGCCCCTCCTCTGTCCAGACGGTGCCGTTGCGGGCGACCCGGGCCGGCAGCACGGAGTCGAAGAGGTCGACCCCGCGGTGCACCGCCTCGAGCATGTCAAGCGGCGAGCCAAGGCCCATCAGGTAGCGTGGCCGTGGGTCATCGGCGAGCAGCGGCACGACCACGTCGAGCGCGGCCGTGCGCTGTTCGGGCGTCTCGTCCCCGGCGAGGCCGCCGATGCACAGGCCGTCGAAGGGCATGGCCGCGATGACCCGCGTCGACTCGGCGCGCAGGTCCGCCTCGAGGCCGCCCTGGATGATGCCGAAGAGGGCCTGGTCGGCGCGCGTGTGGGCGGCGAGGGAGCGTGCCGCCCAGCGGTGGGTACGCTCGGTGGCCTCGGCGACTTGCTCGCGGCGCGAAGAGTGCGGCGGTACGGGCTGGTCCAAGGCGACCGCGATGTCCGCGCCGAGCGACTCCTGCACGGCGATCGACAGCTCGGGCGTGAAGCGGTGCGTGGAGCCGTCGAGATGCGAGCGGAAGGTGGCACCCTCGTCGTCGATGGCCCGCAACTCGGCCAGCGAGACGACCTGGAAGCCGCCCGAGTCGGTCAGGATGAGCCGATCCCAGCCCATGAAGCGGTGCAGGCCACCGAGCCGTGCGATGCGTTCGTGGCCGGGCCGCAGGTAGAGGTGGTACGTGTTGCCGAGGATGATCGAGGCGCCCACCTCGCGCAGGTCGTCGGGGTCGAGCGCCTTGACCGTGGCGTTGGTGCCCACGGGCATGAACTGCGGCGTCTCGACCGTGCCGCGCGCGGTCGTCAGGCGCCCCAGGCGAGCGCGCGTGGAGCCGTCGGCGGGGGCGGCGGCGATGATCTCGTAGGCCAGCGGACGGGTGGCCGCAGTCGGGCCGGCGGTGGCCATCAGGCAGGCTCGCCCCCGACCCGACCCTCGGTCGTCACGCCGTCCCAGAGGCCCGGGTCGATGCGCTCCATGCGCCGTGGCGGCGGCACCTCGTAGCCCATCTTCGAAAGGTGCTCGCGGGCGCGCTCGGTGGCCACGCGGCCCTGTGGGGTGCGATCCAGGAAACCGAGCTGGAGCAGGTACGGCTCGTAGACATCCTCGATGGTCTCCACCTCCTCGCCCAGCACGGCCGCCAGCGCGGCGCCGCCCACGGGTCCCGAGGCGAACTTCTGGACGATGGCCGCCAGGAGGCGCCGGTCGGTGGTGTCGAGGCCCTCGTCGTCGATGTCCATGGCGATCATGGCCGCCTCGGCCTCGCGTGCCGTGATGCGGCCGTCCGACTGGACCTCCGCGTAATCGCGCACCCGCTTCAGCAGCCGGTTGACGATGCGCGGCGTGCCACGACCGCGCCGGGCGAGGACGCCGACCGCGTCGGGCTCGATCTCCACGCCCAGGATGCCTGCCGAGCGCTGCACGATCGTTGCCAGCTCATCCGTTTCGTAGTAGTCGAGCCGGTGCACGGCGCCGAACCGGTCCCGCAGGGGCGAGCTGATGCGGCCGGCCCGCGTGGTGGCACCGACGACGGTGAAGGGCTTGAGGCTCAGCCGCAGTGCCCGGGCGCTGGGGCCCTTGCCGATCATCACGTCGATGGCGAAGTCCTCCATGGCCGGGTAGAGGATCTCCTCCACGGCGTGGTTGAGCCGATGGATCTCGTCGATGAAGAGGACGTCGCGCTCGTCGAGGTTGGTCAGGATGGCGGCCAGGTCGCCCGGCCGCTCGATGGCCGGACCGGACGTGGTGTGGATGCTCACGCCAAGCTCGCGGGCGACGATGTAGGCCAGCGTCGTCTTGCCCAGGCCGGGTGGGCCGAACAGGAGCACGTGGTCCGCCGCCTCCCGTCGCTGGCGCGCTGCGGACAGCAGGATCTCGAGGTTCTGCTTGACCTTGGCCTGGCCGATGTACTCCGCCAGCGAACGCGGCCGCAGCGACGTCTCGACGACGGCTTCCTCGACCGCCAGGGCCGCGGCGCCGATGATCCGGCCGTTCTCGTCCATCGGCGGCGAGTCTAGCAGGTCTTCGGCGTGATGTGAACACCTGTTCGCATGCTGCAGCCGTGTTACGCGGCGCGCCGCGACCTACACTGCCCCTGTCAGGCGCTCGGAGCGATGGTCGGGGTGTACCAAGCGATCGTCTTCCTGCACGTGCTGTCGGTGCTCGGCTTCGTGCTGCTCCACGGCATCTCCGTGGCCGCCATGTGGCGCATGCGCGCGGCACCGAGCGCGGCGCACGTGGCCGCCATCTTCGACGTCCTGCCCAGCTCGAGACCGCTCCGCGTGATGCTCAGCGTGATCGTCGCCAGCGGCCTCCTGGCAGGCGCCATGGGCGGCTTCCTGACCACGGGTTGGCTGTGGGCCTCGCTCGTGCTGCTGGTCATCATCGCCCTGGTCATGTGGCGCCTTGGCGGAGGCTACTACGAGCTCATCGAGGCCGCCGTCACGCCACTGCTCGAAGGACACGACGATGCCGCGCTGCTGGCCCGTTTCGAAGCGGCCAAGGCGAGCTGGCACGTGCCGCTCGTGAGCGCCGCTGGCCTGGTCGGCCTGGCGCTCATCCTGTGGCTGATGGTGGCCAAGCCCTTCTGACCGCCCGCCGCTCAGCCGCCGGGCCGGATGGCTACTCCCGGCGCAGTGCTCGCAGCGCGAGCTTGACGCGCTCCTCGAGCGAGGCGGCCACCTCGCCGGCGCCGAACGACGCCTGGGCCCCTTGGCGTGCCTCGACCAGCGAGTAGCCCAGCGCCTGCAGCGCGGCCACGACCTCCGACTCCCCTGCTCCGCTCCCGGCCGGGCGCCGACCGTCTCCCGCGGCTGCCGCCGCCATGCCCGCCGCGGCGACCTTCTCCTTGAGTTCCAGCACCACCCGCGCGGCGAGCTTCTTGCCGACGCCGCTGACGGAGGTGAGCACGGCCTCGTCCGATTGGAGGATGGCCAGCTGGAGGTCGGCCACGGGGCGCGAGGCGACGATGGCCAGGGCCACCTTCGGCCCCACCCCGTTGACCGTCAGCAGGAGCTCGAAGAAGCCCAGGTCCTCCACGCTGCGGAAGCCGTACAGTGCCTGCGCGTCCTCGCGCACGAGGTGGTGCGTGTGGAGCTTGAGGCGCTCTCCCGGGCGTGCCGCCGCGAGCGTGCCCGGCCCGGCGAAGACGCGGTAGCCGATGCCGCCCACCTCGAGCACGAGCGAGTCGGCGGCCACGGCGCCCACGACGCCCTCGAGCGAGGCGATCACGCGACTGCGGCCAGGCGGCTCGGATCAGGCCGCCGGGCGGTGGGCGTGCGCCACGCAGATGGCCACCGCCAGGGCGTCCGCGGCGTCGTCGGGCCGAGGCAGCCCGTCGAGCCCGAGCACGACCTGCACCATGCGCTGCACCTGGCCCTTGTCCGCGCGGCCGTAGCCGGTGACCGCCATCTTGACCTCGTGCGGACCGAACTCGAGCACCGGCAGGCCGTGCTCGGCTGCCGCCAGCAGCACCACGCCCCGCGCCTGCCCGACGGCGAAGGCGGTCTGCACGTTACGGTTGAAGAAGAGCCGCTCGACGGCGACGAGCTCCGGCCGGTGGGTCTCGATGAGCTCGCCGATGGCCTCGTGGATGGCGAAGAGGCGCTGCGGCAAGGTCAACGCCTGGGTCGTCTCGAAGCAGCCGAAGTCGAGCGCGCGCAGCCGGGCGCCGGTGCGCTCGATGATGCCGTAGCCGGTCGCGGCGGTGCCCGGATCGATGCCCAGGACGATCAAGCCGAGGCCGCCTCGGCGAAGACCTCGTCGGGGATCTCGAAGTTGGCCGTCACGCGCTGCACGTCGTCGTGGTCCTCGAGGTTCTCGATGAGGCGCAGGTTCTGGCGTGCCTGGCCGGCCTCGATCTCGACGGTGTTCTTGGGCTGCAGCGCCAGCTCGGCCGACTCGACGCGGATACCGGCCGCCTCCAGCGCCCGGCGCACCGTCTCCAGGTCGCCCGGCGCGGTCAGCACCTCGAGCGGGTCGGCCTCGGTGTCCACGTCGTCGGCGCCGGCGTCGATGGCGGCCAGGGCGACCTCGTCGGCGTCCTGCCCATCGCGCGGGATGGAGATCACGCCGCGCGGCTCGAACTGCCAGGCCACGGCGCCCGCGCCCGCCAGCTGGCCACCGGCCTTGGTGAAGATGGAGCGCACGTCGGCCGCCGTTCGGTTGCGATTGTCGGTGGCCGCCTCGACCAGGATGGCTACGCCGCCCGGGCCGTAGCCCTCGTAGACGATCTCCTCGTACTGCTCCGCGTCGCCGCCGCCCGTGGCCCGCTCGATGGCCCGCTTGATGTTGTCGGCGGGCATGTTCAGCGAGCGCGCCTTCTCGATGGCCAGGCGCAGGCGGTAATTGCCGTCGGGGTCGCCGCCGCCCTGGCGCGCGGCAACGCTGATCTCGCGTGCGACCTTGGTGAAGACGGCGCCGCGCTTGGCGTCGTTGGCGCCTTTCTGGCGCTTGATCTGCGACCACTTGGAGTGTCCGGACATCGGGCCGGATTCTACCCTGCGCCACCCTCCCGCCCGGCGACGCCGGCGGCGGGCTCGTCGCGGGTCCCGGGTCGAGCCGCCCGGGTCGGGCGGCGCGGGTATCATCGTGGCTGCCCGCGCGCTCGCTGCTCCATACCCCGCCGCGACCGGGGCACCACCTTCGCAGCACCCCTCGGAGGACCGTCCGCCGCATGAAGAGCGTCGACATCGAGCACCTGCGGAACGTCGTCCTGGCCGGCCACGCCGGCTCCGGCAAGACCACCCTCGCCGAGCATCTGCTCCATGCGGCCGGCGCGACGACCCGCCTGGGCAAGGTCGACGACGGGACCTCCTTCCTCGACTACGAGCCGGAGGAGCAGAAGCGCAAGCTCTCGCTGAATCTGGCCGTGGCCAGCCTGGAGCACGGCGACCACCTGGTCACCCTGCTCGACACGCCGGGTTACGCCGACTTCGTGGGCGAGATGGTCTCGGGCTTCGCCGCGGCCGACGCGGCGCTGCTGACGATGGACGCCTCGGGCGGCGTCGAGGCCGGCACGGAGACGGCCATCGCACTTGGCCGCAGCAGCGGCACCGCGGCGCTCTTCGTGCTCACCAAGTGCGACCGCGAGAACGCTGACCCGCTGGCGGCCCTGGACGCCCTGCGCGCCGCCTTCGGCAGCAAGATCGCTCCGCTCCAGGTGCCCATCGGCAAGGCGGAGTCGTTCAAGGGCTACGTCGACCTGGTACACCGCACGGCCTGGCTGACCGAGGGCGGCACGATGAAGGAGGCGCCCATCCCCGACGACCTCGCGGACGAGGTCGCGCGCCGGCGTGACCAGCTGCTGGAGGCCGCCGCCGAGGCCGACGACGATGTGCTCACCAAGTACCTCGAGGGCGAGGACGTCAGCGATGCCGAGCTCGACGCCTGCCTGCACAAGGGCGTGCGCGAGTCGATCCTGGCGCCGCTCGTGCTGACGGCGGCCGGCCGGGATGTCGGCGTGCAGGGCCTGCTCGACGCCATCGTCCGCTACCTGCCCTCCCCGGCCGAGCGCAGCAACGTCGCGGCGCACGACAAGGGCGGCGCCGAGGTGCCGCTCAGCGCGGACCCCGCCGGGCCGCTCTGCCTGCAGGTCTTCAAGACGGCCGCCGATCCCTTCGTCGGCCGGCTGACCTACTTCCGCGTCTTCGCGGGCACGCTGCGCTCCCACGACCACGTCTGGAATGCGGCGCGTGGAGAGGAGGAGCGCATCGGCCAGCTGCTGCTGCTCAAGGGCAAGGAGCAGGAGCCGGTGGGCGAGATCGCTGCCGGCCGCATCGGCGCCGTGGCCAAGCTGGTCCATACGGCGACCGGCGACACGCTCTCGTCGCGCGAGCGGCCGCTGACGCTGCCGGCCATCGAGTTCCCCGCGCCCTCGCTGGCGGTGGCGGTCGAGCCCCAGACCAAGGCCGACCTCGACAAGCTGGGAGCCGCCCTGGCGCGCATGCTCGAGGAGGAACCGACGGTCAAGGTCGAGCGCCACCACGAGACCGGCGAACAACTCCTCTGGGCGCAGGGCGAGAACCAGATCGCCGTCCTCGCCGAGCGTCTCAAGCGCAAGTTCGGGGCGGCCGTCGTGACCCGCCCGCCGCGCGTCCCCTATCGCGAGACCATCCGCAGCCGCGCCCAGGTGGAGGGCAAGTACAAGAAGCAGACCGGCGGTCACGGCATGTTCGGCCACGTCTGGCTGGAGATCGAGCCCAACCCCGGCGGGGGCGTCGCCTTCGCCGAGCGCATCGTGGGCGGTGCCGTGCCCAAGGGCTTCTTCCCGGGCGTCGAGAAGGGCGTGCGCGAGGTGGCCGCGGAGGGGCCGCTGGCCGGCTTCCCGGTCGTCGACTTCAAGGCCACGCTCTACGACGGCTCCTTCCATACCGTCGACTCCAACGAGCTCTCCTTCAAGATCGCCGCCTCGATGGCCACCAAGAAGGGCATCCTCGAGGCCCAGCCGGTGCTGCTCGAGCCGATCATGGACGTCGAGATCCGCGTGCCCGAGGCCTACATGGGCGACGTCAACCGCGACCTCAACGGGCGGCGCGGACGCGTGCTGGGCATGGACAGCGTCGACGGCATGCAGCTCGTGCGGGCGCACGTGCCGATGGCCGAGCTGGCCAACTACGCCACCGAGCTGCGTTCGCTGACGGGTGGGCGCGGGCGCTTCACGGCCACCCTCGACCACTATGAAGAGGTACCGGCGCACGTGGCCCAGAAGGTCGTCGAGGCTCACAGGAAGGAGAGCGAGGCGGCCGGCCACTGAGGCCGGCCGGCCCCGCCGGGAGGGGCGCATGCAGGCGGTCGAGGCACTCGAGGTCCTGGCGGGCTGGGACCCGTCGGTGCATACCTACCAGGATGTGCTGCGCGCGGAGCGGCTCAGCGTGGGCCTCTCCCACTGGCCTGCCGGCCAGCCCGACACCCAGTCACCGCACGCCGAGGACGAGGTCTACTACGTCATCGAGGGCCGCGGCAGCATCAGCGTCGCCGGCGAGGCGCGGCCGGTGAGGGCCGGCTCCATCGTCTACGTCCCGGCCGGCGTCGAGCACCGCTTCCACGACATCGAGCAGGACCTGCGCGTGCTGGTCTTCTGGGCGCCGCCCTACAGCGGCCGGCGCGCTTGAGCCGCAGCGTGTCCGCCCCGCCGGCGCTGGCCGCGCAGGTCTACACCTGGGAGCCGTCCAACGCGGCCATCGCGCGGCGCTACGGCCTCGACCCGGCAGGCATCCTGCGCTTCGACACGAACACCTCGCCCACGGCCCCGCCCTTCCTGGCCGAAGGGCTGGCGGGGCCCTTCGAGCCGCCGCTCAACGAGTATCCCGACAGCGCCTACGAGGAGCTGGTGCTGGCCGCGGCCGACTACTTCGGCGTGCCGCCCGACGAGATCGTCGTCGGCGCCGGGGCGGACGAGGTGCTCGACCTGGCGGCCAAGGCCTTCCTTCCTCCGGGAGGGACGGCCATCGTGCCGCTGCCCACCTACGCCATGTACGGCGTGCTCACCACGCAGCGCCCGGCGCGCATCCTGGCCGTGCCGCGGCTCGGCCCAGAGGCCGGCTTCGCGCTCGACGTGGCGGCCATCCGGGCGCGCCTGCCCGAGGCGCAGCTGGTCTGGCTGTGCAGCCCCAACAACCCCACCGGCGCGGCCGAGCCGCGGGCCGCGCTGCAGGCCGTGCTGGAGGCCGCGGCGGCCCTGCCGGACCCACCCCTGGTGGTGCTGGACGAGGCCTACCACGAGTTCACCGGCGAGACGCTGCTGGACCTGCGCGGGCGCCACCCAGAGTTGCTCGTGCTGCGCACCATGTCCAAGGCCTTCGCCCTGCCGGCCATCCGGGTCGGCTTCGGTATCGCCGCCCGGCGCACCATCGAGCGCCTCGAGCGGGTGCGGCCGCCGGGCAGCGTGGCCACCGTCTCGGCGCACCTGGCCACGCTCGGCCTGCGCCAGCCCGAGCTGGCCCGGGAAAACGCCCGGCGCATCGCGGCCGCGCGCGAGGACTTCGCGGCGGGCCTGGCCGAAGCCGGGTGGACGCCCCGCCCTTCGGTCACCAACTTCGTGCTCGTGCAGGTCGGCGACCAGGCGGCGGCCGAGGCTGCCGCCGAGCGACTCCTCCGCTCCGGCATCGTGCCGCGCACCTTCGGCCCGGCCAACCCGCTGCGCGGCCACCTGCGCCTCACCGTCCGCTCGCCCGAGGAGAACGCGCGCCTGCTGGCGGCCATCCGGGGCTGAGCGGCGCGCCGCGTCAGGCGCTGCCGATCTGATCCTCCTCGCCGAGCACCACCACGCGCTCCTCGGCCGGCTGGCGCGCCTCGAGCCGGCGCGAGAGGCGCGAGAGGGTGTAGCAGATGATGAAGAAGAGTGTCCCCACGACCAGGTACGTCTCGATGGGGTTGCCGTAGAAAGTGAAGAATGAGCGGCCGAAGCCGACCAACTCCTGCGCGCCGAGGATGAACGCCAGTGAGGTGTCCTTCACGAGGGTGATCAGCTGGGAGACGATGGCAGGCGCCATCCGCGCGATCGCCTGGGGAAGCACGACGTGACGCATGGTGCGCCGGTATGAGAGCCCGAGGGCCCGGGCAGCGTCCACCTCGCCCGCGGGGATGGAGGAGATGCCGGCCCGCACGATCTCCGCCAGGACCGCACTGTTGTAGATGGTCAGGCCGATCACAGCCGACGAGAATGCGTCGAGGTCGACACCGAGCCGCGGCAGACCGAGGAAAACGAACAGCAGCAGGGCCAGCACGGGCGTGGCGCGCACCAGCTCGATCCAGCCGGCGACCAACCAGCGGGTGCGGCCAGATAGCCCGGCGCGCGCCATGCCCAGGGGAACGCCCAGGCACAGGCTGGCTACCAGCGCCAGGCCGCCCATGCCGAGCGTGACCAGCAGACCCTGGCCCAGGTGACGCCAGCTCGTCGGCTCGAGGAACGGCTGCCAGCGTGCTCCCACCAGCCGATCGGTCGCGAAGAGCACGACGACGAGCATGGCGAAACCGGCCGCGAGGACGATCCGACCGCGCGCCGGGACTCGTCGACGGGCGATCGGGACGACGGCCGCGGTCACCGTGCGAACCTGAGGCGACGCTCGAGCCGGCCCACCAGAGCCGCGAGCGGGATGGTGAGCGTCCAGTAGGCTACGAAGGCCGCCAGGAATGGCGTGAACGTCGCAGTGCGGCTCTCGATGACGCTGGCCGCCTTGAGCAGCTCTGTGGCCGCGATGGCGCTGGCGATGGCCGTGTTCTTGACCAGTGCGATGGAGAGGTTGCCAAGCGGCGGGATGACCGTTCGGACGGCCTGCGGCAAGACCACGTGCCGAAGCGCCTGCAGCTGGCCCATGCCCAATGATCGGGCGGTCTCGAGCTGGCGCGGATCGACCGACAGGATCCCCGAGCGCACCACCTCGGTGACGTAGGCACCCGTGTAGACCGAAAGCCCGATGGCCGCCGCCAGCAGCGGCTCGCCGGTCACGCCAAGATTCGCCGGCGCCAGAACCACGGCGTAGAAGAAGAGCTGGACCAGCAGCGGGGTGTTTCGGAAGAACTCGACGTAGCCGGCGGCGAGCGCCTGGACGACGGCCGTGCCCCAGACGCGCATGCTCGCGGCCACGGTACCCAGCACGAGCGAGGCCGCCATCGCCGTCGCGAAGAGCAGGATCGTGTTCCGGTAGCCGAGCAGGAAGAGCGCGGCGTTCTCGTCAACCATGCGCGTGCTCGTCGCTCCTTGGTCGCCGCCTACCCTGACCGGAAAGGGGCGCCGGCCGCAGCGGCCGACGCCCCTTTGGTCTGCGGCTGGAACAGCCGCCCCTTAGAACGGCACCTCGACGTCCTTGCCGGTGAACGGCTTGATGTGCTTGTCGTAGAGCGCCTTCAGGCGCCCGTCAGCCTTCATCGCCTCGAGCACGCCGTTCACGAACTCGACGAGATCGGTCCGGCCCTTCTTGATGCCGATGGCCAGCGGCTCGTCACTGAAGAGCGTGCCCCGCAGCTCCGTGCCGGGGAACTGCTTGGCCAGGCCGAAGAGGATGGAGTCATCGGTCGACACGGCCTCGCAGCGCCCGTCGACCAGGGCCTGCGCACCCTCGGTGTAGGTCTGGAAGAGAAGGAGGTCGGTCACGCCTTTGGCGCGCAGGTTCTTCTCCGAGGTCGACCCTTCGCCGGTGCAGACTTTCTTGCCCACCAGGTCCTCGACCTTCTGGACGGTGGACTCCTTCTTGACCAGGATCGACTGCCCGGCCTTGTAGTAGACGTGGCTGAAGTCCACTTCCTTGCGGCGCTCTTCGTTGGCTGTGAACGTGCTGATGATCAGGTCGACCTTGTCTTCCTTGAGGAAGGGGATGCGGTTCTTGCTCACTGCCTCGGTCAGCTCGGCGCTGACGCCCAGCTCCTTGGCCAGCTCACGGCAGAGGTCCGCATCGAGGCCCTCGATCTCGCCCGTCGTCGGGTTCTTGAAGCCGAACGCGATGACGTCGAACTTGACACCACAGACCAGCTTGCCCTTGGCCACGATGGCGGCCATGGACGAGCCGGCAGCGAACGTCTTGGGCGCGACGCTGGGGCTGCCCGCGCCGCCCCCGCCGGGCCCGGCACAGGCACCGGCGACGAGCACGATGCCGAGTAGCAGTGCGATGCGTGTCCTCATCGGGTCTCCTCTCCTATTCCCCGGCGCCGGTCGGGCAGGCCCGGGTGCTGATGCGCGCCTAGTGGCGCAGGATCTTGCCCAGGAAGCGCCGCGTGCGCTCCTGCCGCGGCGAGCCGAAGAACTCGGCCGGCGAGCCCTCCTCGACGATCTCGCCCTCGTCCATGAAGACGATCCGGTCGGCCACCTCCCGCGCGAAGCCCATCTCGTGGCTGACGACCATCATCGTCATGCCCTCACGGGCGAGCGCCTTCATCACGTCCAGGACCTCCTGGATCATCTCCGGGTCGAGCGCCGACGTCGGCTCGTCGAAGAGCATGATCTTGGGCTCCATGCACAGCGCCCGGGCGATGGCCACGCGCTGCTGCTGGCCGCCCGAGAGCTGCGCCGGACGCGCCTCGGCCTTCTCGGGGATGCCCACCTTGTCCAGCAGCCGGCGCGCCCGCTCCTCCGCCGCTTTCCGGTCGAGCCCGAGCACGACCGTGGGCGCCAGGCAGAGGTTGTCGAGCACGCTCAGGTGCGGGAAAAGGTTGAAGGACTGGAAGACGACGCCGATGCCGCGCCGCAGGCGGTCCACGTCGGTGGCCGCGTCGTTGACCGACTCGCCGTCGACGAGTACCTCACCGGCATCGACCTTCTCGAGCCGGTTGATGCAGCGCAGCAGGGTCGACTTGCCGGAGCCCGACGGGCCGAGCACGACCACCACTTCGCCGCGACTGATGCGCAGGCTGACGCCCTTCAGGACGTGCAGGGCGCCGAAGCGCTTGTGCACGTCGCGCACCTCGATCACGGGGCGAGCCGGATCGGCCGGGTCGCGGTCGGTTCGGGCAGCGGCAGCGGCGAGCGGCTCGGGCACGGCGGGCGGGGTCCCCATTCGGCGGGATGCTAGCAGACCCCGCACGGGCGCCGGAGCCGGCGGAGCCCTAACCCAAGCGGCGCCGCCCGATGCGCAGCTGACGCTTGCCAGCGCGCAGGACCAGCCACTCCCCGGCGATCGGCTCCGGCAGGCCGGCGTCGGGCGATGCGACCCGGGCGTCGTTGACCGAGAGACCACCCTGCGCGATGGCGCGGCGCGCCTCGCCCCTCGAGGCGTAAAGACCGGCCGCCAGGGCCAACGCGATAGGCCCGCCCCGGAGCTCCTCGTCCGAGAACTCGAAGCCCTCCAGCGCCGCGTACAGCAGGGCCAGATCCGCCGGGTCGCGCAGCGGCTCGGCGGCGAAGGCGAGCTCCGCCACGCGGCGCTGCCGCTCGGCCTCCGCGCGCCCGTGGGCACGCGCGGTCACGTCGAAGGCGAGCGCCTTCTGCACCGGGCGGGCCTCGGGATGGGCGACCTGCTCGGCCTCCAGCGCCTCGATCGCCTGCCGCGAGAGGAGCGTCATGCGGCGCAGCTGGGCAGCGACCAGGTCGTCGGGCTGGTTGAGCCAGGATTGGTAGAAGGCGAAGGGGCTGGTGAGCTGGGGATCCAGGTAGATCGCGCCGCGCTCGGTCTTGCCCATCTTCTGGCCGCCGCCCGTCAGCAAGAGCGGCGTGCTCAGCGCGAAGGCGGCCGGCTCGGCGCCCTCTTCGCGTCCCTCGACGCGCCGGATGAGCTCGAGGCCGGCGGTGATGTTGCCCCACTGGTCGGCGCCGCCCATCTGCATCTCCACGCCATGCTCGCGGTAGAGGTGCAGGAAGTCGGCCGCCTGGAGGGTCATGTAGCTGAACTCGGTGAAGGAGAGGCCGCGCTGGAGGCGCAGCTGCACGGAGTCCTTGGCCAGCATGTAGGAGAGCGTGAAGTGCTTGCCCACGTCCCGCAGGAACTCCAGCAGGCCGTAGCGGCCGAGCCACTCCCGATTGTCGAGCATGACCGCTCCCGCCGGGCCCGGTGAGAAGTCGAGGAAGCGCTCCAGCTGCGCCCGGAAGTTGGCCTTGTTGGCCTCCAGCGTGGCCTCGTCGAGCAGGTTGCGCTCCTCGCTCCTGCCCGATGGGTCGCCGACCATGCCGGTGCCGCCGCCGACGAGCGCCACGGGCCGGCCGCCGGCACGCTGCAGATGCGTCAGCAGCATCACCTGCACCATGTGCCCGATGTGCAACGAGCGCCCCGTCGGGTCGAAGCCGATGTAGGCGCTGATGGGCCCCCGTGCGAGGCGCGCCTCGAGGCCCTCGCTGACGTCCTGTACGAGGCCCCGCCAGCGGAGCTCCTCGAGGAAACCACCGGCGGCGCCCGAGGATGGCACGGAGCGTGGCAGGGAGGCCCGGTCACTCGTCTGGCTCATGTCGTTGCCTATGCTAGAGTGCCGCGGACCATGCAGACCAGCCTCGCCCGGCGGCAGGCACGTCGACTGAATGGGGGGCGCCGCCGCCGCCGCGGCGGCAACGTCGGCCGCTCCGTCGCGCTCGGCCTCCCGCTCTTCATCTTCGGTTCCCTGGCCGGCCTCGCCCTGGTCGGTTTCGTGGGCGCTGTCGCGGCGTACGGCTACTTCAGCCAGGGTCTGACCGACCCGCGCGCGCTGCAGGGCATCGACTTCAACCAGGAGTCGGTCATCTACGATCGCACCGGCAAGATCGAGCTGGCGCGCTTCGGTGCCGAGAACCGCGTCGTGGTCGGCTTCGAACAGCTCTCCCCGGTGGTCCTCGACGCGACCACGGCCATCGAGGACAAGACCTTCTGGACCAACACCGGCTTCGATCCGGCCGGCATCGCCTCCGCGCTCGTGGACACGCTCCAGGGCGGCGGCCGCGGCGGATCCACCATCACCCAGCAGCTGGTGCGCCAGCGGCTGCTCGACCCGGCGCTGGTGCAGGACCCGGAGCGGCGCTACGAACGCAAGATCAAGGAGATCATCCAGTCCATCCGCCTGACCGAAGCCTTCCCCGGCGAGGAGGGCAAGAAGCAGATCATCACCGCCTACCTCAACCAGAACTTCTACGGCAACAACAACTACGGCGTGATGGCCGCCGCCCGCAACTACTTCGGGGTCAGGGACCTCTCCGAGCTGACCCTGGCACAGGCCGCCATCCTGGCCGGCATCCCGCAGTCACCCACGAGCTTCGACCTGGTGCGCAACGCAACGCTCGACGACGAGGGCCGCCTGGTGGTCGATCCGGACAGCGAGATCGTGCGGCGTCGTAACCACATCCTCGACCTGATGGCCGAGGGCCGCACGCCGCTCACCGGCGACCGCTTCAGCCGCCTCGACTTCGAGCAGGCCAAGCGCGAGCCGGTCGTACTGGCGTCGCAGAAGGAGCCCAACTGGCGGGCACCGCATTTCGTCTGGGCGGTGCGTGAGGAGCTGGCCCGCCGCCTCTGCGACGAGAGCACACCGACCTGCCCGGCCCTCGAGCGCGGTGGCCTGCGCATCGTGACCACGCTCGACTGGCGCCTGCAGCAGGTGGCCGAGCGCTGGGTCAAGGCGGCCGCCATCCTGCCCCACGTCAAGACGCCCACGCCACAGGAGTATGCCAAGCGCATCGGCGTCAAATACGCGCCGTGGATGGCCAACCTGCGCAACAAGGACGTCTACAACGGCGCCCTCGTGGCGATGGACTACCAGACGGGCGAGATCGTGGCCTACGTGGGCAGCGCCGACTACTACGCGCCCAAGGCGTCCAAGCGCTTCCAGCCGCAGTACGACGTGCTCAGCAAGGGCTGGCGCCAGCCCGGGTCGGCCTTCAAGCCCTTCAACTACGTGACCGGCATCAACGACCAGACCATGACCGCGGCCACGATGTTCATGGACGTAGCCACGGAGTTCGCCGGCGGCTGGAGCCCGACCGACGCGGACGATCTTGAGCGCGGCCCGGTGCGGATGCGCAGCGCGCTGCAGTTCTCGCTCAACATCCCCTCGGTCAAGGCGCTCCAGCGCAACGGCATCGAGCACGTCTTCGACGTCGCCCGGCGCTTCGGCCTGCGCTTCCAGACCAGCGACCCCGCCCGGGACGGCGGCCTGTCCATGGCGCTCGGCACCCTGGAGGTGCATCCGGTGGACCTGGTCACCGGCTACGCCACGCTGGCCAACGGCGGCCGCTACGTGGGCCACACGCACATCCTGGCCATCCGCGACCAGTCCGGGCAGGACCTGGTGACGCCCTACCGGGCGCCGCAGGGCCGGCAGATCGTCGACCCACGCGCCGCCTACATCATCACCGACATCCTGGCCGGCAACACCGTCGAGCGCATCAACCCCTACTGGGGCAAGTTCGTGCTCCGCGCCGCAGATGGCACGCGCCGCCCGGCGACGCTCAAGACCGGCACCAACAACGACCTCAAGGATCTCAACGCCTACGGCTACATCGCGCCGCCCACCGAGGAGGGACGCAAGAAGGGGGAGTACGCCCTCGCCGTGGGCGCCTGGAACGGCAACAGTGACGGCACCGAGGTGAGCACGCCCAAGAAGCCGCTCTTCTCCATCGACGTCACGACCTATGTCTGGCAGGGCTTCCTGGGCAGCGTCAGCAAGAAGTGGCAGGTCAACGACTTCGCCCGTCCGGAAGGCCTGGTCGAGGCCAGCGTGGACGCCTGGAGCGGCATGAAGCCCGGCGCCTTCACCCGGCGCAGCGTCAAGGAACTCTTCATCGAGGGCACCGTGCCGTCGCGCACCGACGACACCAAGGTGGCGCTGCAGATCCACCAGGAGTCCGGTCTGCTGTGGGACGATGCGTGCGTCGGCACGAGGATCACCCGGGGCTTCCTGCGCCTGAGCCACGTGGAGGCCGAGTACCCGGTCTGGCAGCGTTGGAACCGGCGTTGGATCGCCCGCGCGCAGCGCGGCGTCGGGGTGGTCGGCGGACCCGACCGGACGCGCACCAGCTACTTCTTCAACGGCAGCTACCGGCCCTACGGGGCCTCGTGGGGCGCACCCTGGCCACCGACGGAGTCCTGCCTCACGGCCCCCTCTCCCAGCCCGTCCGACTCCGGCCAGCCCAGCCCCAGCGATCCCGGCGGTGGTGGTGGTGGCGGTGGTGGCGGCGGCGGTGGTGGTGGCGGCAGGCCGACCCCTCCCCCACCCTAGGCCCGGTTCCCCACCTGCGGCGAGCCGCCGCTCGCCGGGGTCAGCCGACGAGGACCACGCTCGCGCCGTCGCCACCCTCGCCACGCTGACCGGGCCGCCACTCCCGTACGAGAGGGTGCGTGGCCAGCGCCTGGCGCACCGCGTCGCGCAGCGCGCCGGAGCCATGGCCGTGCACGATGGTCACGCGGCCGGCGTGCGCGACGGTCGCCTGGTCGAGGTAACGGTCCAGCGCCTCGAGCGCCTCGTCGACGCGGGCGCCGCGCAGGTCGAGCGTGGCGGCCACGGCGGCGCCCGGCTGGGCACGGTGGAGAACGGCGGCCTCGGCGCCGCCCGACTCGCCGAGGTCGCCTGCGCGGCCGCTGGACGGCTCGCGCGGTGTCACCGTCGCGGCGACCAGGTCCGCCAGCGGCACGCGCACGCGGATGCCGCCGGCCTCCAGCGTGGCACGCCCGGTCCGCCGATCGAGCGACGCCAGGCGCCCTTCCCAGCCGCCGCTCGCGCTTCGGGCGCGCATCCCGACCCGCCACTCGACGGCCGGCTCGGGCGCCACCTCCTTCGCCACCCCAGCCGGGCGGGGGGCACGGCGGGTTTCCGGGAGCGCAGCCAGCCGCTCCTCGAGGCCGCCGGCTAGGTCATCGAGGCGGGCCGCGGTGAGCGTCTCGCGCTCCAGCGCAGCCCGCGCAGCGCGGATCTCCTCGCGGATGGCGGAGAGCGCCCGCTCCGCCTCGTCGCGGGCGGCCATGAAGGCCTCGTCGCGCTCGCGCCGGGCACGCGCTCGCTCCAGCTCCGCGCCACGCTGCGCCTCGCGCGCCGCCCGCTCGGCCTCGCTGGCACGCTCCTGGGCCGCGGCCACGCGCTCCTGCGCCGCCTTGATGGAGGCCAGTGTGGCCTCGAACTCCTGCTGCGCTCGCGACAGTCGCGCCCGTGCATCCGCGACGAGGTCGGCCGGCAGCCCCAGCCGTTCGGCGATGGCGAAGGCCTGGCTGGTGCCGGGCAGGCCGATGGAGAGGCGGAAGGTCGGGCTGAGCGTCTCGAGGTCGAACTCGACCGAAGCGTTGCGGGCGGCCGGCGTGTTGTGGGCATAGGTCTTGAGCTCGGCGTAGTGGGTCGTGGCCGCGACCAGCGCACCGGCCCGCACGAAATGGTCGAGCAGCGCCTGGGCCAGGGCCGAGCCCTCGGTCGGGTCGGTGCCAGCCCCCAGCTCGTCGAGGAGCACCAGGCAGCCGGGGCCGGCCGCCTCGACGATGCGCACGATGGCCCGCATGTGACCGCTGAAGGTGGAGAGCGACTGGGCGATCGACTGTTCGTCGCCGATGTCGGCGAAGACGTCGCCGAAGACGGGCAGGCGCGAGCCGGGCGCGGCGGGCACGTGCAGACCGGCCTGGTGCATCAGGCTGAGCAGACCAAGCGTCCGCAGCGCCACCGTCTTGCCACCGGTGTTCGGCCCGGTGATGACCAGCGCCGTGAACTCGCCGCCGAGGCGGAGGTCGATGGGCACGACCCGGCCGGTAAGGCCCGGGTGGCGCGCAGCTGCCAACTCGATGACCCCCTCGGACGGCTCGGGGCGGACCGCGTCGAGCTCTTCGGCCAGGCTGGCCTTGGCCAGCCACAGGTCGAACGCCGCCAGGGCCTCGAGGCAGGCGCGCAGCGGCGCCGCCTGGGCGCCGACCAGCGCCGAGAGCTCGTCGAGGATGCGCTCCTCCTCGGCCTCGGCGCGCAGCTGTGCCTCCCGCCAGGCGTTGCCCAGCTCCACCGCCACCATCGGCTCGACGAAGAGCGTCTGGCCCGACCCGGACTGGTCGTGCACGATGCCCTTGACGCGGCTGCGCGCGTCCGCCCGCACGGGCACCACGTAGCGACCGTTGCGCAGCGTGATGATCGGTTCCTGGAGCGCGCCGCCGAGCTCCGGGCCATGCACCAGCTGCTCGAGTCGGGCGCGCAGCCGCTCGTAGGCAACGCGCACCGCCCGGCGCAGTGCGCCCAGCATGGGCGAGGCGGAGTCGAGCAGCTCGCCCGCGGGGTCCACCGACTGCTCGAGTCGGGCGCGCAGTCCCGGCAGCGGCTGCAGCTGGCGGCCGAGGTCGCGCAGCAGCGGCCGCCGCTCGCCGGCGAGCGCCTCCTGGAGGCGGCCGGCGACATCGAGCGTGACGCCGATGCCGAAGAGCTGCAGCGGCTCGAGCCGCCCGCCGCGCGCCGCCCGCTCCACGGCCGGGCCGATGTCCTGGGCGCCGCCGATGCCCACGCCGGGCCGCTCCGCGCGCAGCGCCCGCGCCTGGTCGGTCTCGTCAAGCCAGCGGGCGACGACGACCGGGTCGGCGGACGGCTGGAGCGCCTCAGCCAGGCGCCGCGACGGGGCGAACGAGGTCGCCGCGGCGAGCCGCTCCCGGACGAGCGGGAATTCCAGCAGGGCGATCGAGCGAGCATCCATCAGCGAGCATCCATCGGTGGCGCGGCCGGGAACGGCGCGGAGATGGCGGCGCTGCCGGCCAGCCCGAAGCGCCAGGGCCGCTGCGCCCAGCCTCCGCCGGCATAGCCGACGCCGACGCGGGGCCCGACCGACAGGCCGGCTGCCCGGCGCGCCCGGTAGGCACCTTCGCCCGGCCACGCAAGCCACAGCTGTGCCCCGAGGGTAAGGTCGTGACCGTCGAGGGAACGGTCGACGGCGAGCGCCTGGCAGAGGCGCGCCGGACCGGCCGCCAGCCGCTCCGGCGGGTCGAGGGGGCGGCCGCGCCGCGAGCGCATCAGCTGGACGCCCTGGACGGGCTCGAGGGCTCGCAGCAGCACCGCGCCGGCGGTGCCCTCGTCATCGGTCACCACGTTGAGGCAGTGGTGCATGCCATAGACGAGGTAGACATAGGCACGCCCGGGCGGGCCGAACATGGGCGCGGTGCGCGCGGTGCGGCCGGCGCGGGCGTGGCTGGCCAGGTCCTGCGGGCCACCGTACGCCTCCACCTCCACGATGACGCCGGCGCTCAGGCCCTCGGCGGTGCGCCGGACGAGCATGACGCCGGGCAGGGCGCGTGCCACCTCGAGCACCGGCCGCCGGCAAAAGGCGGGCGGTAGGGTCGGCAGCGTCGCCGGCCCGGGCGGCGCGCGTCGCCGGCCGGGGATCTCGAGCGTCAGGGTGCCGGCGAGCGGACGTCGACCGGCAGGACCGGGCCCATCACCGTGAGCAGGCCGGGGATGAAGCCGCTCCGCAGACCGTCGGCGATGGCCGAGTCGGCCAAGCCATCCGCCAGGGCGGTCACCCAGTCCACGTCCGTCGCGCCCGCCGAGCCGAGGGTGCCGTAGAAGGAGTCAAGCACGACGATCCCGCCGGCCAGGATGAGCACGAAGAGACAGATGCCCAGGATCCCGCCCATCACCTCATCCAGGAAGCTCCAGCGCGTGAAGAGCGGCGTGTGCTTGTACGTCACCTGGGCCAGGATGTTGCCCACCACCAGGAAGAGCAGGTAGAGCATGCCGAACGAGAGCATGGCGGTGTAGAGCGGCTGGAAGAAGGTCCAGTACTGGCTGAGCCACGAGGCCAGCGGGTCGCGCAGGTTGGCGGCCAGGGTGAAGGAAAAGAACCAGGTCAGGATGCCCAGCAGCTGGCGCACCAGCCCCTGGAAGAAACCGAGCACGAAGGCCGCACCGAGGATGAGCAGGATCAGGATGTCGACCGCGTTGAGGCTGCGCAGCAGTCCGGCGACGTCCATCGATCCTCCCTGGGCGGTTGACGCGTGACGAGGGGCGGGCGCGGCTAGCGTACCAGCGGCCGATCCGCCGGGGCAACCGAGATCCAGCGCCCCGTAGGCACCTTCACCGCCCGCGTCAGTCGCGGATGCGTGCCTCCAGCCGCTCGGCCAGCGCGGCCACCACGCCGGCCACGAGCGCGTCGACCTCATCGTCAGTGAGCGTCCGCTCCGCCGCCCGGAGCCGCAGCCGGTAGGCAAGGCTCACCTCGCCCTCGGCCAGCGGCGCGCCCTCGTAGCGGTCGAAGAGGCGCAGCTCGCGCAGCAGCTCCCCGGCGGCGTGGCGGATGACCGCTTCGACCTCGCCCGCCCGTGTCTCGCGGCGAACGATGACCGCCAGGTCGCGCTCTACGGCGGGCTGCCGGTCGAGGGCGGATACGCGCCGCCGGGCCGGCACGGCCGCCAGCAGCGCCGCGAGGTCCAGTTCGGCGTGTGCCACGCGCTGGGCGCGCACGTCGAAGGCCTCCAGCAGCCGGGGATGGAGTTCACCCACCCGTCCCAGCCGCCCGCCCCCGAGGAGCACGGCCGCAGTGCGGCCCGGGTGCTCGATGCCGGTCCGAGCATCGAGCGGCGCGAAGACCGGCTCCCCGAGGCCGAGACGTCGGGCGAGCCAGGCGACCAGTCCGCGCAGGTCGAGAGCATCCGCCGGTCGCGGCGGCTGTGCCCAGCCGCCGGGCAGCCAGTCGCCGGCGGCGAGGATGGCCAGCGCCGGCCGCTCCATCGGCCGGCCCTCGCGCCACTCATGCGTGCTGCCCACTTCGAAGAAGGTCACGTCGAGGCGCCGCTGGCGCTCGTTGACGGCCAGCGCGTGGAGCAGACCTGGCAGCAGCGAGCGGCGCAGCTGCGTGTGGGCGGCACTGACCGGATTCGCCACGCCGATGGTCGCCGCGTCGTCCGCGGCGATACCCAGTCGGGCGTGGTCATCGGGCGCCAGCAGGGCGTGGTTGACCACCTCGCTCAGGCCCTGCGCCGCCAGCAGCTCGCGCAGCTCGTCCACGCGCCGGCGTGGGTCCGGCCGGTAGGCGGGCATCGGCGTCGCCGGCAGGCGCCCAGCGAGCGTCTCGTAGCCGCGCACGCGGGCGACCTCCTCAGCCACGTCCGCTTCGATGGCGATGTCGCGCCGGTGCGGCGGCACGACCGCCACGAGCGTGCCCGGCGCCTCCCCGGTCGGCTCGGTGAGCACGCCGACCCGGCCCAGGAGCGAGGTCATCTCGGCCGATTCGATGTCCGCTCCGAGCAGGCGTGCCACGCGCGCTGGCCGGAAGGCCACGCGCACGGGCGCAGGTTCTTCTGGATGGGTGTCCAAGACGCCGCGCGCCACGCGGCCGCCCGCCCACTCGGCCAGCAGCTGCGCAGTGCGGTCGGCGCCGAGGCGGGCAAGCCCATGTGCCTGGCCCTTCTCGAAGCGCAGGCTGGCCTCACTGCGCAGTGCGTAGCGCTGGGCCGTGCGGCGGATACTGACGGGGTCGAAGATGGCCGACTCGACGACCACCGCCCTGGTCTCCTCCCCGACCTCGCTGCCCGCGCCACCCATGACGCCCGCGATGCCCAGCGGCCCCTCCGGGTCGGCGATGAGCAGCACCTCCTCGTCGAGCGCGCGCTCGACGTGGTCGAGGGTCTCGATGCGCTCGCCGGGGCGGGCGCGGCGCACCACGATGCGCCCACCGTGCACGGCGTCCGCGTCGAAGGTATGGATCGGCTTGCCCAGCTCGAGCATGACGTAGTTGGAGGCGTCGACCACGTTCGAGACCGGGCGCATGCCGGCGGCGGTGAGCCGGAGCTGGACCGCGAGCGGCGACTCGCCTACCCGCAGGCCGTCCACCCAGCGACCGACGAAGCGCGAGCAGAGGTCCGGGTCGGCGATCTCGACCGCCAGGTGGTCCCGCGTCTCGTCGCCGCTCTCGGGCACCTCGATGCGTGGCTCGCGCACCGGCGCCCCTGTGGCCGCCGAGACCTCGCGCGCCAGGCCCAGCACGGAGAGCGCGTCGCCCCGGTTGGGCTTGACGTCCACGTCGAGCACCACGTCGCCGTAGAGCTCGGCCAGGGGTCGGCCCAGCGGTGCGTCGGCGGGCAGGATGAGGATGCCGTCTGCGTCGGCCGTCAGGCGCAGCTCGTCGCCCGAGCAGAGCATCCCCTGGCTCGTCTCGCCGGCGATGCGGCTGACGTCGATGCGCCGGTCGCCGGGCAGGATGGCGCCGGGCAGGGCCACCGGCACGCGCTGGCCGGGAGCGATGTTGGTGGCACCGCAGACGATCGAGAGCACGTCGCCGTCGACGCGCACCCTGGTCAGCGAAAGTCGGTCGGCCGAGGGATGCCGCGCCACCTCGAGCAGCTCGCCCACGACCACCGAGCGCCAGTCGTCGCCGCGACGCTCGATCCCCTTGACCTCCATGCCCAGCAGCGTCAGGCGCTCGGCGAGCGCCTCGGGCGAGATGTCGAGGTCGACGAACTCCGCCAGCCAGGAGAGCGGCACGCGCATCAGAGCTGCTCCAGAAAGCGAAGGTCGTTCTCGAGGAAGTAGCGGATGTCGGTGATGCCGTAGCGCAGCATGGCGATGCGGTCGACGCCCATGCCGAAGGCGAAGCCCTGGTGCCGCTCCGGATCCAGGCCGCCGTTGGCCAGCACCACCGGGTGGACCATGCCGGCGCCGAGGATGGTCATCCAGCCCGTGCGCTGGCAGGCCGGGCAGCCCTCACCCTCGCACACGACGCAGCGGATGTCGAAGGCGACCGAGGGCTCGGTGAAGGGGTAGTAGCCCGGTCGGAAGCGCGTCGGGCGGTCGGCGCCGAACATGGCGTGCGCGAAGGCGTCCAGGAGACCGCGCAGGTCGGCCATCGAGGTCGCCTCGTCGACCATCAGGCCCTCTACCTGGAAGAACTCGAAGCCGTGGCTCGCATCGACCGCCTCGTGCCGGAAGCAGCGGCCCGGGAGCAGCGCGCGGATGGGTGGCTGCGTTTCGCGCATCACGCGGATCTGGCCGGGCGAGGTGTGGGTCCGCAGAAGGTAGCGCGCGTCATCCGAAGCCGTCCCGGAACGCGCGACGTAGAGCGTGTCCCACAGGTCGCGCGAGGGGTGATCGCTCGGGATGTTCAGCAGCTGGAAGTTGAGTTCGTCCGTCTCGACCTCGGGGCCTTCGTAGACCACGAAGCCGAATTGACCGAAGATGCGGGCGATCTCGCGCGCAGTCTCGACGATGGGATGCAGTGAGCCGCGGCGCAACTCTCGCCCGGGCAGCGTCGGGTCGATCGCCTCCGCCGCGAGGCGTGTCTCGAGCTCGGCCCCGGCGAGCGCTTCGCGCCGCGCGGCGAGGGCGACGGCAAGCTCCCCCTTGACCCGGTTGGCGGCCGCGCCGAGGCGCGGGCGGTCGGGGCCGGGCAGGCCGCCGATGCCGTCGAGGATGGACTTGATCTCGCCCTTTCGGCCAAGGAAGGCGGTCTCCGCCTCCTCCAACTCGCGCACGCTGCTGGCGGCGGCGAATGCCTGCTGGGCGCGGTCGCGCAGCGCGTCGAGCCGGGCGACGAGTGCCTCGAGGTCCACGGCGGGCTGGCGGCTCGCCGTCAGTCCGGGCGCGCGACCTCGGCGATGCGGGCGAAGGTCGCCGCATCGCGCACGGCGATGTCAGCCAGGACCTTGCGGTCGAGGGCGACGCCGGCGGCCTTCAGGCCGGCGATGAGCCGGGCGTAGGTGGTGCCGTTCTGGCGTGCGGCTGCGTTGAGCCGGACGATCCACAGGTTGCGCAGCTGGCGCTTGCGCTCCTTGCGCCCGATGTAGCTGTAGGCCATCGCGTGCATCAGCGCCTCGCGGGCCGGCTTGATGAGCTTCGAGCGCGTCCCCTTGCGTCCCTCGGCTGCCTTCAGCAGGCGCTTGTGGCGCTGGTGGGCGGTGACTCCGCGCTTGACACGTGCCATGGTCGGTGGGTGCTCCTAGAGGTAGGGCAGCAGCCGGCGGACCTGCTCGGCGTGGGCCGGATCCAGGACCGCCTTGCCGGCGTAGCGCCGCGTGCGCCGCGACGACTTGATGTCGAGGTGATGGCCGCGCCAGGCCTTGACGCGGATGACCTTGCCGCCACCGGTCACGCCGAAGCGCTTCTGTGTCGCCTTGTGGCTCTTCATCTTCGGCATCTGCTTCAGTCTCCTGCGCTCGGTTCCGCGACGGCTCCCGGACCGGATCCTCCGGCGGCCGGTGCGGCGGCTCGCCTCGGGGCGGGCTTGGCCGTTACCTTGGCGGCAGGTGCCGTGTCGGCGGCCGGCTGCTTGTCGGTCGCCGGCGATTCGCTGGCGGCCGGTGCCTCGCCGGGGGGCAGGACTGCCGTGGCTAAGGCGGCGGGCGGGGCCGTGGCGGGTGCCTTGCTGGCCGCAGGCTGCTTGTCGGCGGCCGGCGTGGCCGGCCCGGCAGCATGATCCGTGCCCGGCGCGCCCTCGCCGGCGGCTGCCGGCACTGTCTTCGGTTTGTGCGT
>DASSPM010000055.1:0-30638 GCA_035699625.1 Candidatus Limnocylindrales bacterium | reverse complement strand
TTCGCCATCGACTGCGCCTTTCTCGGGCCGGCTGGCCCGGACGGCCTGCGGCGCGTCGTCGCAGTGCGTCATGACCTGCCACCCTGGCGGGGCATCGTTTGGTACACACGCGGCTCGGACGGCGTGGTAGAGCTCGCCGCTGGCGCCTTGGCGCGCAGCGGCACCGAGGCCGGCGATTCCGTCCACTTCGAGCCAACCTAGCTGAGCTGCGCGGCTCCTTCCGGCGGGGAGGTCAGCACGCTCGTGGCGGGCGCAGAGGCTGCGACCAGGGGCAGGAGGAGCCCGGCGAGCGCCGCCAGCGGAAGGAGCGGCTCGGGCAGCCAGCCGAGGAGGGGTAGCAGGATCGCCGCCGGCCAGCGGCGGTGCGCCACGTACGCAGCGGGGATGAGCAGCAGCACCAGGTAGTGGGCCCAGAGCAGCGGCGAGACGAGAAGCGTGGCCGCGACCGCCACCACGTAGCCCGCCTCCTCGTCGCGCCTCGTGGCCAGCGCCGTCGACACCAGGGCGAGGGTCGCCCCCCCGAGCCACAGCAGGCCCGGCCAGGGCTGGGCGACGCCCCACAGCAGCGCTGCTGAGGCGAGGTCCACGTTGCGCGGGATGCCAGCGAAGCCGCTGCTATGGCGGAGCACGGCCGCGTAGTCCAGCCACGGGCCGGGGCCGGCCAGCAGGAGGGAGACGGCGACCACGAGCAGCGCCGTCAGTGCCGAACCGACAAGCACGCGCCGGCGGGCGACGCGGTCGCGTGCGCCGAGGACCAGCACCAGTAACGGCAACAGCACCGGTGGCCGCACGGTGGACGCCACGATCAGCGCCGCACCGGCCAGGCGGCGGCCGCGCGCCCGCCAGCCGATCACGCAGAGCAGGAGCACTATGAGGCTGATGTTGCCCAGGCTCAGGTCCAGCAGCGTCGGGAGACTGAGCACCCCGACGAGGAAGCTCGCCGCCCGGATGGTGCGCCCGACGGGCATCAGCCAGCACGCGCCGGCGAGCGCCACGGCGCGGACCACGAACCAGAGGCTGGCCGGCGCGCCCAGGGGAAGGAGTGGCGCCATCAGCTGGGCGAAGGGCGGGGCATAGAGATAGAGACCGCCGGGCCCGGGCCGGTACAAACCGCTGATCGTCTCTGCCACGTACGGTGTGCCGGTGCGCACGAGCCGGTCGGCTGCGGCGAGGTAGGCCGCGAGGTCGTAGCCCCAGCCGACCGAGCCGGCGAAAGCGGCGTGGGCTGCGGCCAGGGCGACGAGCGCCACGCCGACCATGACCGGCGGCGCCATCCGGAACATCCGGGCCCGCAGCTCCGCTGGTTGGCGTGCGCTCGACATCGCCCCCGATCATAGGCAGGTGAGTCGCCGTCGATCGGCGGTCGATGGCCGGTCGAGTCGCCGTCGATCGGTAGTCGATGGCCGGTCGAGTCGCCGTCGATGGCTCGACGCCATGCTGCACCACGTGGCCGCCCTGCTCGACCTGATCATGCCGCCAGCCTGCCCCGGCTGTGGCCGGGAGGGGAAGCTCCTCTGCGTCGCCTGCCGCGCGCCGTTCGAGCGGCGGCTGGACGAGCCGCCCGGCGCGCCACTGGGCATGCCCATCGTGCTGCCGCGGGGACTCCTCCAGCTCGAGTGGGTGGCCACCTACAGCGGCCCGGTGCGCGTGGCGCTGCACGCGCTCAAGTACGGCGGGGAGCGGCGCCTTGCGCGCCCACTCGGCGCGTACCTGGCGGCGCGCTGGCGGCGGGTCGGGCACGGCGGCGAGGTGCTGGTGCCGGTGCCGGTCCATGCCGACCGGTTGCGCCAGCGCGGCTACGACCAGGCCCTGCTCCTGGCACGGGCCGCCGGCGACGGCCTTGGTCTGCCCGTCGCCGAGGCCCTGGCGCGCCGCGCGGCCACGGCCGCCATGCATGCCCTCGACCGGGAAGCGCGGGCACGCAACGTGGGCGGGGCCTTCGTCCCAACGCCGGTCGCCGCGCCTGTCGGCGGCCGCCACGTCCTGCTCGTGGACGACGTGGTCACCACCGGCGCCACGCTGGCCGCCTGCGCCGCCACGCTGCGTGCCGCGGGCGCCAGCGGCGTCTCTGCCATCACCGTCGCGCGCGACCGTTGACCCGGGCAGCGGGGCGGCCACGGTAGAATGCGGGCACAGGGAGGCTGCCCGTGCGGACCATCGTCAAAGGCAAGAACCTCGACGTCCCTGACACCGACCGCAGCTACGCCCAGCACAAGCTCCAGCGCCTCGAGCGCGTCCTCGATGACCGCAGCGACGCCCTCGTGGAGCTCAGCCTCGAGCGGCACAAGAGCCTGGAAGACAGCCACATCTGCGAGGTGACCCTCAACGTCGACGGGCGCACCCTGCGCGGCGTGGCCAGGGCGGCCAGCTTCCATGCCGCCATCGACACCGTCGTGGACAAGCTCGAGCGGCGCGCCGTGGACCACAAGGAGAAGCCGCAGCGTCGCAGCCGCCCGGACGAGGAGAAGGCCCTGCTGCGCACCATCGCCGACGGCATCGCCGAAGCGGACGGCGACCGCCCGGCCATCGTCAAGGTCAAGCGCTTCGCCATCGAGCCGATGTTCGAAGAGGACGCGGTGGCCCGCATGGAGGAGCTGGGGCACAGCTTCTTCGTCTTCGTCAACGCCGAGAACGAGCACCTGGCCGTGCTCTACCGCAGGCGCGATGGCGACTATGGCCTCATCGAGCCCTCGGTGGGCGGCGGCTACAGCGTCGTTGACGACCACCGGCCCCGGACGCGCGCGGAGGGCCGACCCGGGCAGGCGCGCTCGGCCTGACGCGGGCAGGCGCGCTCGGCCTGACGCGGGGCTGCTGACGCAGGGTCCTGCCGGCCGGTCAGCGCGGCCAGCGCTCCTCGGGCGCGCGCCGGTACTCCCCTGCCGCCCTGGTCATGAAGCCCTCGTCGACCAGGTGGCGCCGCAGCGAGGCCACGTCGGGGTGGAGCACGGCGAGCCGCTGGTTGACCTCCTTCTCCGGGTAGACGCGCTCGGCCTCGAAGACGGTCTCGGCCAGGTAGCGCAGGACGACCCGCCGCTTCTTCTCCTGCGCCGGGATCGAGGCCAGCCGGCCGCCCTCGAAGAAGGAGCGCAGCACCTTCGCCTCGAAGGCGGGGCGCGGCCTGCCGTCGGGCCCGGGCAGCACGGCCGAGGGCTCGGCCTGGGTCGCGGCGCGGCCCAGGTCGCGGCCGATCTGCTGCAGACGCTCCAGCCGCAGGGCGTACTCGACGTACGGGTGGCGCGGACGCGCCTCTACCAGCCCAGCGCCCTCGAGCCGCTTCAGGTGGTGCACCACGGTCCCCGGGGAGAGGCCCAGAGCGTCGGCAAGCTCGGTGACCGACAGCGGCCGCTCCACGAGCAGGCCGACGATGCGCAGCCGCGAAGCGTCGGCCAGCGCCTTGAAGGCGCGCAGCAATCCCTCGTCCATCGACGCAGCGTAGCAGGTGATTCGACCTGCATCGAAATCATCCCTTGGCTCTGGCCGGGCTGCAAAGGCAGAGCCTGTGGTGGGCGCCTATCCTAGTAAAGGACGCCGCCAGATGCTTTACTATAGGCGCCCCAAGGGCTCCCATATGTCAATACGCTTCAGCTTGCAGGTGCGCCGGGAGAGGCATCTGGAAGAGGCTACGCATACGAGGTTTGCCACGCGGCACAGCTCCCCGTTGCCAGGGTGCGCTTGATCACCTGCCGGTCCGAACCTACTCATGGTAAAGTAGAGCCATTGTCACTTAACTATGGGGCCCGCATGGCGTCGGACCGCGCGGGCAGGTACGTCAGACAAGCGGCGGGCTATCGGGCTTTCATTCCCTCGACCCTTCCGCCGTCTCCCCCCCTCGCCGTGGCCGGGCCGACGATGCTTGCACTCTCGCGTGCGGATCAAGCCGTGGGCCGTCTGGATGGTCTGAGCCGGACGCTGCCCAACCCGGAACTGTTTGTCGCCATGTACGTGCGTCGGGAAGCCGTCCTGAGTTCTCAGATCGAGGGGACGCAGAGCACGCTTGATGATGTTCTCGCCTTCGAGCTCGCAAGCGGCAGCCCCGGATTGCCGCACGATGTCGAGGAGGTAGTCAACTACGTCCGGGCCATGGAGTTCGGGCTCGATCGCCTAAAGACGCTCCCGCTGTCACTGCGTCTGCTTCGAGAGATACACGCTGAGCTGCTGCGATCAGGCCGAGGCGCGGAGCGCATGCCCGGCGAGTTCCGCACGTCGCAGAACTGGATCGGCAGCAGTGGGGGCCTGCTCCGAGACGCGACCTTCGTTCCTCCGCCTCCCCATGAGATGCAGGCGGCCCTCGGGGATCTGGAGACTTTCCTGCACGCTGAGCATGGTTTCCCTGCCCTGGTCGAGTCCGCGCTCGCGCATGCGCAGTTCGAGACGATTCACCCCTTCCTCGACGGCAACGGGCGCGTCGGTCGCCTACTCGTGACCTTCCTGCTGGTCCATCGGGGCGTGCTCTCCCGGCCGCTCCTCTACCTCAGCCACTACCTGAAGAAGCACCGGGCGAGTTACTACGACCGACTGACGAGCGTGCGCGAGGATGGCGACTGGGAAGGGTGGCTGCGCTTCTTCCTGGCCGGAGTCGCCGAGACAGCAGAGGAGGCGACCAGGACAGCCGAGGCGATCCTCACGCTTCAGCAGGAGCATCGGCGGGTTGCTCAGGCCCTGGGAGCAAACGGGCTTCGGCTTCTGGACCTTCTCTACGATCGGCCGTTGATCAATGTCCGCGTTGTGACCACCTCACTCAGTGTCTCGGCGCCCACGGCGAACAAGCTGGTGCAGTCATTCGAGGAGATGGGGATCCTCACTGAGGTCACCGGATACAGGAGAAACCGCCTCTTCAGGTACTCGCCGTACCTCAGCCTCTTTGAGGACGACGAGGCAGCCGATGGGTCGGTCCGGACGCAACAGACGGAGTACCCCCAGGAGTCTCGCCGCGGCACCTGACGGAGCCACCGCGACCGCCAGCGGTCAAGTCGACTCGCCAGTCTGATCATGGCGTGCCGCCCTTCGGACCGACCCCACACTGCGACGCTCCCGCCGCGCGTACCATCGCTCCGGTGACCACTGCGCTGCCGCTCGCGCCGCGACTGGGCGTCCACCTGCCGCACAAGGGCCGGCTCGTGCCGGCCGCGAGCAGGGCCATCGAGATCGGGGCGCAGGTGGTCCAGGTCTTCGCCGACAACCCGACGGCCTGGCGGCGCCGGGTGCAGCCGCCGAAGCAGCTGCCGGTCTTCCGGGAGCGACTGGCCAGCCATGGCGTGGCGCCACTGGCCATCCATGCCTCGTATCTCATCAACCTGGCCAGCCCCGATGAGACGTTCTGGCAGCGCTCCGTGGCCACGCTGGCGGCGGAGCTGCGCGCCGCGGCCGTCTTCGGGGCCCGCCTGGTGAACGTGCACATCGGCTCGCACCGCGGCAGCGGCACGCAGGCCGGCCTGGCGCGCATCGGCCTGGCCGTGCGGCGGGCGCTGGAGGAAGCCGGCCGAGACGGCACGGGCGAGCCGATGGCCGCGCCGCTGCTGGTGCTGGAGGACTCGGCCGGCGGCGGCGATGGCATGGGCGGGCCGCTCGAGGAGCTGGCCGCCGTGCTCGATGCCTGCGCTGCTGCCGGCGCCGACACGCGGCGGGTCGCTTTCTGCCTCGACACCGCCCACCTCTGGGGGGCGGGCCACGCCATCGACACGGCGGAGGGCGTGGCGGTGACGCTGGAGACCTTCGGGCGGCTGGTCGGCAGCGAGCGGCTGGCGATGGTCCACCTGAACGACTCCAAGGCTGCCCTCGGCTCGCACCTCGATCGCCACGAGCACATCGGGGCGGGGCACATCGGCCCGGCCGGGCTCGGAGCGTTACTGCGCCATCCGGCCCTCGCAGGGCTGCCCGTGATCCTCGAGACGCCGCGCATGGACGAGGGCTTCGACGCGCACAACCTGGCCCGCGCGCGCCTGCTGCTGGCCGGCGCGCAGGAGTTGCCGCCGCTGCCGGAGGAAGCGGCACCCGCTGCGCCGCGGCAACGCTCCCGCACCACCCGCAAGTGCCCACCGCCGCCCTCCACCGCATGACCCCATCGGGGTGGGACCCGGTACCTCCGGGCTATATCGGCCGCTCTGCCGCGAGCCGAAGATGACGTCGCAGTCCGGGACATCCGTCCCGCGCACCGCACGAGCACGCCAGGAGCGGCATGAGCGTCCAGAACGGCCGAGCCTTCAACGAATGGCTGCGAGCGCAGCTCAAGGCCAAGAAGATGTCCCAGCGCCAGCTCGCCCTGCAGTCGGGCGTTGACCACTCGACCATCTCCCGCCTCATCCGGGGCGATCGCACGCCATCCCTGGGCACCGCCACCAAGCTGGCCCGCGGGCTGCGCGAGATCCACGACGAGACCGAGACGCCGCAGTACTTCGGCCTGGTCGCCTCGGCCGCCACGAACCCCACCGCGCGCGTGGAGTACTCGCTGCGCGCCGACGACTACCTGAGCGAGGCCCAGGTGCGGCAAGTCATGGAGTACTACCTCGCGGTGCGCATGCGCCGGCTCGCGGCACGCCCGGCGATGCCCACCGGGGTCCGCCTGGCACCCAGCCCGGAGCGCCCGCCGAACCGCAACTGAGCATCCCACCGCCCGGAAGCCCTCCATTCCGGGTCTCGGGGAAACGAACGCCGGCTCCAGGGGGAGCCGGCGTTCGTGCGTCCGGGCTGCCCGCGTCCGAGCAGGCTCGGGCCGCGCTCAGACTCCCTCGCTGGCGACTGCCTTCGGCGGCCCACTTCCCTTGGTCTTGGGTGAGATGACATAGGCGATGGCACCCAGGACGATGATCGAGAGGACGCTGATGGCACGGTCGACGAGGGCGATCGAGGCGGCCTCCGTCGGCGCCACGCCGTAGATGACGGTCAGGATGCCCACGATGCCCGCCTCGACCACGCCGATCCCGGCCGGCGTCAGCGGCACGGCGGTCAGCAGCGAGGCGGCCAGGGCGACGAAAAAGGCGCCGCTGATGCCGAGATGGACGTCGCTCATGCCCAGCGCAGCGACGACCAGGAAGAGGCGCGCCGCCTCGGTCGTCCAGATGAGCGCCGTGACCAGCGCCAGGCGGGGCACGTCGCGGTAGGCGACCGAGAAGACGCCCTCCTCGAAGCGATCGTAGAACTCGAGCAGCCGGTGCGGCAGGGGCAGCCGCTCGACGATGCGCCGGCCGAAGTTGCGCAGCGTGAAGAGACCCACCACGAGGCCCACCACGACGGCCACGCCGACGCCGAAGATGAACTGGACGTAGAGCGGCAGTCCCGAGCGGAAGCTCCAGAACCCGGCCGCCACGCCGAGCACGACGATGGCGAAGAGGTCGAAGACCCGCTCCATGAAGACGGTGCCCACGGTACGGCTGAGCGAGACCGCGAAGTTGAGCCGCAGCAGCCAGGCCCGGTAGACGTCCCCCAGCTTGGCCGGCACGAGGCAGTTGACCAGCCAGCTGATGAAGATGATCTCGGTCGAGTCACGGGTGCTGATGCGCGCGCCGGTCTCGCGCAGCAGGATCGACCAGCGATAGCCGCGCAGGGGGAAGCCGAGGTAGTAGACGGCGAAGGCGGCCAGCAGCAGCAGTGGATCGGCGGCCAGGATGCGCGCCGGCAGCTGCTCCAGCTGGAAGCCCGGCAGCGCCCGTGCCAGCAGCACCAGCAGCACCAGCGGCAGCGCGAGCGAGATGATGGTGCGTGGCTGGCGCAGGCGATGCCCGAGGGAGAGCTGTTCGCGCGAGACCTCGTCGCCGGAGCCATCGGCGCCGTCGGCCCCGGCGGTGCCTGCGCCCGGACCGGGCTGCCCCGCCGGCGGCAGCGGCTCGCTCATGCCTCGGCCAGCGGCCGGATGCGGCGGTTGCCGCGCAGCCGGTTGACGAGCTTGGCGGCGGGCGTCAGGCCGCGTGCCAGGAGCGAGGCACGGCCCATGACCAGCTGGGCGCCGGGCAGCGCGGCGCGCAACTCCGCGGCGTCGCCCACGGGCGCGTCCAGCGAAACGTAGGCCAGTCCGACCTCGAGCAGGCTGTGCGCGTCCGAGACGGCCACGCCCGGCAGGCCGGCCCGCTGCGCGAAGTCGGCGGCACGCTGGTTGGCCCCGGGGTAGGGCACGCGCGCGTTGTGGATCTCGACGTAGTCGAGGGCCGCCGCCAGGCGCCGCGCGGCGTCACCTCCGAGGCGGGCCAGGCCCGAGGCACGGAAGCGATCGAAGGGGTGGGGGATGCCGGCCAGGCCGCCCTGCTCGTGGATGGCCGCCACCGTCTCCAGCGCAGACAGTCCGGGCGGCACGCTGCGCTCGAGGTAGAGGCCGATCAGGTCGCCCTCGGCGCTGCGCACCTCCTCGCCGATGATGACCGTCAGGCCGTCCGGTGCGGCATCGCGCGCGCGGAGAGCGCCGTCGATGCGCTCGTGGTCGGTGACCGCGAGATGCGTCAGCCCGCGCTGGGCGGCCACGCGGGTCAGATCCGCCGGGGAGGTGAGCGAATCGAAGGAGGCCGCGCTGTGGCAGTGCAGGTCCAGGAACGCCCGCCCAGACGCAGCCTCCACGGCCGCCTCAGATCCGCTGGACGAGCGACTTCTTGAAGAAGTCGAAGTGCTCCAGGGCGAGACCCGTCCCGAGCGCCACGCAGTTGAGCGAGTTCTCCGCCACGTGGCAGGGCACGCCCGTGACCTGGGTCAGCAGCTTGTCGATGTTGCGCAACAGGGCGCCGCCGCCGGACATGACCATGCCCTTGTCGATGATGTCGCTGGACAGCTCCGGTGGCGTCTCCTCGAGCACCTGGCGCACGGCCATCACGATCTGCTGCAGCGGCTGCTCGATGGCTTCCATGACCTCGGAGCTCGTCAGCGGGATGGTCCGCGGCAGGCCGGCGATGAGGTCGCGCCCGCGCACCTCCATGTGCAGCTCGCGGTCGAGCGGCAGGGCCGTGCCGATCTGGATCTTGACCTCCTCGGCCGTGCGCTCGCCGATCATCAGGTTGTACTTCTTGCGGATGTAGCTGGCGATGGCGTCGTCGAAGCGATTGCCGCCGACGCGCACGCTGGCCGAGACGACGATGCCGCCGAGGGCGATGACGGCGATCTCGCTGGTGCCGCCGCCGATGTCGATGATCATGTTGCCCGACGGCCCGCTGATGGGCACGTTGGCGCCGATGGCGGCGGCCAGCGGCTCCTCGATCAGGTAGGCCTCGCGCGCACCCGCCTTGAGCGCCGCGTCGCGCACGGCGCGCTTCTCGACGCTGGTCACGCCCGACGGCACGCTGATCATCACGTCCGGCTTGGTCAGGGCGCGGCCGGCCTTCTTGATGAAGTAGCGCAGCATCGCCTCGGTGATGACGTAGTCGGCGATGACGCCATCCTTCATGGGCCGGATGGCGGTGATGTTGCCGGGCGTGCGGCCGATCATCTCGCGCGCCTCTTCGCCCACGGCCACGATGCGGTTGTCATCGCTGACCGCCACCACGGACGGCTCCTGGATGACGATGCCGCGGCCCTTGACGTAGACGAGCACGTTGGCCGTGCCGAGGTCGATGCCGATCTTCATGCAGGGATCCCAGTGGCCTCTTCGGCGCGGCGTTCGATGTGCGCGCCGAGATCGAGGAACTTGCGCTCGATGTTCTCATACCCCCGGTGGACGTGGTGCGCGCCGTGGATGGTCGAGACGCCCTCGGCGGCCAGGGCGGCCAGGATGAGCGAGGCCCCCGCGCGCAGGTCGCCGATCTCGACGTCCGTGCCGCGCAGCTGCGCGGGCCCGCTGATGGTCGCGTGCTGGTCGTCGTGCTCGGTGATGCGGGCGCCCATGCGGGCCAGCCCCGAGAGCCACTCAAGGCGGTCCTCGAAGAGCGTCTCGTGGACCTGGCTGTCGCCGGTGGCCTGGCTGAGCAGCACACAGGTGGGCGGCTGCAGGTCGGTCGCGAACTCGGGATAGGGCCCCGTGGTGATGTCCGTGGCGCGGTAGCCGGCCACGGCCTCGGGAGAGGAGCGAACCTCGATCCGGTCGCGGCCGCAGGTGACGTCCACGCCCACGCGTGCCACCGCCTCGAGAAAGGCGCCCAGGTGCTCGCACGGCGCGCCCTCGAGCGTCACCTCGCCGCCGGTCACGGCGGCGGCGACCACGAAGGTACCGGCCTCGATGCGGTCGGAGATGATGCGGTGCTGCGCCCCGCGCAGGCGGCGTTTGCCGCTGACCACGATCTTGTCGGGCGCGGTGCGCTCGACATCGGCGCCCATCTTCTGCAGGAAGGCGATCAGGTCGTCCACTTCCGGCTCCTGCGCTGCCGGCCGGATGACGGTGTCGCCGTCGGCCAGGGTCGCCGCCAGCATGGCGTTCTCGGTGCCCATCACGGTCACCTGGGGAAAGCCGATGCCGCTACCGCGCAGGCGGCCCGGCGCGCGCGCGAAGTAGTAGCCGTTGCGGTACTCGATCTCCGCGCCGAGAGCGCGCATGGCGTCCACGTGCAGGTCGACCGGTCGCCGGCCGATGCGATCGCCGCCCGGGTTGCTGATGATGACGCGACCGAAGCGCGACAGGAGCGGTCCCAGCAGGATGAAGCTGGCGCGCATCTTGGCCGCCGCCTCGAGCGGCACGAAGAGCCAGTCCACGTCGCCCGAGGCGACCTCGTACACATTCGGTTCGGGATGGTCCACGACGACGCCCAGGTCGCGCAGCGTCTCGGCCATGACGCGCACGTCCTCGATCTCGGGCACGTTCGTGAAACGGCACCGCTCGCCGGTCAGGACGGCCGCCGCGAGCAGCTTGAGGGCCGCGTTCTTGGAGCCGCTGATGGGCACGCGGCCCACGAGGCGCCGGCCACCTTCGACGCGGAATAGCTCGCGCCGCACGGGCGGTGGGGTGAACTCCCAGTGGAACGGGCGTGCGTCGGCCACGGTCAGCCGCCGCGCTGGCGGGGGCCCTCCCGGTGCCGCCGGCGCTCGGCGACCTGGATGCGCAGCAGCGCGTGCTGCAGGGCTGCGCGGGCGCGGGCCAGGTCGGCCGGCTCGTGGAAGCCCGCCTCGAGGGCCCGCTCGGCCTCGCGGCGCGCCTCCTCGGCCTTCTGCAGGTCGATCTCGGAGGCCATGTCGGCCGTCTCGGCCATGACCACCACCTTGTCCGGCCGCACCTGCAGGAAACCGCCGGCGATGGCGAAGAACTCCTCTTGGCCGCCTCGGCGGATCTTGAGCTCGCCGATGCCCAGGGTCGTGATGAGCGGCGCGTGGTGGGGCAGGATGCCCAGTTCGCCCTCGATGCCGGGGCAGTTCACGGCATCGACCTCGTCGCTGAAGACGAGCCGCTCCGGGGTCACGATCTCGAGCAGGAGGGGCACCGCTCAGCCCTGCAGCTTCTTGGCGTTCTCGCGCACGTCGTCGAGCGTGCCGGCCAGGAAGAAGGCCTGCTCCGGCAGGTCATCGGCCTTGCCCTCGAGGATGTCGCGGAAGGAGGCCACCGTGTCCTTGATGGGCACGTACTGGCCGGCGCGTCCGGTGAAGACCTCGGCCACGAACATGGGCTGGCTCATGAAGCGCTGCAGGCGGCGCGCGCGGGCCACGGTCGCCTTCTGGTCCTCCGAGAGCTCGTCGATGCCGAGGATGGCGATGATGTCCTGCAGGTCGCGGTACGCCTGCAGCACGCGCTGCGTCTCACGCGCCACCTCGTAGTGCTCCTGGCCGACGATGTTCGGGTCGAGCACACGCGAGGTCGAGGTGAGCGGGTCGACCGAGGGGTAGATGCCCAGCTCGGTCAGGTAGCGCTCGAGTCGGATGGACGAGTCGAGGTGGCCGAAGGTGGTTGCAGGCGCCGGGTCGGTGTAGTCGTCGGCAGGCACGTAGATGGCCTGCAGCGAGGTGATCGAGCCGGTCGTGGTGGAGGTGATGCGCTCCTGGAGGCCGGCCATCTCGGTCGCCAGGTTGGGCTGGTAGCCGACTGCCGAGGGCATCCGTCCCAAGAGCGCGGAGACCTCCGAGCCGGCCTGCGTGAAGCGGAAGATGTTGTCGATGAAGAGGAGCACGTCGCGCCCCTCGTCGCGGAAGTACTCGGCCATGGTCAGACCGGTCAGGCCGACCCGCAGGCGCGCCCCGGGCGGCTCGTTCATCTGGCCGAAGACCATGACCGTCTTCTCGATGACGCCCGATTCGGTCATCTCGTGGATCAGGTCGTTGCCTTCGCGCGAGCGCTCACCCACGCCGGCGAAGACGGAGTAGCCGCCGTGCTCCTGGGCGACATTGCGGATCAGCTCCTGGATGATGACCGTCTTGCCCACCCCGGCGCCGCCGAAGACGCCGACCTTGCCGCCCTTGGCGAAGGGCGCGATGAGGTCGATGACCTTGAGGCCGGTCTCGAAGACCTCGGTCGCCGTGGCCTGCTCCTCGAAGGAGGGAGCGGCACGGTGGATGGGGTAGGTCTCCTCCGACTTCACCTCGCCCTTGCCGTCGATGGGCTGGCCGAGAACGTTGAAGACGCGCCCCAGCGTGGACGGCCCCACGGGCACGCTGATCGGCCCGCCCAGGTCGGTGGCGGTGGTGCCCCGTGCCAGGCCATCGGTGGTGGTCATGGCCACGCTGCGCACCCAGTTATTGCCCAAGTGTTGCTGGACCTCGCAGACCAGCGGGTCCCCCTCGCGCTCGAGGCGCACGGCGTTGTAGATGGCGGGCAGCTCGCCGGACGGGAACTCGATGTCCACGACCGGTCCGGTGATGGCGATCACCCGGCCCGTGGCGGTGTCGGTGGCTGTGGCCATGTTCTGGAGGACCTCCTGGGGCGACCTAGAGCGCCTGCGCGCCGGTCGCGATCTCGATCATCTCGCGCGTGATGTTGGCCTGGCGCACCTTGTTGTAGGTCAGCGTCAGGTCGTCGATCAGCTCTTCTGCGTTCTCCGTGGCGTTCTTCATGGCCACCATACGCGCCGACTGCTCGCTGGCGGTCATCTCCAGCACGGCCTGGTAGAGGCGCGTCGCGACGTAGCGTGGCAGCAATCGGCTGAGGACGGTGCCCGGGTCCGGCTCGAAGATGAACTGGCGGCCCGGGATGCCCTCGGTGTCCTCGCTCGGCTCGACGGGCAGCAGCTGCTCCAGCTGGGGACGCTGCGTGAGCGTCGAGACGAAGCGCGGGTAGACGATGTCCACCCGGTCGTACTTCTCGGCCAGGTAGTCGTCGGTGATGAGGCGCGCCACGGGCGTGATGTCGCCGAAGGTGGGCCGGTCCCCGAAGCCGTCGAAGCTGGCCGCGATGGGCACGCGCGCCCGACGCATGGCGGCCGTCCCCTTGCGCCCGAGCGTGACCACCGCCATCTCGCCGGCATGTCCGGTGATCTCCTGTGCCGCGAATCGGATGGTGTTGGTGTTGAGCGAACCCGCCAGGCCACGGTCGGTGGTGATGAGCACCATCAGCCGGGAGTCTCCCTGGCGTGCCCGGAGCAGCGGGTGGTCCTCGCCCGAGAGCACCGCGGCCAGGTCGGCCAGCACCTCGTCGAGCTTGTCGCTGTAGGGCCGGGAGGCGAGCGTGGCGTCCTGGGCGCGCTTCAGCTTCGAGGCAGCCACGAACTGCATCGCCCGGGTGATCTGCTTGATGTTGCGGACCGAGGAGATCCGGCGGCGGATCTCACGCTGGCTGGGCATGGGCTCCGATCAGGCGGTGAACGTCTGCTTGAAGTCGGTCGCCGCGGCCTTGAGCTGCTCGGCCGTCTCGTCGGAGAGCTGCTTCTGCTCGGCGATGGTGGTCAGGATCTCCGGCCGCTCCGACTCCAGGAAGCGGTAGAAAGCCTGCTCGAACTCGCGCACGCGCTCGGTGGGCAGGTCGTCCAGCACGCCCTGCGTGCCGACGAAGAGGATGGCCACCTGCTTCTCCATGGGCAGCGGCTCGTACTGCGGCTGCTTGATGATCTCGGAGATCCGCTCGCCGCGCGTCAGCTGATCGCGCGTGGCCTTGTCCAGGTCGGAGGCGAATTGGGCGAAGGCGGCCAGCTCCCGGTACTGGGCCAGGTCGAGCTTGAGCGGCCCGGCCACCTTGCGCATGGCCTTGGTCTGCGCCGCCGAGCCGACGCGGCTGACCGAGATGCCCACGTTGAGAGCCGGCCGCTGGCCGGCGTTGAAGAGGTCCGACTCGAGGTAGATCTGGCCGTCGGTGATGGAGATGACGTTGGTCGGGATGTAGGCCGAGACGTCGTTGGCCTGCGTCTCGATGACCGGCAGGGCCGTCAGCGAGCCGCCGCCGTTCTCCTCGTTGAGGCGCGCCGCGCGCTCGAGCAGGCGGCTGTGCAGGTAGAAGACGTCGCCCGGGTAGGCCTCGCGACCGGGTGGGCGGCGCAGCAGGAGTGCCATCTCACGGTAGGCCCAGGCGTGCTTGGTCAGGTCGTCATAGACGCAGAGCGCGTCCTTGACCTGTGCGCCGTCCAGCTCCACGCCGTTCTCCATGACCTCCTCGCCCATGGCCGCGCCCGCGTACGGGGCGAGGTACTGGACGGGGGCGGGATCCTCGGCGCCGGCGACGACGACGATGGTGTGCTCCATGGCGCCGTGCTGCTCGAGCGTGGCCACCACCTTGGCCACCGTCGAGAGCTTCTGGCCGATGGCCACGTAGATGCAGACGAGGCCCTTGCCCTTCTGGTTGATGATGGCGTCCACGGCGATGGCCGTCTTGCCCGTCTGCCGGTCGCCGATGATCAGCTCACGCTGGCCGCGGCCGATGGGGATCAGCGCGTCGATGGCCTTGATGCCCGTCTGGACCGGGGTGTCGACCGACTTGCGCACGATGACGCCCGGCGCGATGCGCTCCACGGGGCGGGTGCGCTTGGTCTTGATGGGCCCCTTGCCGTCGACGGGACGGCCGAGCGGGTCCACCACGCGCCCGATGAGCTCGGCGCCGACCGGCACCTCGACCACGCGTCCCGTGGTCTTGACCGTGTCGCCCTCCTGGATCTTCTTGTAGTCGCCCAGGATGACCGCGCCGACCGTGTCCTCCTCGAGGTTGAGGGCCATGCCCATGACGTCGCCGGGGAACTCGAGCAACTCGGAGGCGAGGGCATCTTCGAGGCCGTAGATGCGGGCGATGCCATCGCCGACCTCGACGACGGTGCCGACCGAGCGCATCTCGACGCCCGCGTCGAAGCCCTCGATGGCGGACTTGATGACGCTGGTGATCTCTTCCGAACGGATGGCCATGGGTGGTGACTCCTAGAGGGCGCCGGCGGTCAGCCGGGAGCGGAGGCGCTCGAGACGGCCGCGCACGCTGCCGTCGATGAGGCGGTCGCCGAGACGGACGACGACGCCGCCCAGCAGCGCGGGATCGACCTGGTAGCTGAGCTCGACCCGTCCGCCGGTCATCTCCTCGAGCCGGCGGCGGAGGGCTTCGGACTCGGCCTGCTGGAGGGGCGCGGCGCTGGTGACCGTGCCCTCGCTGATGCCGGCCCTGGCGTTGACGAGGCGGTGGAACTCGCGCGCCACCTGCGGCAGCGCGTCGAGGCGGCCCCGCTGCAGCAGCAGCAGGGCCAGGTTGCGCACACCCGGGCTGACACCGGCGAGGGCGCGTTCGACGAGCTCCTGGCGGCGGGCGTAGGGCAGGCCCGGGTTCTCGAGCAGGGGTGCCACCTCCTCGGCGCCGAGCACGTCTGCCGCACGCTGCACCTCGTCGTGCCAGGCATCCACGCTGCCGCTGCGCTCGGCCACCTCGAAGAGGGCCTCGGCATAGCGGCGCGGGGAGGTGGTCCGGCGGGCCATCAGCCGCGCGACCTGCCGTCGCTGCCGACCTCGGTCAGGAACTCCTCGACGAGGCGCCGCTCCCGCGGCTGGTCCATCGTCTCGCCCACGACCTTGCCGGCCGCGCGCAGCGCGAGGTCGGCCACCTCGCCCCGGATCTCGGCCAGGGCGCGCTGCTTCTCGGCCTGGATGTCGGCCGCCGCTTGCTCGCGCAGGCGCTCGATCTCGGCGCGCGTCTCGGCCACTTCGCGCTCGCGGCTCTCGTCGGCCAGCTTCTGGGCACGCGCCACGATCTCGTTCGCCTGCCGCCGGGCCTCGGTCAGCAGGGCCTGCTTCTCGTCCGCGGCACGCTCGCGCTCGAGCCGCGCCGCGTCGGCGTCCTTGAGGCCCTGCTCGATGCGTGCGCGCCGTGCCTCCAGCGCCGCGGTCAGGCCGCGGAAGCCGAAATACCAGGCGAGTGCCGCGAACATGATGAAGTTGGCGGCGGTGACGAGCACCCAGAAGAGGTTGATCGTCAGGCCGCCGCCGCCCGCCCCTTCCTCGGCCGCGAGGAGAGGCGCGAGGGTGCCGGAGGTGTCGAGCAGAGCGAAGAGGTCCACGGACCCTGCGCCTAGCCGCCGATGAAGATGGCCAGCAGGCCGACGACGATGGCGAGCACGCCAAGGCCCTCGGCGAACGCGGCCAGGATGATGGCCAGGCCGCGGATCTGGCCCGCCGCGTCGGGATTGCGCCCGATGGCGCCGGCGGCCAGGCCGGCCAGGATGCCGATGCCGATGCCCGGCCCGATGACGCCCATGGCCGCCAGGCCTGCGCCGATGTGTTCCATGGTTCCTAGGCTCCTTGCTGGGCCCGGGCGCTGCCCGGGTCTGGATTTGGGACCGATGTCGATGGGCTGCCGACTCAGTGAGCCGCGGCCGCCCCTGCCTGCTGGTGGCTCGCCCGCGGGGCCGTCTCGACCGCCCCGTGCGCCGTCTCCCCCTCCTCGTGGCCGTGGCTCTCGATGGCGAGCACGATGTACATCAGCGAGAGCACGCTGAAGATGAGCGCCTGGATGAAGTTGAGCATGAACTCGAGGCCGAGCAGGGCCACGGGCAGCACGGCCAGCGTCAGGGCGGTGATCACGCCCAGCGCGACCTCGCCGCCGTAGATGTTGCCGAAGAGTCGCATCGAGAGCGTCAACGGTCGCACGAAGTCGAGCATCAGCTCGACCAGCCCGACGAACATGGCGATGGCGCCGGCGGCGATGCCATTGCGGAACTCCTGGACCGGGAAGAACTTGGCCAGGTAGGCGCGGGCGCCGAGGCGCCGGAAGCCCTCGATCTCGAAGACGGCGAAGCTGATCAGGGCCAGGCCGATGGTCACGTTCACATCGCTCGTCGGCGCGCGCAGGAATTCGACCCGGCCCACGGGCGGCACGAGGCCGGCCCAGTTGGAGAAGAGGATGAGCAGGAAGAACGACGCGAAGAGCGGGATGTAGGGGGCCGCGGCCCGCCCGCCCAGCGAAGTGCCGAAGTCGTGCAACTTCTCGTAGGCCCACTCGAGCACGTTCTGCAGGCGCCCGGGTACGCCCGGGCCGCCGCGGGACATGAGGATGATGGCCAACAGCAGCACGCCCGAGACGAGCCACATGGTGAACATGCTCGACGAGACGCTGACGTGGAAGGTCAGTAGGCCCTCCGGGTGGCCGCCGAACGGTGCCCACAGGACGTGCGGCGCAGGCAGCTCGAGCGAGCCCTTGATGAAGCAGACGGGGAAGTCGCAGGCATCGCCCGGCTTGCCGCCGGCCGGGAAGGGCGGCACGAAGAGGATCGCCAGCACGTCGATGGCGATGACCAGCGCCACGAGCGCGATGACCAGCGTGCGCGCGCTCGACCGCCGCTGCGCGGCAGCGGGGCCGGCATGGTTCGCCTCGGTCATGTCGCCCGTCGGGGGCTCGCTCGACACGCTCACTCCAAGGTGAGAGCGCGGTCATCGCCGCGCTCTGACTATCGGTCCTCCAGCATCGCCAGGAAGCGGGAGATCAGGCGGTGGATCGCGATCGCCCCGATACACGCCCCACCCAAGAACCCGGAGATCACGAAGAGTGGGTTCGTGCCGACCTGGAGGTCCAGCCAGTGACCCGCCAGGGCGCCCACCAGGGTGGTCACGAAGAGGACGAGACCGATCTCGGTGAACAGGGCGAAGTAGGCGAACGCCCGCGGGCTCATGCTCGACCTGGCAACGCGCCGGGAGTATAGCAGAGGCTCCCGGGCCGCCCTCGGGCGACGCGCGGCCGACCGGTGCCGGGCCGCCGCACGGCGTCAGGCCGCCTCACGGCCCGGTGGGCGTCGGCGTCGGCTCCGGGGTGGGCGTGGGCGTGGGCAGTGGGGCGGTCGCCGTGGCGCTCGGCGTCGGCAACGGCGTCGGGCTGGGGCTGGGCGTGGGCAGCGGGGCGGTCGCCGTGGCGCTCGGCGTCGGCGACGGCGTCGGGCTGGGGCTGGGCGTGGCAGCCGGCGTACGCGCCGGCCGCCGCGTGGGTCGCGGCGTGCGCGCCGGCGCCGGGCTGGCCGTCGCCGTGGGCGCACCGGAGGGCGGCGCCGCCGGGGTCGGGCTCTGGTCGCCCGTGAAGGGCGGCGTCGGCGCCGGTGTCGGCTGGGCCACGAGCGTCGCCGAGGCGGAGGTGCCGGGCGGCTCGCCGGCGGTGGGCGTGACCAGCACCGCGCCCGTCGGCCGGTCGCTGCTCGCTGGGGCCATGCCGTCGCCACCGCCCCCCAGGAGGGCGAGTCCGATCGAGCCGAGGAGGCCGAAGACCACCAGCGCCGCCGAGGCGTCCCGCGCCAGCCGGCGGCGCAGGTCGGGCAGCAGTGGCTCGCGCGGCCGGCGCTGGGCCATCGTCGCGCGTGGCAGCGGTGCCGGCGGCGGCGGAGGCTGCGTGGGCCGCTCGTGGGGAAGCATCGGACGTGCCTGTCGCAAGGCCCCGTGGGAGCGCTCGCGGCCGGCGACCAGGTCGCTCAGGCGCTGCTCGAGCCGCGGCTCGGCCTCGCGCAGCCAGTGGCGCTCGAGCCGGCGCCGCCGTCCGCGCGCCAACAGGGCGACCACGAGCAGCGCCACGGCCACCGTGCTCGCCAGGACCGCCAAGAGGGGCACCAGCCCAGCGAGATCCACCGTCGCCTCCGGTCCCCGCGTCACCGTGGCCGGATGCTACACCCCGGCCCGGTGCGCGGACGCCTCACCGCGGGCGGTGTCGTCGGGCGGCCCCTCGGCGGCCCCGTTCGGGACATCGTCGTCATAGGAAGATGCCTCGAGCGCCTCCCGGGCGCGCCGTGTCAGCAGGTAGAGCAGCAGGCCACCGCCGAGGACCAGGCCGAGGAAGGCGTACAGCTGACCGGTGCCCGAGAGCCCGAAGCTGAGCACGGCCAGCACCACGCAGAGGGCGTAGATGACGACCACCGCGTCGCGATGGCCCAGGCCCAGATCCAGCAGGCGGTGATGGAGATGGCCCCGGTCGGGCGTGAACGGGGAGCGCCGCTGCAGGAGGCGCCGGACGATGATCCAGAAGGTGTCGATGATGGGCACGCCCAGCACCAGCAGCGCCACGGCCACCTTCGCCGTACCCAGGATGGACAGCACGGCCAGGGCGAAGCCGATGAGGTAGACCCCGGTGGTGCCCACGAAGATGCGCGCCGGGTGGAAGTTCCAGGGCAGGAAGCCGGCCAGGGCGCCGGCCAGCACGGCGCACAGCAGCGCCACGAACGCCTGGCCGAGCGTGAACCACGAGATGAGCCCGAGCGTGACCACGGCGATCAGGGCGACCCCGCTCGAGAGACCGTCGAGGCCGTCGATGAAGTTGATGCTGTTGATCATGCCGACGATCCAGATCACGGTCAGCAGCACCGCCGTGGGCCCGACGAAGTCGAGGCGGCCCTGGCCGAGCGGGTTGTTGATGAAGTCGATGGTCACGCCCGCGGCCACGGCCACGCCCGCCAGTGCCAGCTGCACCAGCAACTGCCAGCGCGCGCGCAGGTCGAAGCGGTCATCGATGAAGCCGAGCGCCGCGGCAAGCGCCGAGCCGGCGAAGAGCGCGACCAGTTCCGGAGCCCCGATGGCGCCGATGCTGGGCACGGCGCCGGTGGCGGCGTTGAGCGCCACCGCCGCCGGGCCGACGACCAGGAAGCCGGCCGCGACGGCCAGTCCGCCGGCGCGCGGGATGGGCCGCCGGTGCACGCGCCGCGCCGCTCCTGGCTGGTCGATGGCACCGGCCCGGCGGGCGATCCGTGCCGCCACGGGCGTGGCCAGGAAGGCCACCATCGCGGCCAGGCCGAAGGTGGCAGCGACGAGCACGATCAAGGGCACCGCGCCCTCGGCGGCATCGAGTCGACCCCCGACGACGCGCCCGTCACGCCTCCGTCAGGCCCGGCACCGGGAAGCGGGCACAGATGTCGTGCACCTCGTCGGCGATGGCCGCGCGGGCGGTCTCGTCATCGCGCGACCCGATGGCCCGGATGATGAGCTCCGCCACCTGGCGCATCTCGGCCGGCCCGAAGCCCCGCGTGGTCGTGGCCGGCGTGCCGATGCGGATGCCCGAGGCGATGTTGGGCGGGTTCTGGTCGAAGGGGATGGCGTTCTTGTTGACGGTGATGCCGACCGCGTCGAGCTGAGCCTCGGCCTCGCGGCCGGTCACACCCAGCGGCGTCACGTCGACCAGCATGAGGTGGTTGTCCGTGCCACCCGAGACGACGCGCGCGCCAAGTTCCATGAGCCGACCGGCGGCGACCTGCGCGTTGTCCACCGTGCGCCGCATATCGTCCCGGAACTCGTCACTCAGCGCGAGCTTGAAAGCGACCGCTTTGGCGGCGATGACGTGCATCAGCGGCCCGCCCTGGGTACCCGGGAAGACGGTCTTGTCGACAGCCTGGGCGAGGGTGCCCTTGACGGCCGGGAAGGCCTCGCGGTCGATACCCGCCGGCAGCTCGAGGCGCGAGAAGACCAGGCCGCCGCGCGGCCCGCGCAGCGTCTTGTGGGTGGTGGTCGTGACCAGGTCGGCGTGCGGGAAGGGGCTCGGGTGGAGGCCGGCCGCCACGAGACCAGCGATGTGCGCCATGTCCACCAGGAGGAGCGCGCCGACGCCGTGGGCGATGGCAGCCATGCGCTCGAAGTCGATGATGCGCGGGTAGGCGCTGGCGCCGGCCACGATCATCTTGGGACGCACCTCAGCGGCCTGCCGCTCGAGCGCTTCGTAGTCGATGCGCTCGTCGTCCGGGCGCACGCCGTAGGCGTGCACCTCTAGCCACCGGCCGCTGAAGTTGACCGGCGAGCCGTGGGTCAGGTGGCCCCCGTGGGCAAGGTTCATGCCCAGGATGCGGTCGCCGGGCGTGAGCACGCTGAAGTAGGCGGCCATGTTGGCCTGCGCGCCGGAGTGGGGCTGGACATTGACGTGCTCTGCGCCCGGGAAGAGCTCCAGGGCGCGCTGCTGCGCCAGCGTCTCGGCGATGTCGACGTACTCGCAGCCGCCGTAGTAGCGCTTGCCGGGCAGGCCCTCGGCGTACTTGTTGGTGAGCCAGGAGCCCTGCGCTTCCATGACCGCGGCGAAGGCGTAGTTCTCGCTGGCGATGAGCTCGATCTTCCAGCGCTGCCGGCCGGCTTCACCGAGCATCGCCTGCCACAGGTCGGGATCGACCTCCGACAGCGGCGCCCAACCGAGCCCGCTCGCGGTCTGCACGGTCATCTGGTGGCTCCCTCAGCGGCGGCGGCCGTCGGGCAGAGTGTACCCGCGGCGCGCGTCACTGCCCCAGGGCGGTCCGCAGCGCAGCCTCGTCGAGCGCCCCCTGGCGCAGGGTGCGCCACTCGCCGTCGGCGGCGACGAGCACCACCGTCGAGGGCACGCCGCCGCGCGCCGCGCCGCCGTCGATGACCAGCGCGATCTCACCCCCGAGCGCCGCCACGACCTCCGCTGCACTGGTCGCGTCGGGCTCGCCCGAGCGGTTCGCCGAGGTCAGCGGCAGCGGTCCGAGCCGGCGCGCGAGGGCGCGCGGGACCTCGTGGTCGGGCAGGCGGAAGCCGACCGTGCCACGCCCCCCGGTGAGCGTCGCCGGCAGTCCCGCCGCCGGCCGCTCGGGCAGGACCAGCGTCAGCGGTCCGGGCCAGAAGCGGTCTGCCAGCAGGTGCGCCGCTTTGGGCAGCTCGGCCCGCGACGTCACCTGCTCCAGCGCGTCGACGAGCAGCGTGATGCCCTTCTGGGGCGAGCGCGCCTTGGCCGCCAGGAGCGCCGCCACGCCGGCCTCGTCGAGCGACGAGGCGAGGCCGTAGACCGTCTCCGTGGGCACGGCCACGACGTGCGCCGCACGGATGAGGGTCGCCGCCGCCTCGAGGGCGTCCGCCGAGGCCGGCAGCACCCTCGGCGTCGTGCCTGCCATCTCAGTCCAGCCCGCCGCGGCCGAGCACCAGCGCCTCGAGCGCCAGCGCCGCGCCGTCGGCCCCGTAGGGCGCCGTGACGTAGCGGGCCGCGGCACGGACGGCCGCCGGCGAGCCGCCCATGGCCACGCCGTGCCCGACCAGCTCCAGCATCTCCGCGTCGTTGTGCTGGTCGCCCACGGCAAGCACCGTCCCCAGCGGGATGCCCATGCGGCGCGCCAGCCAGCGCACGGCCCGGCCCTTGGTCACGCCGGGCGCGGTGAACTCCAGGTACTCCGGGTGCGACACGGTCACCTGTGCCCGACCGGCGAAGCGCCGGCGACCCTCGACCAGGAGGCGCTCCGGCAGTCCAGCCGGCCCGACCGCCAGGACCTTGGTGGGTGAGCGACGCGCCAGCACCGCATGCAGGTCGGGCACCAGGTGGGCGTCGATGCCGGACCGGCGCTCATAGTCAGGTGCGGCGACATCGCCGCGTGCCATGTAGAGCTCGTCGTCGACGTTGAGGTGCGCCTCGAGACCGGCAGCGGAGGCCCAGTCGAGCGTCTCGCGCGCCACGTCACGGCGCATCGGCCGGTGATAGAGCAGGCGGCCATCGCCGGCGTCGTGCGCGACGGCGTCGCCGACGCCGGGCAGCTCACGCACGTAGCCGCCCTGGTAGCAGATGAGCGGCCCGCGTAGGCCGAGCGCGAGGGCGTGCCGGCGTGCACTGCGGAACATGCGGCCGGTGGCGATGACCACGGGCACGCCCCGCGCCCTGGTCTCGGCGATGGCGATCCGCACGCGCGGCCTGACCACCAGGTCCGGTCCGAGGACCGTGCCGTCGAGGTCGAGCACCACGAGGCGCACCGGCAGGCGCGGGCGGACCACCGACGTCAGCCCGCCGACGGCCGACGCAGCTCGGCCACGCGCGGCCGGCCGGCCAGATCGGCATGGATCTCGATCGGCCAGCCCGGCAGCAGCCGGGCGGCCGCGAGGCGCACGCCGTCGGCCTGGTCCGAGGCGATCTCGAGCAGGGCGCCGCCGTCGGCCGCGACGCCCTCCGGCAGGGCCGCCATGAGACGCCGCAGCAGGTCCAGGCCGTCCCTTCCCCCGTCGAGCGCGACGATCGGCTCGAAGCTGGCCGCGATGGGTAGCTCGGGCACGACGGCGCTGGGCACGTAGGGCAGATTGGCCACGACGAGATCGGAGCGGCCTCCGACCTGGACCGCGGGATCGAGCAGGTCGGCCTGGCGGAAGTCGATCAGGTCGCCCACGCCGTGCCCGACGGCGTTCTCCAGCGCGAGATCGAGGGCCTCGGGCGAGGTGTCGCTGGCCACGAAGCGGACCGCCACACCGTATCCGCGGCGGCGCAGCACCACGGCCAGGGTGACCGCGATGGCGCCGCTGCCGGTGCCGACGTCGATCACGCGCAGCGGCTTGCTGCCCGGCGGGCGCGGCGAGGCCGTGAGCCGCTCGGTGATGCGCGCCAGGGCGAGCTCGACCAGGCGCTCCGTCTCGGGCCGCGGGATGAGGGCACGAGCGTCGACGCCGAAGGCGAGGCCGAAGAACTCCTTGATGCCCCGGATATAGGCCACCGGCTCGCCCGCCGCGCGGCGCTCCAGGAGGCCCTCGTAGCTTGCCCGCTGGCCCTCGCCAAGGGGCGCCTCGAGGTGCGCCAGGACGCCCGAGCGCTCGAGCCCGACGACGTGGCCGAGGAGCAGCTCGGCGTCCAGGCGGGGCGACTCCGAGCCGGCTTCGCGCAGCAGCGCCACGCCGGCCTCCAGGGCCTCGCGCACCGTGCTCATGGCGCCCGCCGGACCCTCAGATGCGGACGACGATGGAGAGGTCGCCGGTGCGCGCCAGCACGTCCACGCCGGTCATGCCCGTCTCGCGACTGGCCAGCAGATCGACGCTGGCCTCGCCCACGCGCAGGTTCTGGATGCGCAGCTGGGGCAGCCAGTCGGGCAGGTGCGGGCGGACCAACTCGAGCGTGCGCGCGCTCGCGTCGGCGCGCATGCCGAGCATGGCCCGGATGAGCTGGAAGATCGAGGCCGCCGCCCAGGCCTGCGGGCTGCAGGCTACCGGGTAGGGCACGGGATAGGGCGACTCGTCGCGCGAGAAGCCGCAGAACAGCTCCGGCAGGCGCGAATCGCGGAAGTAGCTGGTGGACTCGATGAGCGCGCCGGCGATGCGGCTCGCCTCGTCCCAGTGGCCGTAGCGGGCGAGCCCCTCGGCGCAGATGGCGTTGTCGTGCGGCCAGACCGATCCGATGTGGTAGCCGAGCGGGTTGTAGCCGGCCATGCGACTGGAGAGCGTGCGCACGCCCCAGCCGCTCCACAGGTCGCCGCCGGTGAGGCTGGTGGCGACCCGAGCAGCCCGCTCCGGCGAGGCGATGCCGCACCAGAGGGCGTGACCCGGGTTGGAGCTGATGGCGTCGACCTGGCGCTTCTCGGCGTCGAGGGCCATCGCGTAGGTGCCCGCGTCGTCCATCCAGAAGGCCTCCTCGAAGCGCTGCCGGAGCGTCTCGGCAGCCGCCTCCTGCTCCCGCGCGAAGGCCTCGTCGCCGCGCAAGCGGGCGAGCCTCGCCAGCCCCCGCCGGGCGGCGTGGACGTAGGCCTGCACCTCCACCAGCGCCAGGGGCGCCTGGGCCAGCCGGCCGTCGCGGAAGCGGTTGGCGTCGGCGGAGTCTTTCCAGCCCTGGTTGAGCAGCCCGCGCCGCGACCGGCGCTGGTACTCGACGAAGCCGTCGCCATCGAGGTCGCCTTCCAACTCGATCCAGCGCAGGGCGGCCATGGCGTTCGGCCAGAGGCGGTCGACGAGCTCCATGTCACCCGTCCAGCGCTGGGTCTCGTCGAGCAGGATCAGCCAGAGCGGCGTGGCGTCGACCGTGCCGTAGTAGGGCGTGTGCGGGATCTCGCCCACGTGGGCCAGTTCGCCGCTGCGCAGCTCGTGCAGGATCTTGCCCGGCTCGGCGTCCCGCCAGTCGTCGCGCTCGGTGGCCTGCAGGCGGGCCAGCAGGCTCAGCGTGTCCACGGCCACCTGCGGGCGCACCGAGAGCAGCTGCAGCGCGGTGATGATCGAGTCGCGCCCGAAGAGACAGCTGAACCAGGGCACGCCGGCGGCAACGTAGCGCTCGTCCTTGCCCGGGCCCTGGTTGACCAGGAAGCGCAGATCGGCGATGGCTCGCCTGATGGCCCGGTCGGCGAAGGCGTCGGGCGTGGAGATGCTGGTAGAACCGGCCTTCCAGGCCCGGTGGGCGGCCGCGGCCAGCTCGTCGCCCATGGGCGGCACCGGCGCGTCGAGCAGACCCTCCTCCGCGAAGCGGCCGCGGACCGCGCTGGCCACGGGCACCGTCTCGGGCCAGGCCGAGAGGGTCAGGCGCTGCCATCCGCCGGGCGGCACCGTCCAGGCCAGGTGGAGCACGCCCTCGTCATCGCTCCGTGCCGGCTCCGAGAGCGCCACGTGGCAGCGGCGCTCGAGGCCGTCCGTGCCCAGGTAGCGGAAGACGATACGGCCGTCGCCGCGCACCGCCGGCAGCCGCTCGCCCCGCCGCTCGCGCTCCAGCCCGCGCACCTCGAAGATGTCGGCGAAGTCGGCGTCGAGCCGGATGGCCAGCTCGAGGCGCTCGGCGTGGAGCGTGAAGTTGTGGACGGTGATGCGCTCGCGGAACCCGTCGGCGATGAGCCGCTCGCGAACGATGCCCAGGGACCGGCCGCGCAGCACGACCTGCTCGTCCTGCTTTCGCTCCGGATGCCGCAGGTAGGCCGGGTTGGTCAGCTGGAGCGTGCCCGTGTAGGAGCCGCCGCTGCCCGTGCGCAGGATGACCGGGCGCTCGCCGTTGAGGCGCAGCTCGTAGTGCGACAAGATGCGCGTGTCGCCCTGGTAGAGGCCGAGACCGCGGCCGTCGGGATGGATGTCGCCGAACGGGTCGGTCATCAGGAAGAGCTCGTCGTGTTTCAGGATGAGCACGCCGGTCAGGTCGGTGGCACGCTGCACGGCCGGCGTGGCCGCGACCACCGGCAGCGCCCCGATGTCCTCCGCCGGCACCTCCGAGAGCACCTCCGCCGGGAGCGCCTCCGGTCCGAGCGACTCGCCGCCCTCCACGAGCGGCTGGGTGGCGGTGTCTCGCTCCTGGGCGTCGGTCATGGCTGCTCCCCGTCGTGCTGGGCAAGGCCCGCCAGCCGCTCGGCCTGGTCCGTCGCCGAGAGGGCGTCGATGAGCCGGTCGAGGTCGCCCTCGAGCACGCCGGGCAGATCGTGCAGGTCGAGGCCGATGCGGTGGTCGGTGACCCGATTCTGAGGGAAGTTGTAGGTCCTGACCTTTTCCGAGCGGTCGCCGGAGCCGACCATGCTGCGGCGCACGGCGGCCTCCGCATCGTGTGCGCGCCGTTGCTCGAGCTCCAGCAGGCGGGCGCGCAGCACGGCCAGCGCCTTGGCCTTGTTCTTGTGCTGGCTCTTCTCGTCCTGGATGGCCACCACCAGCCCGGTCGGTAGGTGCGTCACGCGCACCGCGGAGTCGGTCGTGTTGACGCTCTGCCCACCCGGCCCGGTGGCCCGGTAGACGTCGATGCGCAGGTCCTTGTCGTCGATGGCCACCTCGACCTCGTCGGCCTCGGGCAACACGGCCACCGTCGCCGTCGAGGTGTGGATCCGCCCGCCGGACTCGGTCGCCGGCACACGCTGCACGCGGTGCACGCCCGCCTCGAACTTCAGCCGGCTGTAGGCACCCTCGCCGTGGACCTCGAAGATCGCCTCGCGCAGGCCGCCGATGCCCGTCTCGTTGAGGCTGATCGTCTCCACGCGCCAGCGTCGCCGCTCGGCGTAGCGCAGGTACATCCGGTGCAGCTCGGCGGCGAAGAGGGCGGCCTCCTCCCCGCCGGTCCCGGCCCGGATCTCGATGATGACGTCCTTCTCGTCGTTCGGGTCACGCGGCACGAGTAACAGCTGGAGGCGCTCGACCAGCTCGGCTTCCTGCGCCTCGAGCGTCTCGACCTCGTCCCGGGCCATCTCGCGCAGCTCGGGGTCCGGTTCGTGCTCGCGCATCTCGCGCGCGCCGGCGAGGCGCTCGCGCGTAGTGCGCAGCTCGCGGTGCACCGCCACCACCGGCTCGAGCTGGGCCAGCTCCTTGCCCAGCCGCCGCAGCGCATCCGGATCGGAGGCCACCTCCGGGCGGGCGAGCTGGTCCTGCACCTCCTGCCATTGGCGCTCGATCCCGTCCAGGCGGGCCTCGAGGGTCACCGCTCCGGCGCATCCCCCCGGGCCAGCGCCGCCGACGGCTCCTCGACCCGGGCTTCGCGGCGCCCGTCACGTTCCTCGCCCACCGCTCCGAGCGGGAGGCTCGATGGCAGCGGCGCCACCTCGGGCGTCGGCTCAGGCGTGGAGGGTCCGCCCTGTCCCGTGGCGGCGACGCCGTCGGCGGGCAGCGGCCGTCGTTCCGGGTCGAGGCTGCCTGCGGGCGCCTCCTCGCCGTTCGCCCGGAGGGCCTCCTGCATGGAGGCCACGGCCACCTCGATCATGTCGTCGTCGGGCTCCTTGGTGGTGATGAGCTGCAGCCAGATGCCGGGCATGAAGATCCAGCGCACCAGCCTGTTCTGCCTGTGGCGCGCACCGAAGCGCAGCAGCTCGTAGCTGACCGAAGCGATGACCGGGATGAGCACGATCCGGCCGGCGATGCTGATGAGCAGGTCCTGGCCGGCGAGCAGGCTGAAGACGAGGATGCTGACGACCACGAAGACCACCAGGAACTCGGTGCCGCAGCGCGGGTGCGCGGTGGGGTGGCGCCGGATGCGCTCGATGGTCAGCGGCTCCTCGCGCTCCAGGGCGTGGATGGTCATGTGCTCGGCGCCGTGGTACTGGAAGACGCGCCGGATCTCGCTCGAGCGGCTCACCAGCAACAGGTAGCCGATGAAGATGGCCACGCGGATGAGGCCCTCGAAAAGGTGCTGCAGCAGCGACTGGTCGGCGCCGACCGTGGCACGCGTGGTGACCTGGGCCAGGAAGAGCGGCAGCAGCACGAAGAGGCCGACGGCCAGGGCGACCGTGAAGGCGAGCGTGGCGGCGATGGCACCGCGGCCCATCTCGACGCCCTCACCGGCGGCGGCGATGGTGCCCGAACGCATCAGCCAGCGCGTGCCGATGACGAGCGTCTCGTAGAGCACGACCAGACCGCGGAAGAAGGGCGCCCGGGCGAAGCGGCTCCGGTGCAGCAGCGAATCGAGCGGCTCGGCCTTCCAGACGATGGAGCCGTCGGGATGGCGCACGGCGACGGCGATGGCGTCGCGCCCGCGCATCAGGACGCCCTCGAGCAGCGCCTGTCCGCCGTAGGGGTAGCGGGGCATGGAGGGAGTCTACCGACTCGCCGCGTCGCGGCCGCGGCGCGCCGGAGAGACGATCAGCGGCCGGTCAGGCGCGCGCGGCCCGCTCGAGTCGCTTCTGGAAGCGCTCGACCTGGCCGGCGGTGTCGACGATGGTCTGCTTGCCGGTGTAGAAGGGATGGCAGTTGGAGCAGACGTCGACCTGAAGGTCCGTGCGCGTCGAGCCGACCTCGAAGGTGGTGTGGCAGGAGCCGCAGCGGACGGTCGCCTGGTGGTAGGTGGGGTGGATGCCTTCCTTCACGCCGTCGCTCCGGCGCTCGCCGGGGCGGCCTGGGCCTCGACCCGGATGCGCTTCTTGTCGCGCCTGGCATGCTCGTAGCGGACGCGCCCGTCGACCGTCGCGAAGACGGTGTAGTCGCGGCCCAGGCCGGTGTTCTCGCCGGCCAGGAAGGTCATGCCGCGCTGGCGGACGATGATCGAGCCGGCGGTCACGAACTGGCCGTCGCCGGCCTTCACGCCGAGCCGCTGGCCGACGCTGTCGCGGCCGTTCTTCGAGCTGGAGCCTGCCTTCTTGTGTGCCATCGCCTAGCCGTCCTTCTTCGCGGCGCGGCCGCGCTGCTTCTTCTCTGCGGGGGGCGGGGCCTGCGTGCGGGCGGCCGCCGTGCGGCCGGTCTTGGCGCTCGGCTTGGCTTCGGCCTTGCCCTTGGTCTCGCTCTTGTCCTTGTCCTTGGCCGCGGCCCTGGTCTCGCTCTTCGCCTTGCCCTTCGCCGCGCCGGCGGGCTTGGCCTCGGACTTGCCCTTGGCAGCGGGCTTGGCCTTGCCGGCCGGCTTGGGCTCGGCGGCAGCCTGCTCGCGCGCCAGCTTGGCGGCCAGCGCCTTGTCCGCGGCGGCACGCTTGGCGGCCTCCTCGGCCGCGGCGGCCTCGAGGCGCTCGCGCTCGGTGCGGGCGGCCTCGGCCTGCTTGGCGGCACTCTTGCGACCGAGCACGATGTCCGCCACGCGCAGCACCGTCTGCTCCTGCCGGTGACCCTGCTTGGCGCGGTGGCGCGCCTTGGGCCGGTACTTGAAGACGACGATCTTGTCGGCGCGGTCCTGGCGCACGACGTCGGCCGTCACCCGGGCGCCCTCGACGAGCGGACGGCCGATGGCAGCCTCGTCCCCATCTGCCACGAGCAGGACGCGCTCGATCTCGATGCGGTCGCCCGCGCTGGCGTCGAGGCGCTCGACCGCGATCTCGGTGCCGAGCTCGACGCGATACTGCTTCCCGCCGGTCTCGATGACTGCGTACATGGTCCCTCTGGGATGGTTCACGGGCAGGCCGGGAAGCGCTGGCACCGGCCAGCGTCCATGCTCCAGGCGCGAAGGCGGATGGTATCGCGCCCCCCGCTGAGCGTCAAATGGCCCGGCGATTGGCCCGGCCGCGCCGACCCTGGCGGTGCCGGACCTGCCGCCGGGCTCTGCTAGGCTCGCCCGCATCATGACCGTCACTGCCCGCCGCCTCCAGGCGCCGACGCCCCGGGTGGCGCTGCTGGCCGCGGCCGTGGTCGTGCTGGCCGTCCTGCTCTACCTGGCGCGCCACGTGCTGGCGCCCTTCGTCATCGGCATGGTGCTCGTCTACGCGCTCGACCCGCTCGTGGACCGGCTGGCGCGGCTCCGCCTGCCCGGCCTCGGCCGACCGCTGCCCCGGGGCCTGGCGGTGCTGGTCGTCTACCTCGTCGTGGCGGTCGTGCTGGTGGAAGGGCTGGCGCTCCTCTTCCGGCCGCTGGCCCAGCAGCTCGGCGAGTACCTGGCCGACCTGCCGGGGTTCGCGGCGGTCATCGACGAGCAGCTGCGCCGTCTCGCCGAGGCCTACCAGGGTCTGGCCCTGCCGGAGACGATCCGCGGCGCGGTCGATCGCTTCGTGGCCGGCCTGCGCGAGGGTGCCGGGGGCCTCGACCCGGCGACGCTGCTGCCGCTGGCGCGCACCATCGCCGGCGCCGTGGGCGCGGTGCTGGGCCTGCTCATCGTGCCCGTCTGGGCCTTCTACATCCTCAAGGACCGCGACGAGCTGGTGGTCGGCTTCGACCGGGCCCTGCCGCCCAGCTGGCGGGCGGACGTGTGGGCCGTGCTCAACATCGTCGAGCGTACCTTCGGCCGCTGGCTGCGCGGCCAGCTGCTGCTCGGGCTGGTGGTCGGCATGGCGACCTTCGGCGGTCTGCTGCTGCTGGGCGTGCTGGTCGACGCCCGCTTCATCCGCTTCGCGGTGCTGCTCGCGGTGGTGGCCGGCATCTTCGAG
>DASSPM010000054.1:0-47087 GCA_035699625.1 Candidatus Limnocylindrales bacterium | reverse complement strand
CGTCAAGAGCGGCAAGGTCAACAGCGCCATGGTGCGTGACCTCAAGGGCACCATCGAGCGCGAGAAGGCGGAGATCGGCATCTTCATCACCCTGGAAGAGCCGACGCGCGAGATGGAGCTCGAGGCGACCACCGCCGGCGTCTACACCTCGCCCATCTCGGGCCGCGACTACCCGCGCATCCAGATCCTGAGCATCCGCGACCTGCTCGAGGGCGGCAAGCGCCCGGTGCTGCCGCTCCTCCTGCTGCCGACCTACCAGCAGGCCGAGCGCCTCACCGACAAGAAGGCCGCCGAGCAGCAGGAGATGTTCGGGTAAGCCCAAAGCTGATGCCGGAGCTATGACGCGCGGCCAGCCACCGAAGGCGGGGGTCGTTGCATGCAGTTCTGCTACCTGGATGAGAGTGGGAACGGCACCGAGCCGGTATTAGTCCTGGCGTGCGTCGCGGTCGACGCCCAGCGCATGCACCGCACGAAAGCTGGCTGGGAAGAGTTGTTCGTTGAGTTATCTGGTTTGGCCCCGACTCCAGTGCGGGAGCTCAAGTCGAGCGACCTGTATGGAGGACGAAAGCAGTGGCGACGCGTAAGAGGCGAGGATCGAGCTGCTGCAATCGAGGCGGTGCTGACGTGGCTGGTTAGGCGACGGCACCGAGTCTACTTCACAGGCGTGGACAAGGCCGCATTTGAGACCGCGAGACGTGATAGCTCCGCCGTGGCATCGCTACGAGACCCATGGTGCGCAGCCGCGATGCACGTGGTTCTGCAGCTTCAGAAGGACGGGAGAGGCAAGCGAGTACCAAAGGGTCACCATGCGTTGTTCTTCGATGCGCAGGAGCAACACGAGGAGCACCTGGCCAAGCTCACCAAAGAGCCACCTGCCTGGACCGATGACTATTACGCCCGCGCCCGGCGTGAGCCGCCGCTCTCGCGGTTAGTGGATAGTCCGTACTTCGCAAACAGTAGGCATGTCCTGCTTCTTCAGATTGCAGACCTGTTGGCCTTCGTCCTACGCCGACACGCGGAGTTGACAATGGGACTGCCCAGCCAATACGAGGGCGAAGCCGAGAAGATCGGCAGTTGGTCAGAATGGATTGGCCAAATGGCTGGCCCGTCTTCGCTGCGGTGGAAGCGTCTAGGGCGATCTGCTGCGGATGAGGTCTTCGCCCTGTTTGCCCCGCCGGGGGTGCGAGACCTCTGACCTTCCGGTACCCGGAGCGCACCGCAGCACTGACCGGCAAAGACGGGGCCTGTCAGTCGCGGCCCACGACGGTGGCGATGTCGGCCTCGTTGCCGGCGGCGTCGGCCAGGGTCCACCACGACGGCGCGAACTTGTCGCGCACCATGCGGCCACCGGAAGCCAGGGCCGCGGCGACGCGCGCCTCGGCTTCCTCGGACGGTACCCAAACGGCCACGTGGATGGCGCCGCCACCGTCCGGGCGCGGCTCGTCCATCGCCTCGAACCAGAGCGCGGGACCGCGATCGCGCGGGTCGACGAGGTCCTCATCCGGGCTGTCCGGCCGGCGCTGATAACCCAGCACGGCCTGCCAGAACGGCATCACCGCGGCGATGTCCGGCGCGCCGGGGATGACGAGCACCGACTGCACCGCCAAGGGGTCGCTGGACAGGCCCAGGTCGCGCGCGGCGGCGGAGATCCGCCGGGCGACCTCGACGTCGAGCTCGGTCATGCCGTAGTAGTCGTCGGCGACGCGCACCAGTCGAACGGTCACGCCACCATGGCGCACGTCCACCGCGGGCGGGTGGTCGTCCAGCCCGGCGATGTCGCCGATGGCCTGGATCAAGCGCGCGCTCTCGGTGAACGACCCGGTTCGGAAGTGGGCGCAGGCGCCGTCCCCGACCACGCGCCAGTCCTGGACGCCCTCGGACTCGTGGAACTGGCGCGGGCTGATCCGGCCGGTGATCCGGCCGCTCACGTCGTCAGCTGCAGCCGCTGGTGGAGCCGCAGTTGAGGCACTTGTAGCAGCTGCCGTTGCGGATCATGATCGAGCCGCAGTCGGCGCAGCTGGGGGCGTCGGCCTGAGCCTGGAAGGCGACCGGCTTCGAGCCACCGCCGAGGGCGATGGGCACGATGGTCATGCCCGAGCCGTTGGTCTTGCCGTTGGTGCCGGTATGGCCGTTCTGCGCGGCCGGGAGGGCCGCCTTGTCCGGCTGGACGACCGGTTCGGCGGCCGGCGCGATCTCCGCCTGCGGGGCGGTCTGCGTCGCGTCGGTGGGCACCGGCTCCGCCTGCGAAGCGCCCGCAACCTGCGGAGCAGGAGCCGCAGGCGTCTCGGCCACGATCGCCGGCTCCCGGACGATGAGCCCAAGGTTCTCCCGATCCGCCGGCGGCAGGAAGCGCGAGCCGAGCCAGCGGAAGATGTAGTCGACGATCGACTTGGCGATGGGGATCTCGTTATTGCCGGTGAAGCCGGCCGGCTCGAAGCGCACGTGGGCGAACTTGTTGACCAGGTCACGCAGCGGCACGCCGTACTGGAGGGCCAGGCTGACCGAGGTGGCGAAGGAGTCCATCAGGCCCGAGACGGTCGAGCCCTCCTTGGCCATCTTGAGGAAGATCTCGCCCGGCTGGCCGTCGGCATAGAGGCCGACCGTGATGTAGCCCTCGTGCCCGGCGATCTCGAACTTGTGGGTGACCGCCTGGCGCTCGGCAGGGAGGCGGCGCCGGTACGGCTTGGGCTCCGTTGCCGCTGCTGCGACCGGCGCCGCCGCCTCGACCTCCTTGTCCTTCTTCTTGCCCGTGGAGAGCGGCTGGCTCCGCTTGGAGCCGTCGCGGTAGATGGCGATGGCCTTGAGGCCGAGCTTCCAGCCCTCCAGGTAGACGTCGGCGATGTCCTCGGGCGTGGCCGCCTCGGGCATGTTGACGGTCTTGCTGATGGCCCCGGAGAGGAACGGCTGGGTGGCCGCCATCATCCGGACGTGGCCCATGTAGTGGATCGAGCGCTGGCCGTTGACCGGCTTGAAGGCGCAGTCGAAGACCGGCAGGTGCTCGGCCTTGAGCTCGGGCGCCCCCTCGATCGTCTCGTGCTCGTCGATGTGCCGGACGATGGCCTCGACCTGGTCGGCCGTGTAGCCGAGCTTGCGCAGGGCACCGGGCACCGTGTTGTTGACGATCTTAAGGAAGCCCTCGCCGACCAGCTTCTTGTACTTGATGAGGGCGATGTCGGGCTCGATGCCGGTCGTGTCGCAGTCCATCATGAAAGCGATGGTGCCGGTCGGCGCGAGCACGGTCACCTGGCTGTTGCGGTAACCGTGCTGGCGGCCGAGCTCGAGCGCCTCGTCCCACGTCCGGGCGGCGGCCTCGCGCACCGTGGCCGAGTCGGGATCGGCGGGGATGGCGTAGGCGGCGTCACGATGCTTGCCGATGACGCGCAGCATCGGCTGCTCGTTCTTCTTGTACTCCACGAACGGGCCGCCGTGGTCGCGCGCCACGATGGCGCTCTGGCGGTAGGCCTCGCCGGTCATGATCGCCGTCAGCGCGGCGGCGAAGTTGCGACCCTCGTCGGAGTCGTAGGCCAGGCCGCGGCTCATGAGCAGCGCGCCCAGGTTGGCGTAGCCCAGACCGAGCGGCCGGAAGCGGTGCGAGTTCTCCTCGATGCGCGGCGTCGGGTAGCTGGCGTTGTCGACCAGGATCTCCTGCGCCGTGATGGTCACCTTGCAGGCGTAGCGGTAGGCCTCGACGTCGAACTCGCCGTCGGCGTCGACGAACTTCATCAGGTTGAGCGAGGCGAGGTTGCAGGCCGTGTCGTTCAGGAACATGTACTCGCTGCAATTCGCCACCACGAACCCGTTGGCGACGAAGTAATGGGTCACGTTCTCGGTCAGGTCGAAGACGTCCTCCTCTCCGACCGCGGTCAACGAGGCGACCTCGTCCTCGAGCCGGTCGGCATACGCCTCCGTGGTCGCGTTGAGCGCTGCGAGCGCGGCTGACTTGGCGCTCTCCGGGGCGAAGCCGATCTCCTGCTCGAAGAGCCGGCGCGACGAGCGGGTGATGCGCAGCGAGTGCACCTCCTGGACCGCGTACTCCTGCGATCCACCCTTGCCGTCGGGCAGCATCGTGCGGAGCTTGCCGGCGCGGCGGTTCTCGTACAGCTTCGCCTTGATGCCGAAGCCGAGGAGCATGCGCTGGACCTGGAGCAGCAGCTCGAGCGAGGTCGAGGAAAGTTCGACGAAGCCGTTGTTGCCGGAGCTGCCCACTGTGCCGTCCGCAGTGAAGAGCCCGCGCAGTAGCGCCGCCATCGATGGGCGGTCGAGGTCGTAGGCGGCCGGCTTGAAGCGCTTGAGCGAACTGCCCTCATCGAGCACCGCGTACTGCATGAAGAGCTCGACAACCGGGCGCGAGGCGAACGCCAGGCGTGAACCGGTGGCGTTGAAGGAGACGTGAACCTCGTCGTTCCGGCCGACCGAACCGGAGACCTTGCGCAACCGCTTCTGGGCGTTCACCTCAGCGGCCACGGCCTCGAGGAGTCGGGCCTCATCGCGGTGCATGGTGACGATCACCAGCGGCTGCCCGGCGGGCGACCAGGTGAGCATCCCATCGCCCGTGGCCAGGCCGATGCCAAGCGCGAGCCGCTCGGGGATCGCTGTCGTGCCGAAACCCGGGCGGCCCAGGGCGATCCGATCGCCCGGGACGAGCCGGCCCACGGGCACGTCGCCGCGGTTGGTGGGGACGCGGTGGTCGGCGGTGATCCGGACGCGATAGCCCGCCCGTGTCTTCAGCTCATAGACCTGCTTGCGGCCTGTCGGGAAGATGCGATTGACCGGATGGGCCTGACCGTCCGAGCCGATGACGTTGACCGCCTCGCCCACCAGCGAGGCGATCGTCCGCCAGCCCTGGTCGGTGGCCACGAGCGTGTCGCCCGTGACGCACGGGTTGCTGGCGTAGATGCGGTCGGTGTTGGCGCAGGTGTGCCAGTCGTTGATGGTCGTGTCGTACTGCATGCCCGGGTCGCCGCAGAGGTGGGCCGCCTCGGCCATCTTGCGGAAGAGCTCGCGCGCCTTGTAGGTCTTGACGGGCTCCCGGGTGGTCACCGCGCGCGTCGTCCAGTCGCCGTCGCGCTCCACGGCGCGCATGTATTCGTCGGTCACGCGCACCGAGTGGTTGGCGTTCTGGAAGAAGACGCTGGCGTAAGCCTCGCCGGTGAAGGAGGGGTCGTAGCCGGCCTCGATGAGGGCCCAGGCCTTCTGCTCCTCCTTGGCCTTCGACTCGATGAACTCGAGCACGTCCGGGTGGTCGACGTCGAGGATGACCATCTTGGCCGCGCGGCGGGTCTTGCCGCCCGACTTGACCACGCCGGCGAAGGCATCGAAGCCCTTCATGAAGCTGACCGGCCCCGAGGCGATGCCGCCGCCGGTCATGTGCTCCATCGAGCCACGCAGCGTGGACAGGTTGACGCCCGCGCCCGAGCCGTACTTGAAGAGCATGGCCTCGGTCTTGGCCAGGTCCATGATCGAGGACATGGTGTCCTCGACCGAGTTGATGAAGCAGGCCGAGCACTGCGGCTTGGGCTCGACGCCGACGTTGAACCAGACCGGGCTGTTGAAGCTCATCTTCTGGTTGACCAGCAGGTGGGTCAGCTCGGCGCGGAAGGTGTCGAGGTCGGCGTCCGTGCGGAAGTAGCGCTGCGTGGCGGCCCAGCCGCAGATGGTGTTGACGACGCGGTCGATGAGCTGCTTGACGCTGCGCTCGCGCTGGGGCGTGCCGATGTGGCCGCGGAAGTACTTGCTGACCACGACGTTGGTGGCCAGCTGGCTCCAGCTCTTGGGCACCTCGACGTCGGTCTGCTCGAAGACGACCTTGCCCGACTCGTTGCTGATCGAGGCCGAGCGGATCTCCCACTCGAGCTCGTCGTAGGGGTGGACGCCGGGCGTGGTCCAACGCCGCTCGAAGGTCAGGCCGGTGATCGTCCGGGGGTCCGCGAAGCCGCCGTTGGGACCGACGCTGCCCGACGCAGTGGTCGCCGCCGCGCCCTTCGCACCGGTGGCCGTGGCCTTCGCGCCGGCCGCCTTGGCGCTGGCGCGGGCCCTGCCGCCCTGGGTCTCGGTGGCCGTCGCCGCCTCCTGCTCGGGGGTCGTCGTCTTCGTCGCGGCGGCTGGGGCCATCTCGTCCTCCCTGGGTCGCGCTGTCGGTGCTGGTGCGCCCGATCGTGGCGGCGGTGCTTCCCTCGGCGGCCGACTCCTCCGACCGCTCCCTGCTCCCTCCGGCCGACGGCTCCGTCGTAGCTGCGAGCCATCCGGCCACGGTCCTCGCCGGCTCGTCCGCGGCGCGATCCCCGAGCGGCACAGCGCTGGCGGAGAGCGGCTCTGGAGGGGGCTGTCGACGATCGACCGAAGAGCCTGAATCTACGCCTGGCCGATAGGCCTGTCAACCCCGAAACCACAACATCTGGGGGAGGAGCCGCACGAGCGACCACAAGATGTGGTGATTCGGGCCGTCTGAGCGTGGGCCTCCTGTGGAGCCGCTGTGGACCGACTGTGGAGGTCATGTGGACGGCTGGCCGGAGGCTCGGCAGGATCGTGCCGGGGGCCAGTGGCGGTCCGCCAGTGCCGGATCGGGAGTGGCCATCTTAGAACGACTGTTCCATTGACGTTCGGCCCTCGGCGGTCGTACGGGGCCCTGATTTGCATCTGATGCATCGAACCGCCCGTTCCGGGGCGCGTTGTTGCATCCAGCGACCCAACGGATGCAGGTGGTCGGGCCCGCGCCGCGATCTGTGAAGCTGATGCAAGCATTGGACGCCATGGCTGCAACGAACGGCCGCCTTGGGAGCCCGCGCCGGCCTGTCGGGCCTGGCATGCGGCTCGGATCCGGTCGATGTGTTGCACCAGCTGACCGGTTCGGTGTGGTTCGGCCGCCGAACGCACGCGTTGGGATCGTCTGATGCAACGGTGGGCAGACGCCGTCCCGGCGGCGCCGCGTGGGGACCCGTACGGCCCGCTGGCCGACGCCGCGTCCGGGGCTGTAGTCTGCACACCGGACCGGGGAGGCGGGGGCTCCGGCCGGCGCGGGCCAGCCGAACGACTTCACGAGGCAGCCACCGACCGATGAACTGCGTCAATTGCGGGCACGAACTCCAGCCGGGGCAGAAGTTCTGTCCCGAGTGCGGCACGCCCGCGGCCCCCGCCGGTTGTTCGAACTGTGGCGCGGCGCTGCCCACCGGTGCCAAGTTCTGCGCCGAGTGCGGCACGCCGGTGGCGGCGGGCACGGCCGGAGCGGCCGGCGCGGGAGGGTCGCGGACTCCGGGTGCGGGCGCCACGGACGATGGAGGCACTGCCGGCGACGCGCACGGTCCTGGCATCGGCGCCGCGCCCGTCGCCGAGCGCCGCCTGGTCAGCGTCCTCTTCTGCGACCTGGTCGGCTTCACCAGCGCCAGCGAAGGGCGTGATGCGGAGGAGACGCGGGAGCTGCTGGACGGCTATTTCAGGCTTGCACGCGAACGCATCGAGCGCTACGGCGGCACCGTCGAGAAGTTCATCGGCGACGCGGTCATGGCCGTCTGGGGCACGCCCGTGGCGCGCGAGGACGATGCCGAGCGGGCGGTACGGGCGGCGATGGACCTGGTGGCGGCCGTGGGCGACCTCCGGGCCGGCGCTGGCACGGATGGGACGCTGCGGGCGCGTGCCGGCGTGACCACGGGCGAGGCGGCCGTCAACCTGGGCGCCGTCGGCCAGGGCATGGTCGCCGGCGACATCGTCAACACCGCCGCGCGGCTGCAGTCCGCGGCGCAGCCCGGCGAGGTGCTGGTCGACGAGCCGACCCGGCAGGCCGCCGGCCTGGCCGTGGCCTTCGAGGCAGCCGGGGAGCAGGCGCTCAAGGGCAAGAGCCTGCCCGTCGCCGCGTGGCGCGCCCTCCGCGTGGTGGCCGGCCGCGGCGGTGTCGGACGGGCCGACGGGCTGGAGCCGCCCTTCGTCGGGCGCGACACCGAGCTGGCCCTGCTCAAGGACCTCTTCCATGCCACGGAGCGCGAGCAGCGCGCGCGGCTCGTTTCCATCACCGGCGTGGCCGGCATCGGCAAGAGCCGCCTTGCCTGGGAGTTCGAGAAGTACATCGACGGCATCGTCGAGGACGTCTGGTGGCACCAGGGCCGCTCGCCTTCCTACGGCGAGGGGATCACCTACTGGGCGCTGGGCGAGATGGTGCGCCGACGCGCGGGCATCGCCGAGAACGATGACGCGGCGACGACGCGCGAGCGCCTCCGAGCGACCCTGGAGACCTTCTTCGCCGATGACGAGGAGCGCCGCTCGGTCGAGCCCAAGCTGCTCGCCCTGCTCGGCGTCGAGGAGCTCGGCGGGGTCGAGCGGGGGGCCCTGTTCGCCGCCTGGCGCGCCTTCTTCGAGCGCATCGCCGAGCACGGCCCGACCGTGCTCGTCTTCGAGGACCTCCAGTGGGCCGACCCGGGGCTGGTCGACTTCGTGCTCGAGCTGCTGTCGCGGGCGCGCACCCGCCCCATCCTCGTCGTCACCCTCGCCCGTCCGGATCTGCTGGAGCGACATCCGGACTGGGGCGCGGGCCAGCGCAACTTCGTGGGCCTCCACCTGGAGGCGTTGCCGGACGCCGCCATGCGCGAGCTGCTTGCCGGGCTCGTTCCTGGCCTGCCCGAATCGGCCGTGCGGACCATCCTGTCTCGCGCCGAGGGCGTGCCCCTCTACGCGGTCGAGACGGTGCGCATGCTGATCGCCGACGGCTCGCTCGCGCCCATCGACGACGGTCGCTACTCGCTGACGCGCTCCATCGACCGCTTGACCGTGCCGCAGACGCTGCACGCCCTTGTCGCCGCCCGGCTGGATGGGCTCGACCCGGCCGATCGCTCGCTCCTCCAGGACATCTCCGTGCTCGGCCAGAGCGCGACACTGGCGGCGATCGCCGCGGTCGCCGGCGAGGAGCCCGACGAACTGGCGCCGCGACTGGAGCGCCTGGCGCGGGCCGAGCTCCTCCGCGTCGAGGACGACCCTCGCTCCCCGGAGCGCGGCCAGTACCAGTTCGTGCAGGGCGTCATCCGCGAGGTGGCGCACTCCACGCTGGCCAGGAAGGAGCGCAAGGCACGTCACCTGGCGGCGGCGCGCTTCTACGAGTCGCTCGGCGACGACGAGCTCTCGGGCGTGCTGGCGTCGCACTACCTCGAGGCATACCGTGCTGCAGGGGAGGGACCCGACGCCGATGCTCTGGGGGCCCAGGCTCGCGTCGCCTTACGGGGGGCGGCCGAGCGGGCGGCGGCGCTGCACTCATCCCTCCAGGCGATGGCCCTCTTCGAGCAGGCGCTCACCGTGACCACCGACCCGCACGAGGTGGCCGTGCTGAGCGACCGCGCCGCCGACGCGGCCTTCGCGGCGGGCCGTCTCCAGCGCGCCACCGACCTGTTCGCCGGCGCCATCGAGGGCTACCGTCAGGTCGGCGACCGGACGGCCGCGGCGAGGGCGGTCGCCAGCCGGGCCGCGGCCTTCATCGTCGGCGGGCGCGTGGCTGAGGCGCGCGACCACCTCGAGCAGGAGCTGCCCTCCATCGAGGGTCTTGGTGACCTCGAGCACGCACTCGTCCAGGGGCAGCTGGTGCGCGCCTACTGGCTGGGCGACGAAGAGGAGAAGGCACTGCCGCTCATCGAGCCGGTCATCGCCGCCGCCGAGCGCGCGGGCGACGCGCAGGTGACGGTGGACATGATCATCACCAAGGGCAGCATGCTCGCCGACAGCCGGCCCTTCGAGACCGAGGCGCTGCTGCACGGGGCGATCGCGCTGGCGGCGTCGCACGGTCTCGTCTCGGAGGAGGTCCGGGCGCGCAACAACCTCGGCGTGCGGCTCCAGGACGACGATCCCGCGGCCGCCGCTGCCATCTGGAAGGGCGCGCTCGACGTCGCCATCCGCTCGGGCCTCCTCGGCGCGGCACAGGGTTTCGCAGCAGCGGTGGCGACGACCGAGCTCCTCGTCGGCCGTTTCGACGCGGCGCTCGAGCTGATGGACGCCCACGAGGCCGAGGAGACCGAGGACGCGGCCCAGGTGGACGTGCTGATGACCCGGGCCCAGGTCCATCTCTGTCGCGGGGAGTGGCAGGCGGTGCAGGCGGTCGTGGAGCAGCTGGACGAGGTGACCCAGACCATCTCCAACCCGGACTACCGGGCCGGCGCGAGCTACGTGCGCGGCCAGGCCGCGCTGCTGGAGGGTCGCTTCGGGCAGGCCGTCGAGGAGGGGCTGGCCGGCGCTCGCATGGCCGAGGGAGTGGCCCTCTACGGCGCTATCGTCGCCGGGCAGGCCGCGCTCTGGGCGCGCGACCTGCGAGCGGCGCGCGAGGCGTACGAGCTGGCCAGGCGTGCTCCAAGCCGCGGCCGCTACGTGGATGCCCTGCGGCGTGCCATCGAGGCCGGCATCAGGGCGCTCGAGGGCAGCGGCCAGGAGGCGGCCACGGCGTTCCGGGAGTCCACGCGCCGACTGCGTGACCTGCGCATGGTGGTGGACCACGTCTTCGTGACCGTGCTCTGGGTGCGGCTCCTCGACGCCGATGAGCCGGAGGCGGAGGCGGCGCTGCGCGAGGCCCGCGAGACGGTGGCCCGGGTGGGTGCCGAGCGCGGCTTGGGGGCGATGCTTGACCGCGCGGTCGAGATGGCCGGGGACGTGGGCGCCCCAGGGACGGGGGCACGCGCCGACCCGCGGGCGGCGGCGTCGGCTCGGGCCGGAGCCGAGCGCGCGGGCTAGTCGTCCGGCTGGTCGGTCGGGCTGGGCTCGGACTCGGTGCTCGACGTGCCGCTGACAAGTAGTCCCCACTCGGATACTAGCGGCCAGCCAGGTCCGCGCCACTGACACGTAGCCATCACACGGGTATCACCGGGGGGCCACCCTCCGCCCACTGACACGTGGTCACCAGACGGGTGGTAGACAGCGGTGGTGTGTCGATCGCGGCGACGGGCGGCGGCACGCACGCACGCCGAGACCGAAAGGACGCCGCTCGGGACGCGTGGGCGCTGACGAGTACCCGCACCACGACCGGGTGTCACCAGGGCGGCGCCCGGGGGGCGCATTGTGGACGCGCAACGTGACGTTTGGGGGCGTCGGGCCGCGCCGACGCAGGTCGGCCGGCGCTGCGGAGCCGGCGTCTCGGCTACAGGCCGCTGTAGGCGTGCAGGCCGCTGAAGAAGAGGTTGCCGAAGTAGGTGAAGAGGACGGCCCCGAAGCCGACGACCAGGATGAGCGCCGCCGGTCGACCGGCCCAGCCGCGCTGGTTGCGGGCGTGCAGATAGACGGCGTAGATGAGCCAGGTCACCAGCGCCGAGGTCTCCTTGGGATCCCAGCCCCAGTAGCGACCCCAGGCGATGGAGGCCCACCAGGAGCCCAGGATGATGAGCGTGGCGAAGATCGGGAAGCCGATGATGACGGCGCGGTAGGCGACCTCGTCGAGCACCTTGCGCGAGGGCAGCCAGGCGAAGCGCTCGGTCGGTCCGCCCCCCTGGGCGAGGTAGCCCACGGCGGCGCCGAAGCTGGTGGCGAAGATGCCGTAGCTGATCATGGCCATGGCCACGTGCAGCGTGAGCAGTGGCCGATTCTCCAGCGCCGGCACGAGCGGGGCGATATCGCCGGGGAGCGTCTTGGCGTAGGCGGCCAGGAAGAGCGCCGCACTGAGTGGCAGGAAGCCGAGCGAGCGGATCGGATAGCGCCGCTCGAGCACGAGGTAGCCGGCCACGATGCCGAAGGCGAAGGCGATCGAGAACTCGAACATGTTGCCCCACGGGCCGCGGCCGACGACCAGGGCACGGAAGAGGAGCGACATGGCCAGCGCGATCGCCGCGCCCCAGGTCAGGCCGAGGGCGAGGCCGCCGGAACGTGTCCCGCCGGGGAGCGTCTCCGCGGTCGCGCCGAACTGCGCGGTGGTGTGCCGAGGCCGGCCGCCGACTTCGATCGCCACGCCCGTGCCGGCACCGGCCGCGGCCAGGCGTGGGCCGCGGGCGCGGACGGCCGCGAGGGCGCCGCGGCCGTGGGCCAGCAGCGTCGTGTGGGCGACGTGGAAGGTGAAGCCGAGCCCGAGCAGGACGAGGGCCGCATCGAAGGCGGCGAAGTGCATGAAGGCCATCGGTCGGGTCTCCTCCGCGTACGTCTCAGGCCGCCGCGGCGCCGCCCTCCGGGGGCCCCGAGCGCCGGCGCACGGCGAGTGCCCGGTTCGACGCGCCGAGCACGTAGCGGGTGCCGCAGGCGCGGCAGAGCTGCTGGCCGGCGGTGCGACTCGTGCCGTCCACCGGACAGCGCACCAGGAGCTCGCCGCGGTCCACCTCGCAGACCGTCGCGCCGGGTGGGTAGACGACCCAGTCGCGCGGGCAGTAGGGCTCGTTGACCGGCACGATGGGCGCCCCCTCCGCGTCCCGCTCCACCGGCCGCGGCTCCGCCTCGCTCCAGCGCGGGCGGCCCGACCGGGTGGTGGCCCTGACGTAGAGCCAATAGAGGGCGAGCAGCGAAAGCACCGGCCCGATCAGCCCGATGATCAGCAGCAGCGGGATGAGGTCGATCAGGAATCCCCAGTCGTCGGGGATGAGGAAGTCGATGGCCAGCAGCAGCGACCCGCCCGGGTCGTCCAGGTTCGCGCCGGCGAGCATGAGCAGCCCGAGCAGCAGCACGACCACGACGAGGACGGCGATGAGCAGCTTCATCGCCCGCAGCCGGTGAGGGGGAGGGGATGCATCGGCTCGGATGATACGGGACCGTGACGGAGCGCGACGGGCGAGGTCGGGCGCGGCGCCGGTCAGCCCCTTGCCCGGCGGGGGCTGCGGGCCGGGTTGCCCTGCTTGCGCGTGGCGCCCCGGCCGGGACGCCAGGGAGGGCGCTCGTCGGCCGGCTCGGGGTCGACCCGGCCGTCCGCCTCCCGCCGGGCCGCCGGAGCAGGCCCGGGTCCCTTCGACCGCCGGCCGATGGTCGCGCCCGCCACCAGCCGGGCGGGGCCGCCGCGGCCGCTGCCTTCGGCCCGCGCCAGCAGCGCCTCGAACCAGGCCAGCCGCCGCACCGTGGCACCCAGGCTGCGGCAGCGGTCGCCCAGCGCGCGGTCGTCGCTGACGACGATGAGTGATGCCCGTGCCGCACGCGGCACGCCGTCGACGAGCTCCACGATCAGCGCATCGGCCGCACGGTGGCCCGCGTGTCGCACCTCGAGCGTGCGACCGATGCGCTCGCGCCAGGGGCCGCCCGGGTCCGGCGGGCCGTCGAGTGCTACGACGGCCGTGACCCCCTCCGGCATGGCCGCCCGCAGGCGGGCCAGGAGCAGCCGGCGGGAAGCGTCGGCCACGCCACCGCTGAGCCGGTGGAGGACGTTGTTGCCGTCGACGAGCAGCCGGTCGCCCGCGACGAGCGGCGTGCTCAGGGCGCCCACCGGTCTCGACCTCCCGCCCGTACCATCGGCGCGTGCTCCTCCTCTTCGACCTCGACGGCGTGGTCTACCGCGGCCGCGAGCCCGTCCCCGGCATGCCCGCGCTGCTGCGCGACCGGGCCGCCCGCGGCGACGACATCGTCTACGTGACCAACAACTCGCGCTGGCATCGCAGCGACTACCAGGCGCACCTGGTCGAGCTCGACTGTCCCGTCAGCCCGGAGCGCGTCGTGACCGCCGCCCGCGCGACCGCGCTCGCCCTGCACGAGTCGGAACCGCGGCCGGTGCTGGTCATGGTCCTCGGCGGGCCGGGCCTGGCGCGCGAGCTGCGCGACGTCGGGCTGCGCGTGGTGGCAGCCACGCCGCGCGGGCTGGAAGCAGGCCCCGACGTGCTCGTGGTGGGGGTCGACTTCTCGCTCTCCTACCGGCGGCTCAGCACGGCCGCCGAGGCGGTCCGCCGGGGAGCACGCTTCGTGGCCACCAACCGCGACCCGGTCTATCCCGCCGCCGACGGGTTGCGCGCCGGCGCGGGCTCGATCGTGGCCGCGGTCGAGGTCGCCGCCGGCCGTCCGGCGGACCTGACCCTGGGCAAGCCCCAGCCGGGGCTCTTCATCGAAGCCGCGCGCGCGCTCGGCCGCGATCCGTCCGAGGCGGTCGTGGTCGGCGACGGGCTGCTGACCGACATCGCCGCCGCGCACGCGGTCGGGGCGCGTTCGGTGCTGATGCTGACCGGCGTGACCACGCGCGAGCAGCTGGCCGCCGCCCCTGCTGACCGCCGCCCGACCGCCGTGGCGAAGGACGCGCGGGAGCTGGCGGACATCCTCGACGAGCTGGCCGGCGCCTGACCGCAGGCGCACGCGGACCTCGGTCGACCCGGCGGCACTCATGCGAGCACGACCGGCGCTTCCGCTGCGAACGCGTCGAATGCCTGGCGCAGGCGTGCTCGCAGCGGCTCATCCCGGGCCAGGAAGGCCACCTCGAGCGCGTGGCGGTCGAGCCGCCAGAGCTCGGCCAGCGAGAGGCCGAGGGTGGTGTGTGCGCGCGCGTACTCGCGCACCAGCGTCAGGTCGCTCACCGTGCGGTCGTCCGTCGAGAGCGTGACCGGGACGCCGGCGCGCACCAGCCGTGGCAACGGGTGGTCGGACAGGCGCTCGACGAGGCCGGCCTGGAGGTTGCTCGTGGGGCAGAGGTCGAGGGTCACGCCACGTGCGATGAGGTCGGCCACGAGCGACGGGTCATCGGCGGCCGGCGCGCCGTGCGCGATGCGTGCCGGCTTGACGGCCAGCCCCCGCCGCACCTGGGCCGGCCCGCCCCACTCGCCGGCATGGACGGTGATGCCCAGGCCGCCGGCGCGGGCGATCTCGAAGGCGTCGCCGTGGAGCAGCGGATCGGGGAAGTCGGCCTCACGGCCGGCCAGGTCGAAGCCGACCACGAGCTCGGCGCCGGCGGCGGCCACGGCCGCCTCGGCCACGGCACGGCTCGTCTCGGGCGGATGCGAGCGCAACGCCACGGCGATGAGGCGCACCTCGCAGCCCGGCGCTGCGGCCATGCCGCGCCGCGCGCCCGCGGCCACGGCCGCGATGACCTCGCCCAGGGAGAGCCCGCCGGCGACGTGCAGCGCGGGCGCCCAGCGCACCTCCGCGTAGCACGTGCCGTCCGCAGCGACGTCCTCGACCAGCTCGGCGGCGATGCGCTCCAGCGCCTCGCGGTCCTGGAGCAGGGCGATGGGCAGGTCGAAGGCGCGCAGCAGCTCGGCTTGGTCGGCGCAGCGTTCCGGTGCCACGAGGCGCGAACGGAGCGTGTCGGCGTCGGCACGGCGCGGCAAGCCCAGCGCCTCGGCCACGGCGGGCCGCTCGGCGAGCAGCTCGACCGCCGTGGCCCGCCGCAGGGAGCCGTCCAGGTGGAGGTGCAGCTCGGCCTTGGGCATGCGCACTAGCAGGTCCACGGTCGCCGCGTCCAGGCCGTCGGCCAGCCGGTCGGCGGCGATCGCGTCGGAGTGACCGCTCACCGGTCGAAGGTGCTGCGCACCCGGCGATGGTAGCGGTGGCCGGGCCCGACGCTGCCGCCGGGCCCGACGCGGTGGCCGGGCCCGAGGCCGCCGCCGGGCCACATGCCGCTGCTGACCACCCTCGCCGCGGTCACACCCCCTCGCCGCGGTCAGCCTCGCCGACGCTGCGGCTAGACTCGAGCGAGTGACGCGACCCACCGCCAGGCCCTCCTCGCCCCCGACCCGGGCCCACGTGCCGCCCCCGCCGACGCCTCGACAGGGCCGGCTTGCTCGCCTCGCGTCGGGCACGCGGCGGATGGTGCACGGACTGGCCTGGCTGGCGGCGGCGACGCTCATCTCGCTCGGCGCCGGAGGCATCGTGCAGGGCGCGGACCAGCCGGCCGGCGACCGGACTCGCCCGGAGCTGACGGCTCGCGGCGACCGCCTGATGGCGGCGCCCATGGCCGCGTTGGGCGACGATCTCGACCTCCTCCAGGCCGACGTTGACCGCCTGGGCGAGACCGGCCGCGACGCGCTCATCGCCCTGGCCGACCGGGACGTGGCGCGGCTGAGCAGCCTGCTGGCCGAAGGGGACGGCGTCCTCGACCGCATCGAGCTCCTGGCGGCGCGCGTGCAGGTCGGCCAGACGGCACTCCCATTCGGGGCTGCCTCCGATCGCATCAGCATCGCCACCCGCGGACGCGTCATCGCCGTGCAGCGCGCGCTGGAGAACGTGGCGCCGCTGGGCGACACGTGGCAGCGCCTGGCGCGCGGCTCCGTGCCCGCCATGGAACTGATCTCCGTGCTGGAGCACCATGATCGCCAGACCGCGGCCGCCGCCCTCGACGGCACACGCGAACGCTACGATCGGGCACTTGCCCAGCTGACCGTGTCGCTGGCCGATCTCGACCGAGCCTCGGCCATCCGTGACCGGCTGGCCAACGGCGCGGACGTGCGCACGCTCGACGACTGGCTGCGCCGCTCGCGCGCCTACGACGCGGCGCTGGTGCGCCTCTACCGCCTCCTCCGGGCCTCGGGTGGCACGCTCACGCCCCAGGCCCGTGAGCAGTACCGCCGTGTCATCCGCCTCCAGCAGGAGCTGCCGTTCGACACGCGCGCCATGGTCGTCATCGTGTCCGACATCGCCCGGGGCGGCCTCAACCAGGCGGTCATCGCGGTGGAGCAGGCGAGGGCCCGGCTCGCGGCGGCCGTGGCGGCGGTACACTAGGCCGCCGGTCGCGCCACCCCCCTCCGTGGGGTCGGATGCCCCGGACCCCGTAGGGCACGCAGGGGGTCGAAGCGAGCGCGTGCCCGGGTCGGTGCCCGGGATGAGAGGAAGGAGTCGGCGGACGATGCAGGTGCGTGTCGTGAGCGCCCAGCCCTGGGAGGTCGAGGCTGACGTCCTCGTCGCCCCGATCTCCCGCGGCGACGCTGGTGCGGCCGCGCTGTCCGAGCTCGACCGGCGCCTCGACGGTGCCCTGGCCGACTACCGGCGTATCGGCGAGCTCGAGGGCAAGGCCTTCGGCTCGGCCCTCATGCGCGGCCAGGGACTGGCAGCCGACTGGCTGTTGGGCATGGGCATCGGCGAGGTCGAGCGCTTCGACCGCCTCTGCGCACTGCGCACGGGAGCCGCCAGCGTGCGGCGCCTCGCCGGCCGGAGGGTGCGCCGCCTCGCCATCTGGCTGCCCGCCCACCTCGTGCCGAACGGCGACCCGGATCTCGGCGCCGTCGCCGAGCTGGTCGCGCGCGGTGCCGTCGAGGGCGGCCACGACCCCGCCACGATCTACCGCGAGTCCGTGGACGCGCCGCTGCCGGAGCTCGACGAGCTGATCCTCGTCGTGCCCGCCGGCGACAGCTCGGCCCTTCAGCAGGCCGCCGAGCGCGGCCGCGTCATCGGGGAGGGGAGCAACCGCGCCCGACGCCTCTCCCAGCGCGCCAGCAACGACGTCAGCCCCGAGGTGCTGGCCGACGAGGCCACGGCCATCGCCCACGAGCACGGCCTCTCGGTCGAGGTCATCGGCCCGGAGAAAGCGGCCGAGATGGGCATGGGCATGTTCCTCGCCGTGGGCCGCGGCAGCGACAACCCCCCGAGGTTCATCGTGCTGCGCTCGGGCGAGCCCGGCCGGACCGATGCGCAGGGTCGCCTGCTGGCGATGATCGGCAAGGGCGTCACCTTCGACTCCGGCGGCATCAGCATCAAGCCGTCCGACCGGATGGAAGAGATGAAGATGGACAAGACCGGTGCCTGCACGGTCATCTCGGCCATCGCCACTGCGGCCACCCTGGCGCCGGGGCTGCCGCTGATGGCCGTGGCCCCCGCGGTCGAGAACATGCCGGGCTCGCACTCGACCCGCCCTGGCGATGTGGTGCGGGCGCTCAACGGCAAGGTGGTCGAGATCCAGAACACCGACGCCGAGGGGCGGCTCATCCTGGGCGACGCACTGACCTACGCCGAGCAGCAGGGAGCCACGCACCTGGTCGACGTGGCCACCCTCACCGGCGCCGTCGAGCGTGCCTTCGGCAAGCTGATCACCGGCGCCTTCGCCCAGCCCGACGATTGGTGGTCGGCCATCGAGGCCGCCGGCGAGCGGCAGGCCGAGCGCTACTGGCGCATCCCCCTCGTGGACGAGTACCGGCCCGACATGGACAGCTGGTACGCCGACTTCACCAACACGGGCGGCAGCGAGGGCTCGCTCGTCAAGAGCGGCCTCTTCCTGCGGGAGTTCGCCACGCGGCCCTGGGCGCACCTCGACATCGGCGGCTCGGCCTACCTGCGCAAGGGGACGGCCTGGGCCGCGCGCGGGGCGACCGGCGTGACGCACGCCACGCTCGTCGAGCTGGCACTCACCGGCGCCTGACGACCGTCGCGCGGGCGGCGACCCCGGCATAGCGGGCGACCCACGCAGCCAGAGCATCCCCGGCGGCTCCTGGCGCAGCGTACGTCGTGCGGCGTATTGCCCTGCCTTGACGCGCAGCCCAGACTTGCACCGATGGTCCGGGACGCGACCCGGACGATGGTGCCACCCGAAGGGGGAACGCAGACCTTGCCGCGAACGATCCGCGCCGCTCTGGCACTCCTCGCCGTCCTGGCCCTCGCCCTGGCCGGTGCCCTGCCGGCGCTGGCCGAGCCATCGGCCTCGGCCGAGCCGCCCGGCGGCGCCGTCTCGCCCGATCCGGACACGGAGCCGACGCCCTACGACGGCCCGCGCGTGACCCTCACGGGCACCGCGCTCGACCCGGCCGGCCAGCCCTTCTCCGTCCTCTCCGCCGACTGGTGGACCGAGCTCGACGGAGGCAGCTTCACGGTCGCGGCCGACGGCAGCTTCAGCATCGAGGTGCCTGCCCCGACCACGGAAGTGGCCTTCTCGGTGATCGGCCCCGTCACCCGGACGGTCGAGCAGAGCGGTTGCCTGACCGAGTTCGCACTGCGTTTCTCCGGCACGGTCCCGCTGGTGCTCGGCGGCAGCGGCACGCCCGAGCCGGTCGCCCTGGTCGCTACCGAGGAGGGGGTCGAGACCTGCACCACATCACCCGACCCTGATGAGGGCACGCCGGACCCCTGGGCGGGACCCCTCGTGCCCCTCACCGGAAGCGTGCTCGACGACCAGGCTCAGCCCTTCGAGGTCGTCGACGCCTGGGTGGCCGTCGAGCGCGTCACTCGATCCTTCGAGGTCGCCGCCGACGGTAGCTTCAGCGTGGACGTGCCGGCCGATCGCACGACGGTCCACATCTCCGTGGCCGGTCCGGTCGTGCGCACCGCGCAGGTTGGGGATTGCCAGGTCTCGTACGGCCTCGTCGTGCGTCAGGAGGTCCCGCTCACGGCCGTTGAAGGCGGTCTCGCGCCGGTCGCCTTGGTGGCCACCGAAGGCGAGATCTCGGGTGTCTGCGGCGAGGCCGCCACGCCCGGCGGCCAGGCTCCGGGTCGCGGCGCCGGCGCCACGCCGCCCGAGACCGACGCTGCCGCCGCTCCCGATGCGCGACAGACCGACAGTGGCTTCCCGTTCCTCCTCCTCGGCCTCGCCGGTATGGCCCTGCTCGTGCTCCAGGCTCGTCCGCGTCGCTCGGGACGCTAGCGCCGTCCGGACCAGGACCTTCGGGGGGCTGACGCCGCCGGGCCTCCGTCGGCACGCTCACTCCGTCCCGTGCCACCTGCCATGACCAGCGCCTGATGGATCCCGTGCTGCCCGCCGTCTTCGGCCTCTTCGGCGGTCTCTTCGGTCTGGCCGCAGACCGCCTCGCCGTGCGCTGGCCGGAACACGAGGGCGACGGCCGCCGGGGCGTCGACTGGCGCACCCTTGCGCTCGTCGTCGGCGGCGCTGCCGCGTTCGGCGCGCTGGCGGTCCGCTGGTCGCAGCCGGCGCACCTTCTGGTCCTGGGTGCCTATTTCGCGGCGCTGCTGGTGCTGATGGCCACCGACCTCGACCAGAAGCTGCTACCCGACGTGATCACGCTGCCGCTCATCCCCGTCGCGCTGGTCGTGCTGCTGCTCGGCCTCAACCCGCTGCTGGAGGGCAAGGCGCTGGCGTTACCGAGTGCGCTTGCAGCCGCCATCGGCGCGCCGCTGCTGCTCGCCGTCACCGACCGGGTGCTGCGCGGCGCCCTCGGCATGGGCGATCTCAAGCTGGCCGTCGGTCTCGGGCTGATGTCGGGCCTGAGCCGACTCTTCACCGGCTTTCTCATCGCCTCGGCGCTCTCGTCGGTGGTCATCGTCGCGCTGCTGCTGACGAAGCGGATCCGGCTCGACACGGCCATCCCGTTCGGTCCGGTGCTCATCGCGGGCGGCATCATCGCCGCCCTCACCCAGTGACCGGGTTGCCTCGGCGCGGAGGCGGCGGGTATCATCCTGTCAGCCGGAGTCGTCCTGGCGTGCGTGCCCTCGCGGGGACGGCATCGGCGGGCTGTTACGGGCGCGCGCCCGGGAAGCGCCGAACGGAGACCGCCTGCAGGATGCCGCTGATCTGATGCCGAGCCGCCCGCACCGACCCTCGCGACTCCGCGCCCTGGCGCTCGTCTTCCTGACCCTCCCTCTGGTCCTCGGGGCACTGCTGGCCGTGCCAGCAGCGAGCGCCGACGAGCTGGCCGATGCGCTGGCGCGCAAAAAGGCGCTGCAGGCGCGCATCGCCGACCAGAAGGCCGCGCTGGCCGAGCTGAAGGCGGCAGAGGCGCGCCTGCGCACGGCGCTCTCGAAGACGGCCACGGCGCTCTCCGACATCCGCGCCGACCAGACCGCCATCCGCAAGGAGATCGCCGAGGCGACGGCGGCCCTGGCGGCGGTCGAGAAGCGCTACGCGCAGCTGGTGGCCGAGCTGGCCCACCTCGACTGGACGCTCGGCCTGCTCGAGGACGAGGTGGCGCAGACGGAGCGCGACCTCGAGTCGCGCCGGCGCCTCCTGGCGCAGCGTCTGTCGGAGGCTTACAAGGCGCAGCAGACGAGCCTGCTGGAGCAGATCCTCGTGGCCGACTCCTTCGCCGACGTGCTGGCCGAGGTCGGCACGCACCTCCGCTTCGGCGACCGCGACGCCCAGCTGGCGGCGCAGATCGAGCGCGACCAGAAGAACCTCGACTCGCTCCGCCGCACGACCAGCTCGACCCGCTTCAAGACCGAGCAGGTGCGGCAGGAGGTCCAGCGTCAGGCCGTCGCCATCCGCGATCAGCGAGCGCGGCTGCTCGTGGCCAAGAAGCAGCTCGATCGACTCGAGGCCGAGACCAAGCGCCTTCAGGCCGAGCAGCTGGCCGCCTTCCGGCGGGTCAACCGGAGCAAGGCCGCGGCGGCCGCCGCGCTCCGCGCACAGGTGCGCGCCCAGAACTCCCTCAGCCGCGAGATCGCCCGCATCATCGAGCAGCAGCGTCGGCGCGGCAACATCCCGTCGATCTTCAACGGCACCTTCATCTGGCCGATGAACGGCCGCATCAGCCAGGACTACGGCTGCACCGGCTTCGCCTGGGAGCCGCCCTACGGCGATTGCGCCCACTTCCACAAGGGCATCGACCTGGTCGCTCCGGCGGGCGAGCCGATCCGGGCCGCCGGCGCCGGCGTGGTCGTCTTCGTCGGCTACAACCCGTACGACCCGCCCAGCGATCCTGCCTGGATCGTCATCGTCGCCCACAGCAACAACCTGCAGACCTGGTACGCGCACATGCAGCCGCGCTACCCGCCGGGCATCTACGCCGGTGCCTCGGTCAAACAGGGGCAGGTCGTGGGTTACGAAGGCAACACCGGCAACAGCACCGGCGCCCATCTCCACTGGGCGGTCATGTACAACGACACCTTCGTCAACCCGCGCCTCTTCCTCTAGGCCCCGGTCCGTCCCGGTCCGCTGGCCAGCGGCCCGGTGTAGCATCTGCCCGTGAAGCGCGTCCTCGCGGTCATCCTCGCCGGAGGTGAGGGGGAGCGGCTCTCCATCCTCTCCGGCCTGCGGGCCAAGCCGGCGGTGCCCTTCGGCGGCAAGTACCGGATCATCGACTTCGCGCTGTCCAACTGCGTCAACTCCGACATCGACAACGTGGTCGTGCTGACGCAGTACAACCCGCGCTCCCTCAACGACCACATCGGCGTGGGCCGCCCCTGGGACCTCGACAGGACGAGTGGTGGCATCCGCATGCTGCAGCCCTACATCGCGCGCGGCCGGCCGTCCGAGTGGTATCGCGGCACCGCCGACGCGGTCCTCCAGAACATCGAGACCATCCGCCAGGCACCGGGCGACACGGTGCTCATCCTCGCCGGCGACCACATCTACAAGATGGACTACCAGCAGTTCATCACCGCCCATCGCCGCAAGCGGGCCGACGTGACCATCGCCGTGCGCCCGGTGCCCATCGGCGAGGCGCACCGTTTCGGCATCCTCGCCCTGGGCGAGGGCGACGAGGTGGTGGAGTGGCAGGAGAAGCCCAAGCAGCCCAAGAGCGACCTGGCCAGCATGGGCATCTACGTCTTCAGCAAGAAGGCCCTCCTGCACTGGCTCGACGAGGAGCGCATCGACTTCGGGCGCCACGTGATCCCGGCCATGCTCGACGGCGGGGCGCGCGTCTTCGGCTACCGCTTCGACGACTACTGGCAGGACGTGGGCACCATCGAGAGCTACTGGCAGGCCAACATGGACCTGCTCGAGGAGCACCCCCAACTCGACCTCTACGACCGCGACTGGCTCATCCATACGCGCTCCGAGGAGCGCGCGCCGGCCAAGATCGGGCCGACCGCCAACGTTCATCGCAGCCTCGTCAGCCACGGCTGCATCATCGCCGGCACGGTGGAGCGCTCGGTCCTCTCGCCCGGCGTCCGCGTCGACATCGGCGCCGTGGTGCGCGACAGCATCGTCATGTTCGACACCGTCATCCGCGCCGGCGCCATCGTCGACCGGGCCATCATCGACAAGGAGGTCTCGATCGGCCCCAACGCCATGGTCGGCTTCGGCGACGACTACGGCACGGTCAACCGGCAGGAGCCGGAGCGACTCAACACCGGCATCACCGTCGTCGGCAAGCGCGCGGTCATCCCGCGCGGCGTGCGCATCGGACGCAACGTGCGCGTCGCCGAGGGCGTCCGTGCGGTCGACTTCGCCTCGCGCGTGGTGCGTAGCGGCGGCTCCGTCGAGGCGCGCCGCGGCAAGGATGGCAAGGTGGTAGCGGTCGGGCCTGGCCGCGCCGTGGCCGCCGGCAACGGGCGCGCTCGCAGCATGACGGCCGGCACGCGGCCCGCAGCCCGCCGCAGCGCGTCGGAGCACTGAACGGCCGCTTGACCCCTGGCGACGACGGACCCGAGCCATCGCCGGCGGCGGCTGCATCGACACTCGACGCGGCCCGGGTGGCGCGCTGGCTGGGTGAGCTGGGCGTCGTGCCCGCAGAGCACGCCGAGCGTGAGGGCGTGCACAGCTGGGACCTGCTGCTCGACGGCCGCCGCCGCCGCCGCGTGCGCATCACGCTCATCCTGGCGCCCGACGTCGGCATCGTCGCCTGGGTCCACTACGCGCCACAGCTGAGCGACGGCTTCCGGCGCGGCTACCGTCAGCTGCTGCGCTGGAACGACCAGCTGCTCTTCGCGCGCTTCGCCCTCGCCCACGACGAGCGCATCGTGCTCTCGGCCGAGTTGCCGCCCGAGCTGGCCGAGCGCGACCGGCTGGGCCGGCTGCTGGCACGGCTGCTGGCCGTCTGCGATGCCCTGCTCGATGCCTCCACCCGCTGGCTCTGGCCGGGCGGCAGGCCGCCGGCCAGCGAGGGCGAGGCGGACCCGTTCCTGCTCGAGCGCTTCCCCGAGGCCGGGACGGATCTCGAGCTCGAGGCGGCGGACCGATGAGCTGGCCGATCCACGTCCGACGGCCGCGCCACGCCAGCACCGCCCTCGGGCTGCTGCTCGCGCTGGCCCTGCAGGTGGTGCCGGCGGCCGCCCCCCCGGTCGCAGCGGCCGGCGGCCTGGACGTGCGGGGCAGCACCTCGTACGTGCTCGATCCTGCGGCGCGGAGCGTCCACGTCCGGGCCGCCCTGACCATCCGAAATGTCAAGCCCGACACGCCGAGCGTGCGCTACTACTTCACGGGCTACGCGCTCGGCGTGCAGCGCGAGGCAACGCGCATCCGGGCCACGAGCGGCGGCAAGCGCCTGACGCTGAAGACCAAGCCGCACCAGTCCTTCCTCGAGGTCCAGGTCGAATTCGGCCGGCGCATCTTCCGCGGCGACTCGATCGCCGTCCGCCTGGACTTCGACCTGCCCGATGGGGGGACCCGGTCGGAGAGCAAGGTCCGCGTCGGCACGGCCTTCGCGGCCTTCCATGCCTACGCCTTCGGCGAGGAGCGCGCCGCCGTGCGCATCACGGTGCCGGCCGGTTTCGAGGTCCTCCACGAGGGCAGCGACCTCGGCGAGGAGCGCACCGAGGACGGCCGCACGGTGCTCACTGCCGAGGGCATCACGCGCGTCGATCGCTGGGCGGTCTGGGTGGCGGCGGATCGGCCCGACGCGCTCGGCCGGGACCGCGTGGAGCTGACCCTGGCCGGGCGGCAGGTGCTGCTGGACGTGCGCGCCTGGCCCGAGGACAGCGAATGGGCGGCCACCGTCTCGGACCGGCTGCGGCGAGGCCTGCCCGTGCTGGGCGAGCTGATCGGCCTGCCCTGGCCGGTGAGCGGCCCGCTCGAGGTGCTCGAGGTCTACACGCCCCTGCTGGGCGGCTACGCTGGCTTCTACGACGCCCGCGAGGGTGAGATCCGCATCACCGAGGACCCGGACGAGCAGGTCATCCTGCACGAGGCCTCGCACGCCTGGTTCAAGGGCGACCTCTTCGCCGAGCGCTGGATCAGCGAGGGCATGGCCGACGAGTACTCGCGCCTGGCCCTGGAGCGGCTCGGATCCACCGGTCTCGCACCGGAGCCCGTCGACCCGACTGCCCCGGGGTCCTTCCCGCTCAACGACTGGCCACCGCCGGAGCGCATCGTCGACGATGAGAGCGATGCGCGGGCGTCGTACGGCTACAACGCTTCCTGGACGGTGGTCGCGACGCTGATGCGCGAGATCGGCATCCACGGCATGCGTGCCGTGCTTGCCGCGGCACAGGCGCGCGAAGCGCCATATGCGCCGGCGGGCACACAGGAGCGGATCTCCTTCGAGGCCGTCGACTGGCGCTCATTCCTCGACTACCTCGAGCAGCGCGCCGGCTCGCGCGAGGCGGAACAGCTCTTCCGCACCTGGGTGGTCACCGATGAGCAGGCGCTCCAGCTCGACGCCCGTGCCGAGGCCCGGGAGGCGTACGCCGAGCTCGTGGCGGCGGGCGGGGGCTGGCAGCCGCCGCCGCTGGTGCGCGTGCCCATGGAGCGCTGGCGCTTCTCCGAAGCGCGTGCCTCGATCGAGGCGGCGCGCAGGGTGCTGGCCGAGCGTGAGCGGAGCGAGGCGCTCGCGAAGCAGATCGGCGCCCAGCTCGGCAGCGCCCTCGAGCGCGCCTACGAGGGGGCCCGCGACGACCTCCGCCTCGCGCTCGACCTGGCCGCCGAAGAGCGACGCACGCTCGAGACGGTCGCCGCGGCACGCCTGGCGGTCGACCGGGAGCGCGACCTGCTGGTCAACATCGGGCTCATCGGTGAGTCACCGGAGGGCCCGCTGGCGAGTGCCTACGCGGCACTCGCGGAGGACGATCTCCCGGCGGCACGTGCCGGCGCCGCCGGGGCGCTGGGGAAGGTCGAGTCCGCGTCCCAGCGCGGCACCCAGCGCGTGGCCGTCGGCGGAGCGCTGGGCGGGACGGCGGTCGCGGTCGGTCTGGCGGTCGGGCTGCGACGGCGGCGGCGCGTCATCTCTCGCTCGATGACGCCCGCCGAGGTGACCGACACAGCGACCGGCGCGGCTGCGGATAGCCCCGGGCCGAGCCCGGAGGCCACCGCGGCCCCTGCTACACTGCCGCGCGACCCGGACCCCGCGGCTGCACGCAGGGACCAGCCGGGCACGGAGGGATGAGCCGGGTGCCCAGCCGATGACGACGGTGCGCAGGCGTCCCTCGAGCGGGACGCTCTCCGGCGACTCGGCGGACATCTACTTCGCTCGCGCCGAGGAGATCCTGCAGCAGGAGGGACTCGACCCGGTCGTGGTCATGGAGGTCTTCTCGCGCGGCGAAGGCGTCCTCTGCGGCATCGACGAGGCCAAGGTGCTGCTCGCGCATGCCCTTGACGGCCCGGCGGGCGACGGAGTGACCGTGGAAGCGCTCGCTGACGGCGATCGTTTCGAGCCCAAGGAGGTCGTGCTGCGCATCCGGGCGCGTTACCGGCTCTTCGGCCTGTATGAGACGGCCGTGCTGGGCATGATGGCCCAGTCGTCGGGTTGGGCGACCGCGGCGCGCCGATGCGTCGAGGCCGCCGAAGGGCGGCCGGTGATCAGCTTCGGTGCTCGCCACGTCCATCCTCATGTCTCGGACGTGCTCGACTACGCCGCCATCGTGGGCGGCTGCGTGGGCGCCTCGACGCCGGCCGGCGCCCGCTTGGCCGGTCTCTCGCCCACCGGCACCATGCCCCACTCGCTGGTGCTGATCTTCGGCGACACGGTCAAGGCGGCCGAGGCCTTCGACCGGGACCTGGCCCCGGAGGTGCCGCGCATCGTGCTCGTGGACACCTTCAAGGACGAGGCCGAGGAAGCGTTGCGCGTGGCCCATGCCCTGGGCGACCGGCTCTACGGCATCCGCCTCGACACGCCTGCCGAGCGCGGCCGGGTCACGGCCGACCTGGTCAAGGAGGTGCGCGCGCGGCTCGACATGGCTGGCTTCGGGCACGTGCGCATCATCGTCTCCGGCGGCCTCAACCCTGACCGTATCCGCTACTTCCTGGAGGCGGATGCGCCGGTCGACTCCTTCGCCGTCGGCTCCTACATCAGCGGTGCCAGCCCGATCGACTTCACGGGCGATCTCAAGGAGATCGATGGACGGCCGATCGCCAAGCGCGGCCGCATCCCGGGCGTCACCCAGAGCCTGCGCCTGCAGCCGATCGAGCTTGCCGAGTGGCGGGGCGGCTGATAGATCCGGGCCCGGCACCGTGACGGCGCGGCGCGATCGGCCGTGGCACCATCGGCGGCGATGGACGAGCCGATCGAGGAACGTGAGACCGCCTACGGCCTCTACCAGCGAGGGCGGGCGCTGCTGCGGCGTCGCCATCACGCGCAGGCGGCCGTGGTCCTGGAGCGGGCGGCACGCCTGGAGCCGGGCAAGGGCTCCATCGTCGAGGCGCTCGGCAGGGCCTACTACAACAGCGGCCAGCACGCCCGGGCGGCCGAGGTCTTTGCCGAGCTGCTGGAACTGGACCCGTCCGCGCCATACGGCCACTTCGGCCTGGGACTCTCGCTGAAGCAGCTGGGTCGGCGCGAAGAGGCACGCAGCCACCTGCGCCTGGCCTGCGTCCTGGCGCCCGACTCGAGCCTCTACCGCGAAGCGCTGCGCCGCCTCGGCTGAGGCGGCGGGCAGCCCTCAATCCAGCTCGCCGCGTGCGGCCAGCCGGTCCAGCCAGAAGCAGCCGATCATCGTCTTGGCGTCGACGATGGCGCCCGACTCGCACATGCGCAGCGCCTCGGTGCGGTCGACGGGCACGACGTCGAGCCGTTCGTCCGGCTCCGGCCCGGCGTAGCCCTCGATGGGCGAGAGGTCGCGCGCCAGGTAGAGGTGCATCAGCTCGGTGGCGAAGCCAGGCGCGGTCCAGAAGCTGCCCAGGCGCTGCCAGCGCCCTGCGCGGTGGCCGGTCTCCTCGGCCAGCTCGCGCGGTGCCGCCTCGTCGGGCGGCTCGATGGAGCCGTCGGGGCGCCGGTCGAGGGTGCCTGCCGGCAGCTCCAACAGCGCCGAGCCCGCGGCGTGGCGGAACTGGCGCACCATGAGCAGTTCCCGGCCGCGCAGCGGCAGGACGGTCACGGCGCCCGGATGGTCGACCACCATGCGCTGGTGCAGACCGCCGTCGGGGTCCCGCACGGTGTCGACGCGGAAGCGCATGAAGGCACCGTCGTGGACCAGTCGCGCGTCGACCGGCGTCTCGCGCAGGTGCCTGTCACGGGGTTCCGGCTCGGGCATCGCGGCCGAGGATAGCAGCGCGCCGCGGCCGCCCCTCGCACAGGGGTCCTGGTACTTCGGTACCGGTCGCCGACCCGCGCGGCTCGCCGGGCCGGCTCGATCTCTTCACAAAACCCCACTGGCAGTCGCCAGCGCGGCTGCCGCGACGGTCGGATGGTCCTGCCGGGGGCCTATCCGGGCCGGTACCACCTTCTCATTGAGATGACGCGGGCGCGTTCATAGCATGGCCTGGCCGGTCGGGTAACGGACCGGCAGACCCCCGGACTCATCCGCACACCGATCGAGGTAGACCCGTCACCATGGACACCGTCAAGCGACTCCTCTTCCGAGCCGCGGTGCTCGTCTCCTTCATGCTCGTGCTCGGCGCCCCCACCCGCTGGTTGGGCTGGGGCGGCTGACACCCCACACGACGTCCTCACCGTCACGGACGCTGCGGGGAAGCCCTCCTCTCCGCGACGTTCTGCCGGGAGCACCAGGAAGCGGCGCGTCGCCCAGGACGCGCCGCTTCTTCTTTTGCCCACGCTGTCCACGGGTCCCGGCAGGCGTGCCTTGACCCCCCGCCTACGATCGAGCCACCAGCGAGCCATGCCACCCGTTGCCCGCGCCCCGATGCTCACCGCGGCGCCTCGCGCCGCGCCTGGCTGAGCGCCGGGCATGCTGCTCCTCTACTTCCTCGCGGCGGCGCTCGTGCTGGGCCTGCTGACCGGCGGCCGCCTCGAGCGGCTCGCGACGGTGCACCTGCGCTGGGCGCCGCTGGCGCTGGCGGGCCTGGTGGTGCAGGCGCTGCTCTTCAGCCCGCTGGTCGCCACACGTGTCGGGGCAGCGGGCATCCCGCTTTACGTCGCTTCGACCCTGGCCGTGGGCGTCGCCCTCTTGGTCAACGCGCGACAGCGCGGCCTGGCGGTCCTGGCGCTGGGTGCTCTCCTCAACCTGATCGTGATCCTCGTCAACGGCGGCCTCATGCCCACCACGGCGGAGGCCTTCGCCGTGGCCTACGGCGCCGGAGCCACACCGACCGACGGCGGCTTCAGCAACTCGTTCATCGGCGGGCCCGAAACGCCGCTGCTCTTCCTGGGCGACGTCTTCGTGCTGCCGCCGCCGATCCCCCTGGCCAACGTCTTCTCCATCGGCGACGTGCTCATCGGCCTCGGTGGCGGGCTCTTCCTCTTCGACGCGCTTCGCCGACCCCGCGAGGCTGCGGCCGTGAGCAGCTCGCGGGCGCCGGAGGCGGCAGGCCGTGGCTGAGCCGCAGCGCGTCGAACGCGTCCTGTCCGACCTTCGGTCGGCCGTGGCGGCGGATGCGGGGGCGGCCCTCTTCCTGCCGGACGCCGGAGGCATCCTGCGGCTCGCCGCCGCGTCGGGCGAGGCAGCCAGCGTCCTCCAGCCGCGTCCCCGGCGCGGACTGCGCCGGCCCGACCCGCCGCTGCTCGGGTCGACGCTGCTGGTGCCCGTGCCCGATCGGGACGGCGGCTTCGTGATGCTGGCCCGCACTGGCCGGCGCGACTTCAGCGAGGACGATCGTGCCGTGGCCCGGCTCTACGCGCGCCAGCTGGCGGCCGCTCCGGTGGCCGGCCCGCGGGACTCGTCGAGCTGGACCCGCCAGCTGGAGGTGATCCAGCGCATCGCGGCCCGCCTCACCCGGCTTGCCTCGGTCGAGGACGTGGCGCTGGCCATCGGCGTCGAGCTGGAGCATCTGATCGACTACGACGACTGCCGCGTCTTCCTGCTGGAGCACGATGGGAGCGCTGTGCCGGTCCTGACTCGTGCCGAGACCGTGCGCGATGCGGACAACCCGGCGGCGGCCGCGCGCGCCGGCCTGACGGCCCACCTCGTGGCCTGGGTCGCGGCCCACGCTGAGTACCTGCTCCTCGACGACGCCGGGCGCGACCCGCGGTCGGCGGCGGTCGGCGAGCGTGAGCTCGGCGGCCAGCTCTCGATGCTGCTGGTGCCGCTGCGTGCCGACGGGCAGGTGACCGGCGTCATCGCCCTCTCCGCGCAGGGCGCGCGCCGCTTCGACGGCGACGACCTGCGCCTGCTGCAGGTGCTCGCCGACCAGGCGGCGGTCGCCATCGAGAACGCGCGCCTTCTGGCCGGCCGCGATCGGCTCCTGGCGGAGCTGGCGGCGCTGCTCGAGATCAGCCAGGCGAGTGCGCAGGGCGTGGACGAGCGCACCCTCGGCCGGGCGCTGGCCCGCAAGCTCTGCTCGGCGGCCGGCGTCGATGCCTGCGTCATCTCGCGCTGGGAGAGCGGCTCGACCATGCTGCGCACGCTGGCTGCCTTCGGCGTCGACGAGGACGACCCGGGCTACGACATCGTCGACTACCCCGCCACGCGGGCCGTGCTGCGGGACGGCCGGCCGATGGTCGTGCAGGCCGACGATCCTGGCGCCGACCCGGCCGAGCTCGCCGTGATGCGGCAACTCGGGCAGCGCACGATGCTGATGCTGCCGCTCCTCGCGGGCAACGCCTCGGTGGGCCTGATCGAACTGCTCACGCACAGCCGCCGGCGGGAGTTCAGCCCCAGCGACCTCGACTTCTGCATGACCATGGCGCTCCAGGCGGGCACCGCCCTCGAGAACGCGCGGCTGATGGAGCACCTGCGCCGCGTCGCGGACGTCGACCAGTTGACCGGCGTGGCCAACCACCGCGTACTCCAGGAGCGGCTGGCTCAGGAGGTCGCCCGGGCCAACCGCACGGGCCGCTCGCTGAGCGTTCTGCTCCTGGACCTCGATGGCTTCAAGGAGGTCAACGACCGGCACGGGCACGCCGAGGGAGACCGTGTGCTGCGCGATGTCGCCGCGGCCCTGCGCCTCGCCGTACGCACCAACGACATCGTCGCGCGCTACGGCGGGGACGAGTTCGTGGTGCTCATGCCCGACACGGCCGAGCGGGCTGCGCGCATGGTGGCCGAGCGCATCGTGAGCGGTGTCCGGGACCGGGTCCACGTGGTCGGGGACGGCAGCGAGGTCCGACTCTCCGCCAGCGCTGGCCTGGCCATCCACCCCGAGGACGGCAGGACACCGTCGGCGCTGCTGCGCGCGGCCGACACCTCGATGTACTCGGTCAAGCGCGCCGGCGGGGGAGCCGTCGAGCGGCGCCGAACGCGCCCGCGCGAGGGGGCCACGGCCGCACGCCCGGACGAGCGCCGCGGCCGCTAGACACGGCGCAGGCCGACCCGCAGCCGGGCCGGCCGGAAGGATCAGGCCGCGACGGCCTCCCTGGTGGCCTCGAGAGAGGCGCCCGTCTCGTCGTCGAAGAGGTGCACCTTGTCGAGGATGACCTTGAAGTCGACCACGTCGCCGGGACGGATGCGGTGGGCGGAATCGACGATGGCCACGATGTCAGCCTCGCCGAGGCGCAGGTGCAGGAGTTCCTCGTTGCCCAGGAACTCGACGACATCGCAGGTGGCACGCACGGCCGCTTCGTTGCTGCCCTGCGGGGCGCCGACGTCGAAATGCTCGGGACGGATGCCGGCAGTCAGGGAGCGGCCCGTGGTCGGCCCGAGGGCGGCGCGGAATTTCTCCGGCACCGGCAGATCCACGCCTGATGCCTTGAGCGTCAACCGGTCCCCGTCCCGCTCGAGCGTGACCGGCAGGAAGTTCATCGCCGGGCTGCCGATGAAGCCGGCCACGAACTTGTTGACCGGCTTGTCGTAGAGCTGCTGCGGCGGGCCGACCTGCTGCAGCAGGCCGTTGTTCATGACCGCGATGCGGTCGCCCATGGTCATCGCCTCGACCTGGTCGTGGGTGACGTAGACGATGGTCGTCTTGAGCCGCTGGTGGAGGCGGGCGATCTCGGCCCGTGTCTGGACGCGCAGCTTGGCGTCGAGGTTCGAGAGCGGCTCATCCATCAGGAAGACGGCCGGCTCGCGCACGATGGCCCGGCCGAGCGCGACGCGCTGGCGCTGGCCGCCGGAGAGCTGCTTCGGCTTTCGGTCGAGCAGGTTCTCGAGCTGGATGGTCTTGGCGGCCTCGCGCACCCGGCGGTCGATCTCTGGCTTGGGGATCTTGCGCAGCTTGAGCCCGAAGGCGAGGTTGTCGTAGACCGACATGTGCGGGTAGAGCGCGTAGCTCTGGAAGACCATGGCCACGTCGCGGTCCTTGGGCGCCAGGTCGTTGACGACGCGGTCGCCGATCTTGAGCGTGCCCTCCGAGACCTCCTCGAGGCCGGCGATCATGCGCAGGGAGGTCGTCTTGCCGCAGCCCGAGGGTCCCACCAGGACCATGAACTCGCCGTCCTGGATCTCCAGGTTGAGGTCGTTGACGGCGACCACGTCGCCGTAGCGCTTCCAGACGTGATCGAAGGTGACCGTGGCCATGCGGGTGCTCCCCTTGCTGCGACGACCTCGGCTGGGCCGTGGCGGGCAACGCCACGGGCGGACTCGGTGAGGACCGGCCCGCGGCGGCATCCTAGCACTCCCGCGGTCGCTCGTGCGGTCTCCTCGGCGGCTCGCATCCGCGATGAGACATGGCCTGCAACCGCGATGAGATTGCAAGGCGCCCGCGCATGTCGAGCGCCGGGCCCGCGGTATCATGCTGACCGGGGGGCGTCCATGACGGACGCCGCTCTGGAGTTCGCTCCAACGTGGATGGTCACCCAGCTACAGGCCATCACGGTGCCCGAGGAGGAACGAAGGATGCGTTCGCGTTACCTGGCCACGGCCGTGGCCGCTCTCTTCCTTGCAGCCGCGTGCGCCGGTCCGGGGAGCGGCGGCAGCCCGGGCACCTCGCCCGGAGGCGGATCGCCCGGCACATCGCCGACCGGCGGCGCCGGAGGCTTCGACCCGGCGGCCGTCAGCGGCACGGTCGTCCTGTCCGGCTGGAAGGCCTCGCCGGAGGAGGGTGCCGCACTCCAGAAGGTGCTCGACGGCTTCGCCACCAAGTACCCCAACATCAAGGTCGACTACCAGCCGTCCGAGGACTACGACACCCAGATGCTGGCCAGGTTCAGCTCGAAGGAGCCGCCGGACCTCTTCTACATGGACTCGAGCAAGGCGCCCGAGTGGATCGATCAGGGCGTCATCCAGGAGCTCGACACCTGGGCGTCCGAGCGCGGCTTCGACACGGGGCAGTTCTACGAGAGCTACCTGAACGCCTTCAAGGGCACTGACGGCAAGGTCTACGGCTACCCCAAGGACGGCAACACGCTGGCCATGGCCTACAACACCGACATGCTCGAGAAGGCCGGCGTGAAGCCGCCCACGACGCTCGACGAGCTCACGGCCGCGGCCGAGAAGCTGACCACCGGTGGCGTCAAGGGCGTCTGCCTCAATAACGGGCTCGACCGCGCCGGCGCCTTCATCTACGCCTACGGTGGCGGCATCCTGAGCGACGACAAGAAGTCCAGCGAGTTCACCTCCGACAAGACCAAGGAGGCCGTCGGCTGGTACCTCGACTTCTTCGCCAAGGGTTGGGGTGCCCGGGCCAAGGAGGACATGGGCGTCGACTGGTGCGGCCAGGCCCTCGGCGAGAAGAAGGCGGCCATCATCTTCGAGGGTGGTTGGCTCGACCCCTACATGAAGTCCAACTTCGCCGACACCAAGTACGCCTGGGCCCCGATGCCCAAGGGGGCGGAGCAGGCCACGTTGGGCTTCACGGTGAGCTACTCGATCGGCGTCGACTCCAAGAACAAGGACGCCGCCTGGGTGCTGCTCACCTACCTCACCGGACCCGAGGGCATGAAGACCTGGACCGAGGGCGGGGTGGCCAATCCGTCCCGCAAGGACGTCCCGGCCGTGGCCGGCAAGGAGATCCTGGTCGACGGCGCCGCCTACGCTCGGCCGTGGTCCTTCATCCCGGGCTTCAGCAAGGCCATCGACGCCTTCGGCAATGCGATGACGGCCGCCATCGAGGCCAAGTCGGCCTCGCCGGACGATGTCATCGCCAAGACGGAGGCGGCCATCCAGCAAGCCCTCAGCGGGCAGTGATCCGAACCTGACCGAGGACCGGGGCCTGCCGCGAGGTCGGCCCCGGTCCTCCTAGCTCGGAGGCCAGATGGCAGTCCGGGTCCCTGCGCTGACGACCGTGGCCAGCGAGCGCCGCAGCGAGGCGCTCGCCGGGTACGGCTTCGTCGCCATCCCCCTCCTGCTCTTCCTGACGCTGAACATCGGCGCCATGGGCTACGCCGTCTACATCAGCTTCTGGAGATGGGGGCTGCGCGGTGCGACGGAGTTCCGCGGCCTCGCCAACTATGAGCGGCTGCTGTCGGACGAGATCTTCCTCATCGCCGTACGCAACACGCTCACCTACACGCTGGTGTGGGTGCCGCTGACGATGGCCCTCGGGCTGCTCCTGGCGGTCATCGTGAACCAGAAGATCCGCGGCCAGACCTTCTTCCGGGCGGCCTTCTACTTCCCGGCCATCGCCAGCTCCGTCGCCATCACCGTCCTCTGGATCTTCCTCGTGTCGCCCGAGGGCGCCTTCAACGACATCCGCGCCGCACTCGGCCTCAACGGCCTCTTCGAGGCATTCGGTTTCCCACCCAACCACAGTTGGGTGAGCCACAGCCGGACGGCCATGGCCTCGGTCATCGTGCTCAATGCGTGGACGACCTCGGGCACAGTGATGCTCTTCTACCTGGCCTCCCTACAGGCCATCAGCCACGAGGTCTACGAGGCGGCCGCCATCGACGGCGCCAACGCCTGGAACACCTTCTGGCGCATCACCTTCCCACTGCTCCGGCCCGGGCACTTCTTCGTGGCCACTGTGCTGCTCATCGGCGGCATGCAGATCTTCGACCAGGCGTATGTCGCCGGCGGCACCTCCGGCGATCCGAACAACGCGCTGACCACGATCGTGCTCTACCTCTACCGCTCGGCGACCAAGGACTTCAGCTTCGGCTATGCGTCGGCGGTGGGGATCGTCCTCTTCGCGCTCATCTTCCTGGGGACGCTGCTCCAGCGGCGCATCTTCGGCAACGCCCCGAGCTGGTGAGGCGACGATGACCACGCAGGCACCGGCCACTCCGCTCAGGCCCGACACGTCCGTCGAGGTGGCGCCCGTGGGGGACCGCGGCGCGCGGATCAGGCGGTACCTGGCCTACTTCTTCCTGGGCGCCTACGCCCTGCTCATGTTCGTGCCCTTCCTCTACTCGGTCGCGACCTCGTTCAAGACGCAGCCCGACTCGCTGCGCGTCTCCTTCATCCCAGATCCGTTCACGCTCCGGGGCTGGGAGACGGCCTGGACGCAGCTGGACCCGGCCCTCCCGGTGATGTTCTTCAACAGCGCGATCATCGCCGCTGCCGTCACCCTGACCAACGTGGTCCTCGGCAGCATGGCCGGCTACGCCTTCGCTCGGCTCCGCTTCCCGGGCCGTGAGCCGCTCTTCCTGCTCGTCCTGGCCACCCTGATGATCCCGGACCAGCTCCGGCTGGTGCCGGTTTACCAGCTCATCAGCGGCGTCGGCCTCATCAACCGCAACCCCACCAACTACCTCTCGGTCGTGCTCGTCCTGGCCATCAGCGCGACCAGCATCTTCCTGCTGCGCCAATACTTCTTGACCATCCCGCGGGATCTCGAGGAGGCGGCCAAGATCGATGGGGCCGGCTTCTTCACCACGTTCTGGCGGGTGATGCTGCCGTTGGCCAGCCCGGCCATCGCAGCCGTGGCCATCCTGCAGTTCCAGGGCACGTGGAACGGCTTCTTCTGGCCGCTTCTCTTCCTCCAGCACCGGCCCCACTACACCTTGCCGCTGGCGCTCTCCCAGTTCCGCTTCGAGTACACCAGCGACTGGCCGGCGCTGATGGCTGTGGTGGTCATGACCACGCTGCCGATCCTGGTGCTCTACCTCTTCTTCCAGCGCTACTTCGTGGAGGGCGTCGCGGCCGCTGGTGTCAAGGGCTGACGTGGCGGGCGCAGGTCTGCCGGCCCCGTCGCGGCTGCGTGGCGCCCTCCGCAGCGCGGCCTTGGACTTCTACTTCAACTCCTGGCGGCTGGTACCCGCGAACCTGGTCTGGGCCGCGTTCCTGGCGCTCGTCGTCGGCGTCGGACTCATCTGGCCGGTCGGTGCTCTGCTCGTGGCGCCATTGCTGGCGCTGCCAACGGTCGGCCTCTTCCGCCTGGCGGCGCTGATCGGCCGTGGCCACCCGGTCTCGTTCTCGGACGCGCTCGTCGCGTGGCGGCGCTATGGGCTGCCGGCGCTCGAAAGCGGCGCGATACTGACACTGATGACGACGGTCCTCCTCGTCGATCTGTCCGTCGGCCTCGCCTCGCCCGATCCGGTCGGCATCGCCTTCGCCACCGCGGCATTCTGGGGCTGGCTCGCGAGTTGGGCCGTGGGGCTCGTCTTCTGGGCGCTGCTTGTGGATCCCGAACGGGAGGGCGAGGGGCCACGCGCAGCAGCGCGCCTTGCCGCGCTGCTGGTCGTCGCTCACCCGATACGGATCGGGGCGCTGCTGCTCGTCGGTGCGCTGCTGCTTGCCGCGAGCGCTGTCCTGCTGGCGGCGCTGCTGACCGTCTCGGTCGCCTTCGTGGCCCTTGCGGCGACGCGCTACGTGCTGCCAGCGGCCGATCGGCTCGAGGGCAGGGCGACGGTCCGACAGGACGTGGGCGATGTCGCCGGCGAGGTCATGGCCGCAGGACCCGGCCGGGGGGACGCAGTTCGACGAGCACGGCGCCGGTGACGTTGACCAGGGTGGTCCGTCCGTGGCGCTCCACGCGGTCGCGTGAGGGCCGGCAGTGCGTGTGACCGTGCAGCCAGAGCGGTGGCCTGGCGCGCTCGAGCAGCCAGCGGTAGGCTCCGAAGCCGGCGTGGAACGGGTCGTGCAGGTCGTCGCCGAGGCCGCGCGGCGGGACGTGGCTGAGCACCAGCAAGGGTGGCCGGCGTACGGCACGCAGCGCCAGCGGCAACACCTGGCGCCAGGCGCCGAGGTCGTCGCGGACCGCCCGGCCGTCGGCCGGGCCGGGCCACGAAAGGCCGGCGACGGACAGCGATGCCTCTTCGACGATGCGCCCGTCGGGCAGCGCCTCGGGCACGATGCGTTCTGCCGTGCCCCAGGCGATGCCGCGATCGTGGTTGCCCCGCACATGCAGCAGGGGCACGCCGAAGGCGTCGCCCAGGAAAGCCAGGTAGTCGGGCTCCAGGTCGCCGCAGCCGACGACCAGGTCGAGCTCCCCGAGCTCGGCCCGGTTGCGCGGGTGGTCGAGCGCCGGGTCGAGCTCGTCGGAGGCGGCCAGCATGCGGATGGGACGACCGCCACGCGCGGCGAACGGGCGCGCGTCCGGCCAGGCCACCTCGACGCGGCGGATCATCGGGTCTCGTCGCGAGGGGCGTGGTGATGCGGCGATTCGCCCTCGTGGATGGACGGCAGGTCGATCTCGGCGTCGGGCATCTCGGCCGTGCTGCTCAGGCGGCCCTGGCCGGCGGCGCGCAGGGAGCGACCCTCCGTGAGCAGCGGCGCGATGCCGGTCGGAGCCGGCTCGTGTGGCATGCCCGGCAGGCGCAGCTCGGTGACCATGGCGTCGATGGCCACCTGTCCCACATACAGCGCGGCCGCCACCCGGTTGTGGCCGTCCTCCACCCAGTAGTCGTCGCCGAACTTGACCAGGTCGACCGGCGGCAGCACCTCCAGCCGGTCGGCAGCGCGCAGGATGCGCTGCCAGCGGCCGAGCCAGTTCGCGCCGCGGAAGCGCGGCAGTGGCCGAAAGTCGCCGCCGCGCTGGGCTGGGCCCTCGACGGCAGTGCCGCGGATGGCGCTGACGGGCACCGTGCGCAGCCCGAGTTCGCGGCGCGAGGCGCGCGAGACCTCGGGGTGGAGCTCGTGCAGCGACGCGAGCGGCTGCCGCGCGCGCCGGCGCAGCCGACCCTGGCGCGCCGCGGCGCGTCCCCTCCAGCGACGATGGAGCGTTGCGGCGCCGGGACGGAGGCGGGCTGCCAGCTGCTCGGACAGAAGCCGCAGGCGGCGCAGCACGTGGCGTGCGAGGGGTCGGGCGCGGTGCAGCGGGCCGCGCGCCCGTCGCTCGTCAGGCGGGCTGGTCGGGTCGGGCATCGGCGCCGAGCCTACCACGCACCGGCCGGGCCTCCGGGGCCGGCGCCGGCGACGTGTCGGAGGCTGGCCGCAGCGTGAGCCTCCTCGCCCTGCCGGTGACGGTCGGCCCGTCGGCCGTGACCATCAACCGCGACGACCGTTTCGTGGTCAGCCAGCCCGACGCGCGCATCGACCCGCTGGCGGACGAGGGCTTCTTCACCCGCGACACGCGCTTCATCTCCGGCTACGAGCTGCGCCTCAACGGCCAGCGCCCGGTCCTGCTCAGCTCCTCGCCCGTGCGCTTCTTCTCGGCGCGCTTCGAGTTCACCAACCCGGGCCTGCTCGACTCGGAGGGCGCCGTCGAGCCGCAGTGCCTCGCGTTGCGGCTCGACCGGACCGTTTCGGAGGGCGTGCACGAGGACATCGACCTGGTCAGCCACGCCCGCCGTCCGATCGCCTTGACGCTGGAGATCGAGATCGACTCCGACTTCGCCGACATCTTCGACGTCAAGCAGCGCCGGCTGGTGCGCCGCGGCAGCGTCAACACGCGCTGGTTCCGGACCGCCGGCGAGCTCCGCACGCGCTACGTGAACGCCGCCTTCCGGCGCGAGTTGGTGATCGCCGTGGAGCGCGCCGGGTCGCCGCCGCAGTACGCCAATGGCCGGCTCGTCTTCGTCATCCGCCTGGCGCCCAAGGAGCGCTGGCATGCCTGCCTCAAATGGCTGCCACTGACGGGCGCCAAGCGCCGGCCCACCACGCTCGGCTGCAATGCCATCACCGAAGCGCGTGCCGGCGTGCGTGGGCCGCGGCTGCCCTACGTCGGCATCAGCACGCCGAACCGCACCGTCGATGCCGCCTGGGATCAGGCGGTGCGGGACATGGAGGCGTTGCGGCTCGAGGACCCGTCGTTCGCGCGCGGCATCATCATCCCGGCCGCCGGGGTGCCCTGGTTCGTGACCCTCTTCGGGCGCGACTCGTTGATCGTCGCCATGCAGGCCATCGCCGGCTACCCGGAGTTCGCCTCGGGCGCCCTGCGGCGGCTCTCGGAGTTGCAGGCCACCACGAGCGACCCCGAGCGCGACATGGAACCCGGCAAGATCCCCCACGAGATCCGCCACGGCGAGCTGGCGCAACTCGGTCTGCTGCCCTTCGCGCCCTACTACGGCACGCACGACGCTACGAGTCTCTTCGTCATCGTCCTCTCGTATCTTTTCCAGTGGACGGCCGACGTCGGCGTGCTGCAGCGCTACCTGGCTAATGCGGAGGCCGCGGTGCGCTGGATCGATCGCTACGGCGACCGCGACCGGGACGGCTTCCAGGAGTACGGCACGCGCTCGAGCCACGGCTACTACAACCAGGGCTGGAAGGACGCCGGCGATGCCGTGCCGCACGAGGACGGGTCGCTGGCACCGCTGCCCATCGCCCTCTGCGAGCTCCAGGGCTACGTCTACGATGCCAAGCTGCGCATGGCGGACATCTACGAGGTGCTCGGCCGCCCGGCTGACGCCGGGCGCCTGCGCACCGAGGCCGCGCGCCTCTACCAGCGCTTCAACGAGGCCTTCTGGTGGGAAGAGGAGGGCACCTACTACCTCGGGCTCGACGGCCAGAAGCGACCCATCCGGACCGTCGCCTCTAACCCCGGCCACCTGCTCGCCTCGGGCATCGTGCCGGCCGACCGGGCGGCGCGCGTCGTCAAGCGGCTGCTCGAGCCCGACATGTGGTCGGGCTGGGGCATCCGCACGCTCTCGTCGCAGCACGTCGCCTACAACCCCTTCGGCTACCACACCGGCACGGTCTGGCCGCACGACAACGCGGTCATCGCCGGCGGCTTCCGGCGCTACGGCTTCCGGGCCGAAGCGGCGCAGGTGGCACGGGCCATCTTCGACGCCGCGGCCTCGTTCGTGGCGCACCGCCTGCCGGAGCTCTTCAGCGGACTGGAGCGCGACGAGGGTAGCTTCCCCGTGCAGTACATGGGCGCCAACGTGCCCCAGGCCTGGGCGTCCGCCTCGGTCTTCCGCCTGGTGGCCATCCTGTGCGGCATCCGCGCTGCCTCGGATGCCTCTGGCGGCCGGCTCTACGTCGATCCGGGGCTGCCCGACTGGCTGCCCAGCCTGACCATGACCAACCTGCGCTGCGGCCAGGGCAGCGTGGCCCTTCGCTTCCACGACGGCGAGGTGGAGGAGCTCGAGAACACCTCTGGCTTCGAGCTCGTGCACGGCCCGGCGCCGCGCCCGGTAGCAGCGCCGTTCCGGCCGTCTCGCGCAGGCGGCCGGCGGAGCACGCGACCGAACGGGTAGCATGCCGCCGTGGACATCATCGGCTGGCTGATCATCGGCTTCCTCGCCGGCGCTATCTCGGGCGCGGTGGTCGGGGGGCGCACCGCGCGCGGCTGCCTGCCCAACGTCATCGTCGGCATCCTGGGCGGCCTGCTCGGCCGCTGGCTGGCCAACGAGACGGGCTTCGGGCCCGTGCAGGGCTTCATCGCCACGCTCATCGTGGCCATCGTCGGCGCCGTCATCGTGCGCTGGCTGCTGGAGGCGGTGCGCCGCCGGGGCTAGCTCGGGTGTAGCCTCAGACGGCCACGCCAGGCGGCACGTTCTGGTTGGAACGGAAGACGTTGCTGGGGTCGTAGCGCGCCTTGAGTTGCGCGAGACGCGCGAATCGCTCGGCGCCGAAGGCGGCGCGGACGCGCTCGACCGGCTCGTCATGGCCCATGTAGTTGAGGTAGCCGCCGCCGGTCGTGGCGTAGGGCACCAGCGCTTCCGCCGCGGAGCGCGCCCAGGCGATGTGCGCCGCGTCGTCGTCCGGCGACTCCCAGATGGCCAACGCGCTCACGTTGAAGGCCGCGTGGCGCTGCCCGAAGGCAGCTGACTGCGGTGGGATGCGGCGCGTCACGCCGTGCAGAGGTTCCAGCAGCATGGCGCCTACCGGTCCCGGGTTCTGCGCGAATCTGGCGGCGATGACGTCGGTCAGGCTGTCCGGCAGCTCGCGCACGAAATATCCCTTCCAGTAGTGGCGCAGCCCGAAGGGCAGCTGGCCCATCAACGCCTGCATGGCAGCGTACGAGCGTTCGCCCGTCTCGTCGGCCAGGAGGTCGAGCCCCTTGACCAGCTCTCGGCGAGTGGCGGCCGCTGGTCCGGCGGGTCGCTGGTCGCAGAGGGTGAGCTTGAGGATGCGTTCGCCGTTGTCGACGCGGTGCGTGAGAGTGGCAACGCCGTACAGCGCATCCGGGGCGCCGGCCATGACGTCCCGGAAGCGACGCAGGGCGGCCGGGATGGCGGACTCCGCGAAGACGAGGTTGCCGCCCTGGAGGGGCCCCACGGCGTGCAGCCGATAGTCGAAGCGGGTCACGACCCCGAAGTTGCCGCCGCCTCCGCGCAGACCCCACAGCAGTTCCGGGTCGTCGGCCGCCTCGACCACGCGGCCGTCCGCCGTGACCAACTCGGCGCCGATGAGGTTGTCACAGGTCAGGCCGGCCGTGCCGTGCAGCCAGCCGATCCCGCCGCCCAGCGTCAGGCCGCCGATGCCGGTATCGACGAACGTGCCGCCGGGCGTGGCCAGTCCGTGCTGGAGCGTGACCGTGTCGAAGTCGAGCCAGCGGCAGCCGCCGCCGGCGCGAGCGACGCGGGTCTCCGGGTCGACGATGACGGCGCGCATCGGCGAGAGGTCGATGACCAGGCCGTCGTCGATCAGCGCATGGCCGGCGACGTTGTGGCCGCCACCGCGCACCGAGATGGACAGGCCCGCCTCGCGTGCCATCCCTAGGGCCGTGACGACGTCGCCCGCGTCGAGGCAGCGGGCGATGGCGGCGGGCCGCCGTTGCACGGTCGCATTGAAGCTCTGGCGCGCCGTGTCGTACGCAGCGTCCGACGGCGTGATCAGCTGTCCGCGGATCCGGCCGGCGAGTTCCGCCAGGCTCTTGTCGAGCGTGGTCATGGTGCCCCTCCGTCCCCTCTGCGCCGATGCGGTCGGCGACGGGAGCAGTGTAGGGCAGGGAGTCCGCCAGCCCTGCTCGCTCAGGCAGCCGGCCGCAGTCGCAACCTGCGCAGAAGCTGTGCGTTGGCGGCGACGATGATGGTCGAGAGGCTCATGGCAAGGGCGCCCGCGGCCATGGGCAGGTCGATGCCCCAAGGCACCAGGATGCCGGCCGCGACGGGGATGGCGGCCACGTTGTAGCCGGTCGCCCAGACCAAGTTCTGGAGCATCTTGCGGTAGCTCGCGCGCGACAGGCGGATGGCGCCGACGACGTCACGCGGGTCGCTGCGCACGAGCACGATGCCGGCCGACTCGACCGCCACGTCCGTGCCGGCGCCGATGGCGATGCCCACATCGGCCGTGGCCAGAGCCGGCGCGTCGTTGACGCCGTCACCGACCATGGCCACGCGCCGACCGCCCTCCTGGAAACGCTGCACCGCGGCGGCCTTGTCCGCCGGCAGCACCTCGGCCTGGACCTCGTCGATGCCGAGGCGCCGGGCGACCGCGTCGGCCACGGTCCGGCTGTCACCGGTGATCATCGCCACCCGCACGCCCATGCGGTGCAGCTGCTCGATGGCCTGGGCCGACTCGGGGCGGATGGCGTCCTCCAGCGCCAGGGCGCCGATCACCCGCCCGTCGGCCACGACATGGAGGATCGTCCGGCCCTCGCGTGCCCAGGCGTCGGCGCGCACGGCGAGCTCGGCGGGCTGATGGACGCCGAGCTCCTGCAGCAGGCGTGGCCCGCCGACGAGGACGCTGCGGCCCTCCACGGTGGCGCGCGCCCCTCGTCCGGGGAGTGCCTCGAACCCGCTCGCCGCCGGTGCCTGGACCCCGCCTCCATGCGCCGCGGCCACGATGGCGCGGGCCAGTGGGTGCTCCGAGTCGGCCTCGACCGCCGCGGCGAGGCGGAGCACCTCCGTGTCATCCGCCTGCCCGGCCGGCGCGACCGCCGCCACGACCGGCTGGCCCAGCGTCAACGTGCCGGTCTTGTCGAAGATGACCAGGTCGAGCAGGCGGGCCCGTTCGAGCGCCAGGCGGTCCTTGACCAGCAGCCCATTGCGGGCGCCCAGCGAGGTGCCGATGGCGATGACCAGCGGGATGGCCAGGCCGAGTGCATGTGGGCAGGCGATGACGAGCACCGTTGCCGTGCGCAGCAGGGCGCCCTCGCGGTCGCCCAGCAGCCACCAGGCCAGCAGGGTCAGCCCGCCTGCGCCGAGGGCGATGTAGAAGAGGAGCGCGGCCGCCCGGTCGGCCAGGGCCTGGGCACGGGAGCCCGAGGCCTGGGCCGCCGCGACGAGGCGCATGATGCCGGACAGCGCGGTCTGCTCGCCGACGGCCTCGATGCGCACGCGGAGGCTGCCGCCGGCGGCCACGGTGCCCGCCACGACCCGGTCGCCCGGCTCTCGGACCACCGCGCGCGACTCGCCGGTGATCATCGATTCGTCCACGTCGGCACGGCCGTCGTCGACGACGCCATCGGCCGGCACGCGGGCGCCCGGACGCACGAGCACCACGTCGCCCACCTCGAGGGCGGCCAGGGGCACGGTCTCGCTGCCCTGCTCGGTGACGCGCTCGGCCTCGTCCGGCAGCAGCGCCGCCAGTGCCCCGAGCGCGCCGCGGGCCTGGGCGATGGACCGCATCTCGAGCCAGTGGCCGAGGAGCATGATGCTGATGAGCGTCGCTAACTCCCACCAGATCTCGACCTCGAAGAGGCCCAGCGTGCCTGCCCAGGAGGTCACGAAAGCGACCACGATGGCCAGCGAGACGAGGGTCATCATGCCCGGCTGGCGCGTGCGCAGCTCGCCGAGCGCGCCGCGCAGGAAGACGCTGCCGCCGTAGAGGAAGACGGCCGTGCCGAGCACGGCCGGGAGGTACGTCGAGCCCGGGAAGGCGGGCGCCGCGAAGCCGAGCCACGTCTGCAGGTCGTGGCTCCAGATCAGCACGGGCACGGTCAGCGACAGGCTGATCAGGAGGCGGTCGCGGAACATGGCCACCGAGTGGCCAGCGTGGCGGTCGTGGGCGGCGGGCGTGCCGTGGTTCCGCGCACTGGCGCTGCCCGCGCTCGACCGCAGCGCGTCCGCCCCGCCCACCGACTCATGCTGCGAGTGCCCGTGTGTCACGGGTGAAGGGTAGCGGCCTCCGCGACGGCCACCCGACGACCCCGTGATGCGACGTTGTCACGCCCGCCGAGCAGTGCGTAACGGCACTGCAAGCAAGAGACCTTGGACAGGGCCACCGGACCGACTACAGTCGTGATCGCAGGAGGCTGCCCGCTCGATGCACTCGAATCCGCGGCCATAGGTCGTTCGCGGTGCCGCACGCTCGACCCAGCGAGACGAGTGACCGCGTGCTGCTGCGCGCTCTCCGGGCGGTGGGCCGTGGGGACTTCGGTGTCCGCCTCCCGACAGACGGCTCCGGCGTCGCGCCGGACATCGCCGAGGCTTTCAACGAGATCGTCGAGCTCAACGAGCGGACATCCCGTGAGTTGCGTCGGATCAGCCGCGTCGTCGGCCGCGAGGGCCACCTGGGGGAACGTGCCGCCATCGGGCCGGCGAACGGCGAGTGGGCTCGGAACATCGACTCGATCAACCGCCTCGTGGCCGATCTCACGGACCAGACCCGCGAGGCGAGCCGCGTGCTCGGTGCGGTCGCCAGGGGTGACCTGTCGCAGCGCATGAGCCTCGAGATCGAGGGGCGCCCGCTGAAGGGCGCCTACCGACGAGCGGGCGAGACCATCAACACCATGGTCGACCAGCTCAACGCCTTCGCCTCGGAGGTGACCCGCGTGGCGCGCGAGGTGGGCACCGAGGGCAAGCTCGGCGGCCAGGCCGACGTGCGTGGCGTGGGCGGTACCTGGAAGGACCTGACCGACTCGGTCAACTCGATGGCCGGCAACCTGACCGCCCAGGTGCGTGCCATCGGCGATGTCGCCACGGCCGTCACCCGCGGCGACCTCTCGCGAGCGATCCAGGTCGAGGCCCAGGGTGAGCTGGCGGTGCTCAAGGATGATCTCAACGAGATGATCCGCAACCTGCGCGACACGACCCAGAAGAACGAGGAGCAAGACTGGCTCAAGAGCAACGTGGCGAGGTTCAACCAACTCCTGCAGGGCCAGCGCGACATGCAGACCGTGGCCAGGCTGACCCTGTCGGAGCTGAGCTCGCTGGTGGGGATCCACCGCGGGGTCTTCTATGTCTACGACGCTGACGGGGATCAGCCGGCCCTGAGACTCCTGGCCGGCTACGGGCACGAACCGGCCCGGGGTCCCGCAGCGACGTTCCGACTCGGTGAAGGGCTGGTGGGCCAGTGCGCCCTCGAGCGGCGGCGGATCCTGCTGGACCCCGTACCGGCCGGCTACATGGCCATCAACTCGGCGCTCGGCACAGCGGCGCCCGCCTCCGTCGTCGTCTTGCCGATCACGTTCGAGACCGAGACCCGCGCCGTCATGGAGCTCGCCTCCCTTGACCGTCTGACCGAGATCCAATTGCTCTTCCTGGACCAGCTCACCGAGAGCGTCGGTATCGTGCTCAACAGCATCGCCGCCAACATCCGCGCGGGACAACTGGTCCAGGAACAGGCCGCGCGGGCCGAGCTGGAAGCCGGCCTGGCCCGCCTCAGGCAGGTCGTCGATGTCATGCCCGAGGGCATCCTCATCGCCGACGCTGCCGGCCGCGTCTACCTCAGCAACGCCGCCGCCGAGGACATCATGGGCGTCGTTCCACCGACGGTGCTGGCCGAGGGGAGCGGCCTACCCAGCATCAGCCGACTCGACGGTTCCTACTGTCCGCCTGACCAGCAGCCGCTGTCGCGAGCCGTCTTCGGTCGCGAGGTGGTCCGCGGCGATCAACTCGTGGTCACCAATGCGGTGACCGGCCGAGAGGTCCCGATCCTCGTCAACAGCGCTCCGCTGAGCGACGCCCAGGGCATCCCGGCGGGCGGCGTGGCGGTCTTCCAGGACATCACGCCGCTGCGTGACGTCGATCGCCAGAAGGACGAGTTCCTGGCCGCCATCTCGCACGACCTCAAGACGCCCGCGACGATCATCAAGGGCCGGGCGAACCTGCTCCAGCGCGCGGTGCAGCGTGCCGCGCGGGAAGGATCCGAAGAGCTGGCCGAAGGCCTGCAGGCCATCGACGAGAGCACCGCGCAACTGGTACGGCTGGTCGACCAACTGCTCGACCTGACTCGCGTGCGCATGGGCCAGCCCGTCCAGCTCGAGCTGCGACCGACCGACCTGGTCGGCATCGTCGAGCGACTTGCCGCCGAGTACCAGGCCATCAGCCCGCGCCACACCATCCGGGTCGAGTCCGGCGTGCCGCGCCTGCTCGGTGACTGGGACCACGCGCGCATCGAGCGCGTGGTCGCGAACCTCATCTCGAACGCCGTGAAGTACAGTCCGCGCGGCGGAGAGATCAGCGTCCGGGTCTGGAGCGTCGAGGAGCCCGACGAGGAGTGGGCCGTGCTCGTGGTCGAGGATCACGGCATCGGCATCCCACCGTCCGAACTGGAGCGCATCTTCGAGCCCTACTACCGGGGCACCAATGTCGGGGCGTCGATCAGCGGCTCCGGCATCGGCCTCGCGGGCACCCTCCACATCGTCGAACAGCACGGAGGCCGGATCACGGTCGAGAGCAGCGAGGGTGAGGCGACCACGGTCACGGTCCGCTTGCCGCTCATCCGGGAGGAGGCGGAACTCGCCAGGGCGTGACGTGCTGGCCGCTCGAGAACGTCAGGTTGGGGTGGCCTGCGGGGGTCGAACCCGCAACCTTCGGATCCACATTCCGATGCTCTGCCGGTTGAGCTAAGGCCACCGCGGCTGGCACTCGCACCGACCAGCACGGTCGGGGGGCCAGGGCGACAGGGAGTGTACCCGCTACCGTGCTCTGACGGGGCCGCCGTCAGCTCCCGGCGTCTGGGCGCGCCGCGCGGCTGTAGACGAGCACCGTGCGCTCGTAGGTGATGACGGTCTCACCGCGCTGGTTGTAACCGCGTGTTCGGACGCGCACGATGCCCTGCCCGGGCCGGCTCCTGGAGGCACGCGCCTCGAGCACTTCGGACTCGGCGTAGAGGGTGTCGCCGGCGAAGACCGGCGCGGTCAGCTGCACGTCCGTCCAGCCCAGGTTGGCGACCGCGTTGCGGGATACGTCATCGACGGAGAGCCCGGTCACGATGGCCAGGGTGAGCGTGGAGACCACGAGCGGTCGCCCGAACTCGGTCTTCGCGGCGTAGTCGGCGTTGACGTGGATCGGATGCGTGTTCGAGGTCAGCAGGGTGAACCAGGTATTGTCGGCCTCGCTCACGGTCCTGCC
>DASSPM010000053.1:0-6535 GCA_035699625.1 Candidatus Limnocylindrales bacterium | reverse complement strand
GGGCCGTCAGCCTCGACATCGGCCCGGCCATCGCCGGCCTGGGCATCGCCGGCTTGGCGCTCGGCCTGGGCGCGCAGAGCCTGGTCAAGGACTACGTCGCCGGCGCATTCATCCTGATCGAGAACCAGTACGCCAAGGGCGACGTGGTCAAGCTCCTCGAGGTGACCGGCACAGTGGAGGACTTCACGCTCCGGCGGACCACTCTGCGAGACTTCGACGGCACCGTGCACACGGTGCCCAACGGCCTCATCACCGTCGCCAGCAACCTGACCCGGCTCTGGGCGCGCGTGACGCTGGAGGTGACCGTGCCGCGCGGCTCCGACCTGGGTCGGGCGGAGGCCATCATCGAGGCCACGGGCAAGGCCATGAAGGCCGACCGCACCTGGAGCAAGCGCATCCTCGAACCGCCTCGAGTGGAGCACATCCAGGCGCTCGGCGAGTCGGGCATCACGGTGCGCGTGAGCGGCACCGTGCGCGCCTCCGATCGCTGGGCGGCCTCGGGCGAGTTGCGCCGCCGGCTCCTGGCGGCCTTCGCCGCGGAGGGCATGGAGGTTCGGGCGGGCTGACTAGAATGGCGCGAGTGGGCGAGCAGGAGGTGGTCCCGTGAGCGTGGAGCAGCGACCCGAGATCGAGGCCCTCATGGGCGAGGGCCGGAGCTTCCCGCCGGATCCGGCCTTCGCCGCGCAGGCGAACGCGACGGCCGAGCTCTATGCCGAGGCCGAGCGTGACTTCGAGGCATTCTGGGCGCGCCTGGCGCGGGAACGCCTCGACTGGGAGACGGACTTCCAGACCACACTCGAGTGGGATCTGCCCTTCGCCAAGTGGTTCGTGGGCGGGCGCCTCAACGTCGCTTACAACTGCATCGACCGCCACGTCGAGCGCGGCCTTGGTGACAAGGTCGCCTACCACTGGATCGGCGAGCCGGGCGACACGCGCACCATCACCTACGCCGACCTCCAGCGCGAGGTCAGCAAGGCCGCCAACGCGCTCCTCGAGCTGGGCGTGCGCACCGGCGACCGCGTCGCCATCTACATGCCCATGATCCCGGAGTTGCCGGTGGCCATGCTCGCCTGCGCGCGCATCGGTGCCCCCCACACGGTGGTCTTCGGCGGCTTCAGTGCCGAGGCCCTCTCGGGCCGCATCAACGACGCCGAGGCCAAGCTGCTCATCACGGCCGACGGCGGCTGGCGCCGGGGCAAGCCCGTGCTGCTCAAGCAGGCCGCCGACGAGGCCGTGCGCAGCACCCCCAGCATCGAGAAGGTGCTGGTCGTGCGACGCCTGGGCGAGGCGGCCGGCGAGGTGGCGATGGCCGACGGTCGTGACGTCTGGTGGCACGACCTCGTCGAGCGCCAGGCGGCCGACTGCCCGCCCGTCTCGGTCGACTCGGAGCAGATGCTCTACCTGCTCTACACCTCGGGCACGACGGCCAAGCCCAAGGGCATCATGCACACCAGCGCCGGCTACCTGCTGGGCACGTCCTTCACCCACTGGGCCATCTTCGACGTCAAGGCCGACGACGTGTACTGGTGTGCCGCCGACATCGGCTGGGTGACGGGTCACAGCTACATCGTCTACGGCCCGCTGGCCAACGCCACCACCGGCATCCTCTACGAGGGCTCGCCCGACACGCCCGCCTGGGACCGCTGGTGGCAGATCGTCGAGGACTACGGCGTGACCATCCTCTACACCGCCCCCACGGCCATCCGCGCCTTCATGAAGCAGGGCGAGGCGCTGCCCGCCGGTCACGACCTGTCCAGCCTGCGGCTGCTCGGCTCGGTCGGCGAGCCCATCAACCCGGAGGCCTGGCTGTGGTACCAGCAGCACATCGGCGGCGGGCGAACGCCGGTGGTCGACACCTGGTGGCAGACCGAGACGGGCATGATCCTCATCACGCCGCTGCCCGGGGTGACCACGACCAAGCCCGGTTCGGCCACCTTCCCCTTCCCCGGCATCGACGCCGACGTGGTCGACGGCGGTGGCCGCTCCGTGCCGCCGGGTGGCGGTGGCTACCTGGTCCTCAAGCGACCCTGGCCGGCCATGCTGCGCGGCATCTACGGTGACCCCGAGCGGTATCGCCAGACCTACTGGAGCCGCTTCGAGGGCATGTACTTCGCCGGCGACGGCGCGCGTCGCGACGAGGACGGCTATCTCTGGCTGCTGGGCCGCGTGGATGACGTGATGAACGTCGCCGGCCACCGCATCAGCACCATCGAAGTCGAGTCCGCCCTCGTCGACCACAAGGCCGTGGCCGAGGCCGCGGTGGTGGGCAAGGAGGATCCGGTCACCGGTCAGGCCATCTTCGCCTTCGTCATCCTGCGCAGCGGGCAGGACCCCTCGGACGGACTCGCAGTCGAGCTGCGCGAGCACGTGGCCAAGGTCATCGGGCCCATCGCCCGACCCAAGTTCCTGATGTTCACGCCCGACCTGCCCAAGACCCGCTCGGGCAAGATCATGCGCCGCCTCTTGCGCGACATCGCCGAAGGCCGCACGCTGGGCGACACGACCACCCTGGCCGACTCGAGCGTGGTCGAGACCATCCGGGAGAAGACCGGCTCGAGCGAGGAGGAGTAAGCCGTGCTGTCGCGGTTCTTGCGCAGGGCGGCGAGGGAGTCCGTGGCGACGGTGGCGTCCGACGGAGCACTCGAGGTCAGCCGCGCCGTCATCGAGTTCGAGGCGCTCACCGAGGAGTGGCTGCTCATCGGCCGGATGGCCATCGAGGGGCGCCTCTCGGATGCCCTCAACAAGCGCCAGGCCATCCCCATCAGCGATGTCCGCTGGCGGGGCCTGGAGGCGGGCTCGCGCTTCCAAGAGGCGCCCGGGCTCAAGAGCGTCGACCCGTACGACCTGATCGTGGTGCTGACCGGCGAGGAGAGCCTCAACGAGGACGACGCGCATCGCGTCGCCATGCGCGGCCACCGGGTGCCCTACGACGTGGCCCTCGACTGCAGTCCCTTCCGCGTCATCGGTACCGTCCACCTGCGGCCGGGCACAGAGCCCGATCGGCTGCTGGAGCGGCAGACCGAACTCTTCGTGCCGGTCACGACCGCCCTGACGTTCCTTGGCGACGAGATCGTCGGACCCGAAAGCTCGGACGTGGCCCTGGTCAACCGCAGCTACCTGCGCGGCGTCCAGCAGATCGACCGCCAGACGATGCAGCCGCCGCGCCCGCTCCCGGGACGGCCGCTGGGCGGGACGAGCTTCCGCTCGCCTGGCTAGGCCCGGGCCACCTCGCGCGGGCGACCAAAGAGGCCAAAGAAGCGCCCACGCTGCGGCTCGGGCGTGGGTCGCGAGAGCAGCTTATCGGCCAGCAGCTCGAAGTCGCGTGCGAGGGGCTCCTTGGGGTACTTCTCGACCACGCTCAGGCCTTCGTTCGCGGCATTCACGAAGCGCATCCCGCCGGAGCGGATGTGGCCGAAAGCCGGCAGGCCCAGGGTGGTCTCGATGTCGGCCACCTTGACGCCGCTGTCCGCGCGGTTGACCACGATGGCCAGCCGCTCGCGGATGCCCAGGTCGCCTGCCAGCGCCACGAACTGCAGCGCTGCCCGGATGGCGGGCAGGTCCGGCGTGACCGGCACGAGGATGCGGTCAGCGCGCTCGAAGACGGCCCTGTTGAGCGGTCCGTAGTCGGGGTGCAGGTCGACCACGATGACGTCGAAGCCGACCTTGGAGCCGGCCAGCAGCTCGCCGAAGCGAGCCGGCGTCACGCGCTCCGTCTGGAGGGGATTGGCGGACACCACCACCACGCGCAGCCCGTTGGCATGCGGCGCGGCGATGGCGTGCAGTCCTCCGCTGGGCGGCTCGCCGTGCTCCATGGCGTCGGCCAGGGTCTCGACACGGTCGAGGCCGAGCGAGGTGGCGATATGGCCGGTGACCGTGTCGGCGTCGACGAGCAGCACCTTCTGCTTGCGGCGCACTTGCAGGAAGGCCGAGACGTTGGTGGCGACGGTCGTCTTGCCCACGCCACCCTTCGGGTTGAAGACCGCCACGACCATGGCGCGGCGTCCCCAGTCGTCCACGTCCATCGACGCCGCCTGCAGCACCGGGCCGCTGCCGTCGTCGATGGTGCTGGCCCGGATGAGCATCGCCTCCACCCGCCAGCGCAGCGAGTCGGGGCCGTAGGGGCGGGTGAAGAACTCGGTGGTGTCGGTGGGGCTGTGGTTCGCGCTCAGCCGTTCGAGCGCCCGCGGTGACACGACCATCAGCGTCGGCATGCCCGGCGCGCGCTCCTGGAGCACGGCGAGCAGATCGAGCGAGGCGTCGAAGTCGGTCTCGCCGTCGATGATGGCCAGGCCGACGTCGCGCCGTGTCCGAAGGGTGGCGTCGAGGTCGCTGGGGGTGCTGACGCGGATCATGTCGAGCCCGGCGGCGACGAGCTCCCGTGCCACGCTCTCGTGCTCGTCGCGCGGCAGGGTGGAGATGACAGCCGGACGGGCCATGGGAGAACCCCTTCCCTCGCTGCTAGCCGTCGGCTTCGGGGTCGCGCGCGGAGACCTGGATGCGGCCAGGACCCGCCTCGATGACCCGCGCGCCGAAGCCCGGCATGGTCGGCACCGTCTCGTGCAGCACCAGGGCCGGTTCGTGACTGGTGCGGAAGACGAACTCGCCCTCGGCGCCGGAGGTGACGCTGACGCCGTCCACGCCCGGCAGGCGACCGAGCTGGCGCTTGAAGGAGGCGATGGAGGCGACGCTCACCAGGCCCACCACGACGACCTCGGTCTCGACCAGCTCGGTCGTGCGCGCGGCCTCGGGTGTGGTGTCAGAGGGCACGGGCTGCTCGTCGCTGCCCGTCATCTCGGTCACGGCCTCGCTGGCTGCGGCGGGCTCGGCCAGGCCGAGCGCTGCCAGCCGGCTCTCGAGCGCGACGGCGGCATCAGCGTCGTCCACGACGCCGTCCGGCTCGTCCGCGACATCGGCGTCTGCGTCGGCGGCCGCCGCCACCACGACCTCGCGCCGGGGCTCGTCGGACCACTCAGCGGCGGCGGTCGGAGCGGGCTCGCCAGCCGGCTGCTCGGGCGTGTCGGCGACATCGTTCGAGGGCCAGGCGGCCTCGGCCGGGATGGTCGGCTCGGGCCAGGACTCCGCGCTCTGGTCGCCTGGATCCGTCACGGGCTGCTCGATGGGCGCCAACTGGGCCACGGCGGACTCGAGGCTGGGCGGCTCCGGCAGACGCTCCGCCGTGGCGGCGAAGACGGTCGGATCGTCGATGGCCGTCAACTGCGAGAAGAAAGCGTCCATCTCCTGCTCGAAGCTCGACACCGCGCCGTGGACGCGCTCGATCTCGGCCTCGACTGCCGCAGCGTGTGCCTCCAGCTGCCGTTCGAGCTCTTCCTTGCGGGCGGTGATGCGCTCCTCCGTCTCGGCGCGGATGCGCGCGATCTCGGCCTTCGACCATTCGCGCACACCGGCCACGTCGGCCTCGGCGGCATCTCGCAGGGCGTTGGCCTCATCGGCAGAGCGGGCGTGCACCTTCTCGACGACCTGGCTGACCTCGGCCCGGAACGACTCGATGGTGGCCGCCCGGCTCTCAGACGCTGCGGCCTGCATGGCGCGCAGGAGGTCGGCCAGGAAGCGAGCCGGCCGGCGGGTGCCGGGAGGGTTCGTGGTGGGCTCGTGGGTCATGGCTGTGCCCTCGCTCGCCGTCGTCGCAGCGTCAGCCAGATCGGTCGTAGCCACCGGCTCGGCCTGCCACTCCGCCTGCGACTCCGCCTGCGACTCCGCCTGCGGTTCGGCCTGCGGTTCGGCCATGGTCGCCGCGTCGACGACTGCCTCGGCGGCCTCTTCTGCCTGCTCGGGAGCTCCGGTCCACGGCAGGCGGAAGCCGGTTCGCTGATCGGTCGACGTCATCGTACTCTTGCCCCTCCGTCGGGTCTCAGGGGAACCTCCCGGTCCAGCAGCATCGTAGGCGCGGGCGCACCACTGCCGACCCCACCGGTGGTACCGGAGAACGACGGCCGGTGGTACCAGCGGCGGCACGATCAGGCGGGACGCTTCGCCCGGCCACCGGGCGTTGGCTGCGCTCCGGCGTAGCATGGGCGTGTGAAGCCGCTCGACCTCCTGGGCCGCCCGCTGCGCGACCTGCGCGTCTCGGTTACCGACCGCTGCAACTTCCGCTGCGTCTACTGCATGCCGCGCGAGGTCTTCGGGGCCGACTTCGCTTTCCTGCCGCGGGCCGAGCTGCTCACCTTCGAAGAGGTCAGCCGGCTGGTCCGCCTCTCGACCGCGCTGGGTGTGGTGAAGGTGCGACTCACCGGCGGCGAGCCGCTCGTGCGGCGCGATCTCGACCGGCTCGTGACCATGCTGGCGGCCCTGCCCGGCGTGCAGGACCTGACGCTGACCACCAATGGCTCGCTGCTCGAGCGGCGGGCGGAGTCGCTCGCGGCTGCCGGGCTGGGGCGGGTCACGGTCAGCCTCGACGCGCTCGACGACGACACGTTCATGCGCCTGAACGACGTCGGCTTCCCGGTCTCACGCGTCCTCGACGGGATCGCGGCGGCAGAGGCCGCGGGCCTCGGACCGATCAAGGTGAACGCGGTCG
>DASSPM010000052.1:0-5180 GCA_035699625.1 Candidatus Limnocylindrales bacterium | reverse complement strand
GCCGCCCTCAACGCCTTCCTGCTCAGCCCGATCATCGTGCCCGTGGTCATCGTGGCCATCGGCATGTACTTCGTCTTCGTCGGCTGGCGCCTCGCCGGCACGTTCGAGGGCCTGGTCATCGCGCACACCGTGCTGGCGCTGCCCTTCGTGGTGGTCAACGTCGGGGTCAGCCTGCGCACGCTCGACCGAACGCTCGAGATGGCCGCTCAGAACCTCGGTGCCGGCCCCTGGCAGACCTTCCGGCGCATCACCCTGCCCCTGACCATGCCGGGCATCGCCGCCGGCGCTCTCTTCGCCTTCATCACCTCCTGGGACGAGGTGGTCGTGGCCATCTTCCTCTCGAGCCCGCTGGTGCGGCCGCTGCCAGTGGTCATGTGGAGCCAGGTGCGCAGCAAGATCGACCCGACCATCGCCGCCGTGGCCACCATGCTGATGCTGGTCACGAGCATCTCGTTGCTGCTCATCCTCTACCTTCGGCGGCGCTCGGAGGCCCGACTGACACGACCGGAGGCGACATGACCGGACCGGCCGACCCTCGCGCCATGGCGCCGGCACATGCTTCGGGCACGCCCGCCGGCCGGCTGCGCCTGGCCGGGCTGACCAAGCTCTTCGGCGATGTGCGCGCCGTGGACGACGTCTCGCTCGACATCCCGCCCGGCGAGTTCGTGACCTTCCTGGGCCCGTCTGGCTCGGGCAAGACGACCACCCTGCGCATGATCGCCGGCTTCCTCGAGCCCGACTCGGGCAGCGTCGAGCTGGACGGCCGTTCGCTGGGCGGCGTGCCGCCCTACCGGCGCGACATCGGCATGGTCTTCCAGAACTACGCCCTCTTCCCGCACATGACCGCCGAGCAGAACCTGGCCTTCCCGCTCGAGATGCGCGGCGTCGCCCGCGACGAGATCAAACGTCGCGTGGCCGAGGCGCTGGCACTCGTGCGCCTCGAACCGCTCGGCCGGCGCTACCCGCGGCAGCTCTCCGGCGGGCAGCAGCAGCGCATCGCACTCGCCCGGGCCATCGTCTTCCGGCCGCGCCTGCTGCTCATGGACGAGCCGCTCGGTGCCCTCGACCGCAAGCTGCGCGAGGCACTGCAGCTCGAGATCATCCGGGTTCGCCACGAGCTCGGCGTGACCGTGGTCTACGTCACGCACGACCAGGAGGAGGCGCTCGCGCTGAGCGATCGCATCGCCATCTTCAACGCTGGCCGCATCGAGCAGCTGGGCACGGGCGAGGAGCTCTACGAGCGGCCCGCGACGTTGTTCGTGGCCGACTTCATGGGCGAGTCGAACATCTTCCGCGGCCGCTTGGCGGCTGGCGCGGACGGCGCCTGGTTGAGCGGCGCGGGCGGCCGCTACCGGCTGGATGGCGCCGCCTCGGGCGGCCTCGCGGCGGGTTCCGCGGCCGCGCTCGTGGTGCGCCCCGAGAAGCTCTGGCTCGGCGCCGCCGCCGAGGGCGACCGGGGAGCCGGGCCGGGCCTGGCGGGAAGCCTCGCGGCGCGCGTCGAGGAGGTCATCTACCTCGGCTCGACCCGCAAGTACGTGCTGCGCCTGCCCGATGGCGGCCAGGTCATCGCGCGCCGCTCGGCCGGCGAGCCGGCACCGGACGTGGTCGCCGGCACGGAGGTGGCCATCGGCTGGCGCCCTGCCGACGCGGTGCTGCTCCCCGACGACAGCGCCGCGCCCGGCTGACGTGGCGCGCCCCAGCGGCAGGCCGCGCTACCAGCCGGCCGACTCGCTCGCCTCGCCCCGTTTCACCGGCCCCGCCACGTTCGCCCGGCTGCCCTTCGTGCGCACGCTCGAGGACGTGGACCTGGCCGTGGTCGGCGTGCCCTTCGACACCGGCGTCACCTACCGGGTCGGTGGCCGCTTCGGGCCCAACGCCGTGCGCGCCGCGAGCGTCATGCTGCGGCCGTACAACGCCAACCTCGAGATCAAGCCCTTCGACGTGCTCTCGTGCGTCGACTACGGCGACGTGGCCATCGTGCCCGGCTACATCGAGCGCAGCTACGAGGCCATCGAGCGTGACGTGGCGCCCATCGTCGATGCGGGCGTGGTGCCGCTGCTCATCGGCGGCGACCATGCCTGCACGCTGCCGCACCTGCGCGCCACTCGCTCGCGCGGCCCCGTGGCGGTGATCGACTTCGACTCCCACACCGATGCCTGGGATTCGTACTTCGGCGAGAAGTACAACCACGGCACCTGGATGCGCCGGGCCATCGAGGAGGGGCTGGTCGATGTGGCCCACTCCATCGAGGTCGGCCTGCGCGGCCCGGTCTACGACGCGGGCGACTGGACCGGCCTGCGCACCGAGCTCGGCCTCGAGTACCTGACCACTGAGGAGGTCCTGGCGCGCGGCCCGGCGGCGACCGCGGAGGCCATCCGCGCACGCGTCGGCGATCGGCCGGCCTTCATCAGCTTCGACATCGACGTGGTCGATCCCGCCTTCGCCCCCGGCACCGGCACACCCGAGCCGGGCGGCCTCTCGGCACACGACGCGCTGGCCATCGTGCGCGCCCTGCGCGGCATCGACTTCCTCGGTTTCGACGTGGTCGAGGTCATCCCCGCCTACGACCCTGCCGGTCAGACCGCCTTCCTGGCCGCGAACCTGGCCTACGAGATGCTCTCGCTGGTGGCCCTGCGGCGGCAGGAGGGCGGCTCGGCCTGAGCCCCGTCCGGCCGGCCTAGACTGCGGCGATGCGCCTCCTGGCCGGCTTCCTGCGCCGCCTGCTGACGGTCGCGCTGCTGCTGGTGCTCGTCGCGGCCGTCGGCTTCGTCGCCCTGGAACCGGTGCGCGCCGGCTTCCTGACCATGGCGCTCGTGCCGGACCTGCTCGACGCGGGGCCGCGGCCGCTCTCCGCGCTCGCGCCGCCTCCCGAGCGCACCTCGGTGGCGTACGGCGCCGCCCGCAGCGACCGCCTCGACCTCTACCTGCCCGCCGGCGAGGGAGCGCGCCGACCGGCCGTGCTGCTCGTGCTGGGCGTGAACCGCGTCGCGCTCGATCACCCGGTGGTGGTGCGCGTGGCCACCGCCATCGCCCGCCTGGGGGTCGTGGTGGCCGTGCCGGAGTCGGCCGAGCTCAAGGCCGGCCGCCTGGCGCCCGACGAGGTGGGCCACCTGGTCGAGGCCTTCGAGGCCGTGTCGGCCCGGCGGGAGGTGCTGCCCGACCGCATCGGGCTGGTCGGCGTCTCGGCCGGCGGCTCGCTGGCGCTGCTGGCGGCGGCGGATGCGCGCATCGCCGATCGCGTCGCATGGGTCAATGCCTTCGGCGCGTACGGCGACGCCGCCACGCTGATGAGCGAGATCGCCACGCGGCGCATCGTCGTCGAGGGCACCGGGCGCAGCTGGCAGCCCGGGGAGCTGACCCGCGGCATCTTCCGTGAGCTGCTGGTGGCCGTGGTGGCCGAGGCGGCCGCGCGCGACCCGCGCCTGCAGGACCCGCGCCTGCTGGCGGAGCTGCGTGCCCGGCTCGAGCCCATCGTCGCCGGGGACGGGCCCACGCCCGACGACTTCGACCCGGCCCTGGCAGAGCGCCTGCAGGGGGACGCGCTGGCTGTCTACCGCCTCGTGACGGCGCCCGACCGCGCCACCGCCGACGCAGCCCTGGCGATGCTCTCCGAGCCGGCCCAGGCACTGCTGCGCGACCTCTCCCCGGTGCGCGCGGCAGGCCGCATCCGTGCACCCGTCTGGTTGATGCACGACCAGGGCGACGATGCCATCCCGATCTCCCAGCTGGGGCCGCTGCGCGAGGCCATCCCGCCCGACCGGCTGCGCGCGGCCACCGTCTTCGACCTCTTCGACCACGTCCAGCCGCGCGGCGGCGTGGGCGCGGAGGCGCTCCCGGAGTTGCTGCGGCTGTGGGGCCACGTGCGCGAGGTGCTCGAGGAGGCGCTCTGAGGCCGAGGTGCCTTCTTGCACGCAAGTCGGTCGAGCATCGGCTGGACTACGCACTGACGACGCTGTGGACTACCCTCTGACCGGCGCCATCCACGAGACAGGGGACTTCCATGCAGCTCAAGCTCGGCATCCTGCCCTGGGTCCAGTCGACCGACTGGCCCGAGCTCTCCTCGATCGCCCGGCAGGTCGACCGCCTGGGCTACGACTATCTGCTCGTCTGGGATCACCTCTACGCCATCTTCGGCGACCCCTACCAGCCGATCTACGAGGGCTGGACGACGCTCGGCGCGCTGGCGACCATCACCGAGCGGGCACGGATCGGGCTGATGGTCGGCGCCAACACCTTCCGCAACCCGGCGCTCGTGGCCAAGTCGGCCGTCACGCTCGACCACGTCAGCGGCGGCCGCGCCATCCTCGGTCTCGGCGGGGCCTGGTTCGGCCTGGAGCATGAGGCCCACGGCCTCGACTTCGGTTCGGGCTTCGGGGAGCGCCTCGACCGCCTCGACGAGGCCTGCTCCATCGTCCGCCCGCTGCTCGACGGGCAGGAGGTCACGCACGATGGGCCCTGTTACCGCACCGAGCGGCTGGTCTGCCGGCCGGGACCGGTGCAGCCGCGTCTGCCCATCATGATCGGCGGCTCGGGCGAGCGGAAGACGCTGCGCACCGTGGCCCGGTACGCCGATATCTGGAACGGGATGGGCCCGGTCGAGCTGATGGCGCGCAAGGTCGACGTGCTCGAGTCGTGGTGCACGGAGGTGGGCCGCGATCCGGCCTCGATCGAGCGCACCCTTGCCTGCAAGCTGGTCATCCGCGACTCCGAGGCGGAGGCCGAGCGTGTCTGGTGGCAGCAGATGGCGCACAACCGCACGACCGAGCGGGACGAGCACCTCTGGCTCGGTACGCCTGAGGCCATCGCCGAGCGGATCCGCGGCTACCTGCCGCTCGGTTTCCGGACGGTCATCGCAGAGCTGCCCGCGCCATTCGACATGGAGACCATCGAGCGCTTCATCGGCGAGGTCAAGCCGTTGGTGGAGGCGAGCTAGCACCGGGGCGTTGGCGTCGTCGCGCCAGCTTGGGGCCGGGGCCGGCTCACGCGAGCGTCCAGCTGCCGCCATCGATGCCAGTCAGCGCATCAAGCGGCCGACCGTCCCCGGCCGCCCGCCGGCCGGGCGACCCGCCCGTCCACCGTCCTCCGCGGTGACGTGGTCGCCCCGTAGCGGCGCCCGGACCACGCCAGCTCACCCGAGCGTCCAGCTGCCGCCGTCGATGCCACTCAGCGCATCAAGCGGC
>DASSPM010000051.1:0-14616 GCA_035699625.1 Candidatus Limnocylindrales bacterium | reverse complement strand
GACCGCGGGCGGAGCCGGCATGAGCGGCGAGCCCGCCCGGCGACAGCGGGCGGAGCCGGCATGAGCGGCGAGCCCGCCCGGCGACCGCGGGCGGAGCCGGCATGAGCGGCGAGCCCGCCCGGCGACCGCGGGCCGAGCGCGTGGTCGCGTTCACGCCCGGCCAGTTGGCGGCGCTGGCCGGGCTGGCCGGGCTGCTCCTGGCAGCGGCGATGCGCCAGCGCCGCCGCTTCCGACGGCACGGGGCCTGAGCGTGCCGCTCGAGCCGCCCGTCGCCTCGCCGCACAGCCTGGACGAGGCCTACCGACTCCTCGCCGACGGTGGCTACCGACCGGTCGCCGGCGGCACCGACCTGCTGGTGCAGCTGACCGGGGAGATCGGCGAGCCGCCCGAGCGCGTGCTCGACATCTGGCATCTCGACGAGCTGCGCGGCATCGAGCTGCAGGGCGAGACGCTGATCATCGGCGCGCTCACGACGTACACGGAGCTGCGCCGCTCTCCACTGGTGGAGGAGTGCCTGCCGGCCCTGGCCGAGGCGGCCGCGACCGTCGGCGCGGCACAGATCCAGAACCGCGGCACGATCGGCGGCAACGTCATCAACGCCTCGCCGGCCGGGGACACGCTACCCGTGCTGCTGGCATGCGATGCGGAGCTGGTGCTGGGCGGCGGCCGCGGCGAGCGCAGCGTGCCTGCGGACGGCTTCTGGCCGGCCTACCGCACGACCGCTCGCCGCGAGGACGAACTGCTGCTGCGGCTGCGCATCCCGCTCCGCCCGGGGCGGCAGGTCCGCTTCCGCAAAGTCGGCACGCGACGCGCGCAGGCCATCAGCAAGGTCGTGCTGGCCCTCGCCTGGCGCGAGGACGCGGGCGTCTGGCGCGACATCCGCCTCGCGCTCGGCTCGGTCGCCGCCACCCCCATCCGGGCCCGCGAGACGGAGCGTGTGCTCGAGGGTGCCGCCCCGCGGCGCACCACCGCCGACCACGCCGCGGCCACGCTCGCCGGGGAGATCGCGCCCATCGACGACGTGCGCTCGACGGCGGAGTATCGTCGGGCTGTCGCGGCGCGCATCCTGCACCGCATCCTGCGCGACGAAGGGGGTTGGTAGATCCCATGCAGTGTCCGAACTGCGGAGCCGCCGCCGAGCCGGGGCAGAACTTCTGCCTCGAGTGCGGCACGCCGCTCCAGGCGGCCTGCCCGACCTGCGGCGCGCCACGCGTGCCCGGCGCGCGCTTCTGCGGCAACTGCGGCACGCGCCTCTCGGAGGATGCGGGCGCGCCCGCGGGCATCCCGCCGGGCCCCGCCCCGGGCGCCCGACCCGCCCCGGTCTCGGAGCGTCGGCTGGTGACTGTCCTATTCGCCGATCTGGTCGGCTTCACGACGCTGGCCGAGGGCCGCGATCCCGAGGAGGTGCGCGAGCTGCTGTCGCGCTACTTCGAGCTCGCGCGCGAGGTCATCGGCCGCTACGGCGGCACGGTCGAGAAGTTCATCGGCGATGCGGTCATGGCCGTCTGGGGCACGCCCACCACGCACGAGGACGACGCCGAGCGTGCCGTGCGCGCCGCACTCGACCTGGTCGATGCCGTGCCGGCCACGCTGGCCACGGAGGGATACGCCGATCCACCCCGGGCGCGCGCCGGCGTGCTCAGCGGCGAGGCGGCGGTGACCATCGGCGCTTCGGGCGAGGGCATGGTCGCGGGCGACCTGGTCAACACCGCCTCGCGCCTCCAGTCGGCGGCACTGCCGGGCACGGTCCTGGTCGGCGAGGCCACCGTGCGCGCCACCGACAGTGCCATCGCCTTCCAGCCGGCCGGCGAGCAGGAGCTGAAAGGGAAGGCGCTGCCGGTCGCCGCCTGGAAGGCGCTGCGCATCGTGGCGCAGCGCGGAGGCATCGGCCGGGCGGAGATCCTCGAGCCGCCCTTCGTCGGCCGGGAAGAGGAGCTGCGGCTGCTCAAGGACCAGCTCCACGCCGCCGGTCGCGAGGGCAAGGCGCGCCTGGTGTCGGTGGTCGGCCAGGCCGGCATCGGCAAGAGCCGCCTCGTCTGGGAGCTGCTCAAGTACGTCGACGGCCTGACCGAGACCGTCTACTGGCACGAGGGTCGCTCGCCTTCCTACGGCGAGGGCGTCACGTTCTGGGCGCTGGGCGAGATGGTCCGCCGCCGGGCCGGCATCGCCGAAGCCGACGACGAGGCCACCACCCGCGACAAGCTGCACGCGGCGCTCGCGGAGTGGCTGCCGGACGACGCCGAGCGCCGCTGGGTCGAGCCTCACCTCGCTGCCCTGCTCGGCCTCGAGGAGACGCCGGCGGGACAGCGCGAGGAGCTGTTCGCGGCCTGGAGGACCTTCTTCGAGCGGGTCGCCGAGCGTGGCACCGCGGTGCTCGTCTTCGAGGACCTCCAATGGGCGGACGCAGGCATGATCGACTTCGTCGAACACCTGCTCGAGTGGGCACGCGCGCGGCCCATCCTGGTCATCACGCTGGCGCGACCCGAGCTGCTCGAACGCCGGCCGGGCTGGGGTGCGGCGCAACGCTCGTTCCTCAGCCTGCGTCTCGAGCCACTGCCTGCCCCGGCGATGGCCCGCCTGCTGGCAGGGCTTGTCCCGGGCGTGCCGCCCGATGCGCTGCAGCGGATCGTCCAGCAAGCCGAGGGTGTGCCGCTGTACGCGGTCGAGATCGTGCGCATGCTGCTCGACGAGGGCCGGCTGACACGCGAGGGCGCCACCTATCGGCTCGACGGGCCGGGCCTGGCGGATGTCGTCCCGCCCTCGCTGCAGGCGCTCATCGCAGCGCGGCTCGACGCGCTGGGGGCGGACGATCGGGCGCTCCTCCAGGACGCAGCCGTCCTCGGCCAGGCGTTCACCGCCGCGGCGCTGGCGGCCGTGGCCGAGCGCGAGACGGACGAGGTCGAGGCGCGCCTGCGCGAGCTCGCGCGCAAGGAGCTCGTCTCGCTGGACGTCGATCCGCGTTCGCCCGAGCGCGGTCAATACCGCTTCGTGCAGGGACTCATCCGCGAGGTCGCCTACGGCACGCTGGCACGACGCGACCGCCGCGCGCGCCACCTCGCCGCGGCGCGTCACTACGAGTCCGTCGGCGACGACGAGTACGCGGGCATCCTGGCCAGCCATTACGTGGCCGCGTACGAGGCAGCCCCCGAGGGAGCCGAGGCCGCCGCCGTGGCCGCGCAGGCGCGACTCGCCCTGCGCAGCGCAGCCGAGCGGGCGACGGCGCTCCACTCCTACGATCAGGCCCTGGGCTTCATCGAGCTCGCCCTGCGGGTCGCGACGGACGATGCCGAGCGAGCTGAGCTCTGGCTCCAGGCGGCCGCGTCGGCCGAGGCGGCGGCTCGATTCGAGGTTGCCGAGGGGTACGGAGCCATGGCCCTCGACTGGTACCGCCGGCGCGACGACGCGGACGTCACCGCGCTCGCAGCTGCGGCGGTGCTGCGCTCGATGATCTTTCGCTCGCGCATCGAACCGGCGCTGGCGGTCGCGGAGGGGGTGCGTGCCGAGACGGAGGGTCGGCGCAGCGACATCGGCGACATGCGTCTCCTGGGCCAGCTGGCACGGATCTACATCTACCTGGACCGGCCGGATGACGCACTACCTGTCGTGGAGGCAGCCCTCATCGCGGCCGAACGCGTCGGTCACCTGGCCGAGCTCGCCCAGCACCTGATCACCAAGTCGTGGATCATCGCGCTGTTGCGGCGGCCGGCGGAGGCAGACGCGCTCCTCGTCGGGGCCATCGACCTCGCCGACCGAGGGGGTGTCCTCGGCGCGCAGCTGCGCGGCCGCTTCAACCGGACCGGCGTCCTCTCCACCGACCAGCCCCGCGTCGGCCTGAGCGTCGCGCGCGAGGGCATCGAACTGGCACGCCGCTACGGCCTGCTCGAACCGCTCGCGCGCCTGGCCGGCAACGGGGCAGTCAACGCGGTGTCATGTGGCGAATGGGACTGGGCGCTCGCTCTTGCCTCCGAGGTGGAGTCCCGCGATCTGCCGGCCATGGCCTTCATCTCGATCGCGGCACCGATAGCAGTCATACGCGCCCTGCGGGGCGACCCCGAAGCCTCCGCCGCGCTGGAAGCGATAGCACCGACGACGCGTGACTCCACGTCTCCACAGGACGTCTCCGTGCAGCAGGCGGCGATGGCGCAGGTGCAGCTCTACGTCGGGCGACTCGAGGCGGCCACCGAGGCGGCCCGCCGTGCCGCGGTCGCGTATCCCCGCGGTACCGACGCGGTGGCGGCGCGTGTGGTGCTCGCCCGCGCATGCCTGTGGCGGGACGATCCAGACGGGGTGAGGGCGGCGCTGGCGGAGCTTGCAAGCCTCGGCTATCGCGGCGGCTGGCTCGACGCGAGCGTCGCCACGCTCGAGTCGGGCGTTGCCGCGCTGGAGGGTCGGACGGCGGAGGCTGCGGAGGCCTACCGCGAGGCCGCCGCGGCATGGCGTCGCCTCGACCTGCCGCTCGACCTGGCGCTCTGCCAGCTGGAGGCGGCGACCCTCCTGCCCGGCACGGACCTGGCCCGCGCCGCTGCCGACGAGGCGCGTGAGATCCTGCGGCGCCTCGACTCCCCGCCCCTGCTCGCCCGCCTCGAGGCCGTCACTGGCGGCGCGGCAGGCGCGGCGGGCGCGGCGGGTGCGCCGCCCGCCCGGGTGGAGCGGTCCGAGGCGACCGTGCCGGAGGCCAGCCGATGACGGGCGCACTGCCGGCCGGCGTCGAGGTCACCGCGTCCGTCGCCCCGGAGCATGCCCGGGTCCTCTCGCCCGAGGCGCTGGCCTTCGTGGCCGACCTGGAGCGGCGTTTCGGGCGCCAGCGCATCGCCCTGTTGCAGGCCCGCCAGGAGCGCGCGGCGGAGCTGGCAGCGGGCGCGTTGCCCGACTTCCCGCCGGCCACGGCGCGCGTGCGCGCCTCCGACTGGCGGGTCGCGCCTGCCCCGCCCGACCTCGAGGACCGGCGCTGCGAGATCACCGGCCCGGCCGAGCCGAAGATGATGATCAACGCCCTCAACTCCGGCGCGCGCGTCTTCATGGCCGACCTCGAGGATGCCCTCAGCCCCACCTGGGCCAACGTCGTGGGCGGCCAGGCGGCGCTGAGGGAGGCCGTTCGTGGCAGGCTCGCCTTCAGCAGCCCCGAGGGCAAGGAGTACCGGCTGGGCGAGCAGCTGGCGACGCTGCTCGTGCGACCGCGCGGCTGGCACCTCGTGGAGCGGCACGTCATGGTCGACGGCCGGCCCATCAGCGCCAGCCTCTTCGACTTCGGCCTCTACCTCTTCCACAACGGGCGCACCGCGCTCGAACGCGCCGCGCCGCCGGCCCTGGGCCCGTACTTCTACCTGGCCAAGCTCGAGAGCCACCAGGAGGCACGCCTCTGGAACGACGTCTTCGTCCACGCCCAGGAGGCCCTGGGCATCCCGCGCGGCTCGATCCGCGCCACCGTGCTGGTCGAGACGATCCTGGCGGCCTTCGAGATGGACGAGATCCTGCACGAGCTGGCCGAGCATGCCGCCGGCCTCAACGCCGGCCGCTGGGACTACATCTTCAGCCTCATCAAGAAGTTCCGCGACAAGCCCGAGATGGTCCTACCCGATCGCGCGCAGGTGACCATGGCCGTGCCCTTCATGCGCGCCTACACCCAGCTGCTGGTGCGCACCTGTCACCGCCGCGGCGCACACGCCATCGGCGGCATGTCGGCCTTCATCCCCAATCGCCGCAAGCCCGAGGTCACCGAGCGCGCGCTGGCGAAGGTGCGCGAGGACAAGGAGCGCGAGTCGGGCGACGGCTTCGACGGCACCTGGGTCGCCCATCCCGACCTGGTGCCGCTGGCCACCAGCGTCTTCGACTCGGTGCTGGGCGCCCGCCCGAACCAGAAGGACCGGCTGCGCGAGGACGTGGTGGTCGCGGCGCGCGACCTGCTCGACGTGCACATCGAGGGCGGCCGCGTGACCGAGCAGGGCGTGCGCGGCAACGTCGCCGTCGCGCTGCAGTACCTCGACGCGTGGCTGCAGGGCACCGGTGCGGCGGCCATCAATGACCTGATGGAGGACGCCGCCACGGCCGAGATCAGCCGCTCACAGCTCTGGCAGTGGCGCCGTCACGCCGTGGCGCTCGAGGACGGCCGGCCGGTCAGCGCCGAGCTCTACCGCGCCGTGCGCGAGGAGGAGCTGACCGCGCTCGGGGGCGCCGGCACGGGGCGCCTGGGCGATGCCGCGGACATCCTGGACCGCCTCGTGCTGGACGACGAATTCCACGAGTTCCTGACCCTGCTGGCCTATCCCCGCCTCGACTGATGGAGCGACCCACGGAAGGCGGCCCGGCGACGGACGCAGCGCAGCGCTGGGCACCCGCGCGCAGCGCGTTGCCGGCCGAGGAGATCGAAGCCATCCGGCGGCGGGCAGCCGCGGCCGGCGAGCCGGCTCGCCCGGCGGAGCGGCTGGTTGCCTCCACGGGACGCCTCGTCATCGCCGGCCGCCAGCTGACCGAGTCGGCCGTGGTGCTCGTGCTGGTCAACCTGCTGCCGCTGGCGGGCGTACTCTTCCTGGGCTGGGGGCTGCAGACGGTGCTCGCGCTTTACTGGTTGGAGAGCGGCATCGTGGGCCTGCTCAACGTGCCGCGCATCCTCCTTGCCGCCGGCCCGCTGCGGGCCGGCACGGGCCTGGTCCGGGTGGAGCTGCCCGTCGCCCTTGGCGTGGGCAAGCTGGTCATGGTGCCCTTCTTCCTGATGCACTACGGCATCTTCTGGCTGGTGCACGGGGTCTTCGTCTTCGTCGCCCTGCCCGCCTTCGCGGGCGGCCTGGAGAGGCTGCCGCCGGGCGCGCTACCCGCGCTGCCCGGCGGCCTCGACGGGCTCGCCGTGGTTGTCACCGCCGGAGCCCTCTTCGTCAGCCACCTGGTCTCGTTCCTGGTCAACTACGTGGGTCGCGGCGAGTACCGCACGGTGAGCCCGATGGACCAGATGCAGGCGCCCTACGCGCGCGTGGTCGTGCTCCACCTGACCATCCTCTTCGGCGCCTTCGGCATCGCCATGCTGGGCACGCCACTTGCACCGCTGCTGGTGATGGTCGTGGTCAAGACCGTCATCGACCTCGGACTGCACCTGCGAGAGCACGATCGGGCACGCCAGCGAGCCACCGGCGCGGTATCGGCGGCCCCCCGCCCGCCAGCCGCCTGAGCCTCAGTCGAGGCGCCGTTCCACGAATCGGCCCCAGCCGCGTTGCCCGACGAACCGGCCGTCGCGCACGACCGGGCGGCCCCGCACCAGGACCGTGCGCACCGCCCCCATGACCTCGATACCCTCGTAGGGCGTGAAGTCGCTGGTGTGGTGCAGCTCCGCCTGGCGGATGGTGCGTCGAGCGTCCGGGTCGAAGAGCACCAGATCGGCGTCGCGGCCGGGCTCGACGGCGCCCTTGGCGGCCAGGCCGAAGCGCCGCGCCGGCGTGGTCGCCAGCAGCTCTACCATCCGCTCCAGCGTCAGGCGGCCGCGCGCCACGCCCTCCGAGTAGAGCAGGGTGAGCAGTGTCTCGATGCCCGGGCCGCCGTTGGAGATCCGGTCGAAGGGTGGCGCAGGGAGGCGTTTCTCGACCGCCAGCCGGTCCGGCACGTGGTCGGTGGCGACCAGGTCGAGCGAGCCGTCGGCGAGCCCCGCCCAGAGCGCGTCGCGATCCCCGGCCGAGCGCAGCGGCGGCGAGATGACGGCGCGGATGGCCAGCGCCGGGTCTGGGTCGTCGTAGCGCTCGTCCGTCAGGGTCAGGTAGTGCGGGCAGGTTTCGGCCGAGACGGCCACGCCGGCCGCCTTCGCGGCACGCACCTCAGCCAGCGCGTCGGCGCAGGAGAGATGCACCACGTGCATCGATGCGCCGGCGGCGCGGGCGAGAGCGGCGGCGCGGTGGGTCGCCTCGGCCTCGGCGTAGGGTGGCCGCGAGGCGGCGTGACCGCGCGGTCCGCTGTTGCCGGCGGCCAGCTCGCGCACCACCAGCGCGTCGATGATGGTGGCGTTCTCGCAGTGCACCTGGACCAGCCCTCGGTGCGTGGCGGCCAGACGCATGGCGGCGAAGAGCAGCTCGTCGGGCAGCCGGAAGTCGTAGACCATGAAGGCCTTGAAGCTCGGCACACCCGACTCGATCAGCTCAGGCAGCTCGGCGATGGGATCGGTCTGCTGGCCGCTGAGCACGGCCGAGAGGCCGAAGTCGACGGCGCTGTCGTCGGCCGTGCGGGCGCGGAACTCGTCGCGGCCCACGAGCAGCGAACGCGCGCCCGCCTCCGAGACGCCCGTGCCGGGGTTGTTGAAGGCGAGGAAGGTGGTCGTGCCGCCGAACGCGGCCGCCACGGAGTCCCGGAAGAAGCGGTCTGGCTCAGCGTCGGAGGCGACCCGGGTGTGGGTGTGGACGTCGACGCAGCCGGGCAGCACGAGCAGGCCGTCGGCGTCGATGACCTCGCGCGGGCTGCGCGCCTCCCCGTCGGACAGCCCCTCCCCGACGGCCTCGATCCGCCCTGCTGTGACGGCCACGTCCGCGCGCCTTGTGCCGGCCGCCGTCACCACCGTCCCGCCACGCACGAGCAGGTCCGTCACGGGCGGTCGGGCCTCAGAAGCGGATCTCGCCGCGGGCGTACGCCGCCAGCAGCATGGCCAGCATGAGCACCACCACGGCGCCCACGGATGCCAGCACGGCCGCGCCCAGGATGGTCAGCACGCCGCGCAGGGTGAGCGGCTCCATGCGGCTGTTGCGGCTCCGGGAGGACCTGGGCGTGCCGCCGGGTGCTTTGCTCACCCTTGCTCGATGGCGATCGACTGCGCGCCCTCCCAGAGGCAGCGCCGCCCGACTTCCCGCAGGCGCTCGAGCCAGCCGTCGTCCGGCAGGACGCTGGCGAAGTGGTTGGCGGCCAGCTGGCCCACCTTCGACGAGGTGGTGCAGGCGCCGTAAGGGAAGAAGATCTCGCACTCGCTGATGCCGCCCGGGTAGATGGCCAGCTGGCCCGGCGCCGGGTGGCTGGTGTGGTTCTCGTAGTCGAGGCCGGGCCGGAAGTCGCCGAAGGGGATCCAGGTCGACTCGCCGCTCCAGCGGCAGTGGATGAGCCGGCTCTCGAGCGGCAGCAGGCGTCGCACGGCCTCCATGGTGCGCGGCGCCTCGGGCTCCCAGCGGGCGCTAAAGTGGAGGTCGCCGACGCGGATCGACAGGTCAGCCATGCTCCGGAGGATAGCAGTGGCCGAGGGCCGGACGACCATCTCCACGCACGTCCTCGACCTCCAGCGCGGCCTGCCCGCGGCCGGTCTGACGGTCACCCTGGCCGAGGTCACCGCCGACGGCACCCGTACCGCGCTGCAGGCGGCGGTGACCGACGCCGACGGCCGGGTGCGCGACCTTCTCGGCGGCGGGATCCTGCGCGTCGGCCGCTACGAGCTGACCTTCGACGTGGCCTCGTATCGGGCCGCCGCAGGCGGCGACGCGCCATTCTTCCGCACCGCGTCCGTGGTCATCGAGGTAGCCGACACCGGGCGCAGCTACCACGTGCCGCTGCTCCTCTCTCCCTTCGGGCTGAGCACCTACCGCGGCAGCTGACGTCGGCCGCGCAGGCCCGGCGCCGCCAGGGGCAGGGTTCGCCTGGTGCGACGCGCGCGCCACGCGGCTCTTCGCCTGGCGCCGTCGACGCTAGCATCACTGACGATGACGCGATCCTCCCCACCGCCCGCGACGGCCGGGGTCCCGCCCGTGGAGGTCCTCGACACCCTCGACGCGGACATCTGCGCGGCGGCGCTGGCGCCGCTCTTCGAGGGGGCGCCGCGCTTCCTGGCGCGACTCTGCGCCGCACGGCCCTTCGGCGGGGAGGAGCAGCTCTTCGCCCGTGCCCGCCAGATCGCCCTGGCCATGCCGCAGAGCGAGCAGCACGAACTGCTCGACGCTCACCCCCGGCTGGGTGCGCCGCCGGGCTCCGTCTCGGCGCTCTCCTTCCGCGAGCAGGGCTACGACCGGGAAGCCGCCGGCGCTGCGGCAGAGGCGGAGCGGCAGACGGTGCAGCAGGAGCTCGACCGGCTCAACGCGGCCTACGAGCGGCGCTTCGGCTTCCGCTACTGCACCTTCGTCGCTGGGCGCACCCGCGCCGCGTTGCTGCCCGAGTTCCGCCAGCGCCTCGAGGGCCACCCAGACGACGAGCGGCGCCGCGGGCTGGAGGCCGTCGTCGACATCGCACGGGACCGCTACCAGCGGTCGCGCCGGGCACAGGAGGGCACGTGATCGAACTGGGCGAGAACCGCTACGGCAAGTCGGCCATCCGCCTCGTGCGCGTCGTGCGCGGCGAGGGCGGGCACGGCCTGCGCGACCTGACCGTGGCCGTGGCGCTGGAGGGCGACTTCGCGGCCGCGCACGTCGAGGGCGACAACCGCCTGGTGGTGGCCACGGACACCATGAAGAACACGGTCTACGCCCTGGCCCGCGAGCAGCTGACCGGATCCATCGAGGCCTTCGGCCTGGCGCTGGCGCGCCACTTCGCCGCCTTCGAGCAGGTCGAGCGGGCGACCGTCACGCTGCGCGAGCATCCCTGGCGGCCGGTCGACACGGCCGGCGGGCCGGCCCCGGACGCCTTCGTGCGGTCCGGTGAGCTCGTGCGCAGCGCCGTCGTCGGCGCGGGGCCGTCGGGCGAGTCGGTCGAGTCGGGCGTCGAAGAGCTGGTCGTGATGAAGACGACCCGCTCGGCCTTCTCGGGCTTCCCGCGCGATCGATACACCACCCTGAAGGACACCGACGACCGCCTGCTGGCGACGCGCATGAGCGCGGCCTGGCGCTACACGGACGATCCGGGCAGCGACCACGACCGACGCTGGTCGGCGGTGCTCACGACGCTCCTCGAGACCTTCGCGGACCATGACAGCGCTTCGGTCCAGGCCACCATCTGGCGGCTCGGCCGGGCCGTGCTCGAGCGGCACGACGAGGTCGAGCAGGTGCGCCTGACGATGCCCAACCTGCACCACTGGCTGGTCGACCTGTCGCCCTTCGGGCAGGCCAACGAGAACGAGATCTTCGTGGCCACGAGCGAGCCCTACGGGCTGATCGAGGCCACAGTCCGGCGCGGCCGGGCGGAACGCTAGCGCCGCCCCTCCACCTGGCCGCGCACCGCGCTGGCCAGGTTGCGCAGCAGGTTGAGGCCTTCGTCGACCTCCTCGCGTGCGGCATACGGCCCGGGCATCAGGAAGCAGGAGCGGGCCGCCAGGGCCATGCCCTCGATGCGCCCCCAGCGCTCGGGCAGGGGCCGGCCGGCGGTGATCTCGGCCACGCGCTTGTCGATGAAGACGACCGCATCGGGTCGCCAGAGGGCGATCTTCTGCCAGAGCGGGCGGACGCCGGCGGTGAGCGTGGCGTCGTCGGCCTCGTCGCGCGCCGAGGGCAGCTTGATCAGGTCGGTGATGCCGTGCCCGGCCGCGACCAGCGCGTCGTCGGCGAGCGTGATGTCGGTGCCGGCGGGGAGGACCCGCGCCTCGATGAGCCGGCCCCAGAAGCGCCGTCCGAGCTGGTCCTGGTGGTAGTGGCCGGCGGCGACGCTGACCGGTGATGGATCCAGGCCCACGAAGAGCAGCCCGCCGGGGCGCGGCGCCAGGTCCGCCAGCGTCTCCACGGGCGTGCCGTCGATGAGCGTGATGATGCGGTGGCCGCTGCCCATCGCGGCAGCGTAGCGCAGGCCGGCGGGCGGCACGGGAGCCCGGCGGACATGGAACGGCGCCGTCCCTCAGCGGGCCGGCGCCGTCAGGTGTCTCAGCGCTTCGACTTCGTCTCGCCGTGCTCGCGCCGCTCCTTGTTCACGGTGCGTGCGGCGCGCTCCTCGGCCTCGTCGGTCGAGACGCCCCGGTCCTTGTAGGACTCCTTGATGTGCTCGTACTGCCGTTCGCGCTTCTTGCTCCAGCTCTCCGGCATCCGAGGCACCCCCTTTCGCCTGGTCGCTCCGCCACCCATCGCTGGGAGGACGGAGCGGAAGGAGAGACTGCGCCGGCCCGCCGTGCAGAGGCGGCGCAGCTGCCGCGGCTCGCCCTTGCAGACACGTTGAAGGCGGTGTGACAACGAAGCTGGCACGCCGGGCAGCCAGGATCGGCGCATGAGAACCGAGCTCCTCGCTGCGTTCGCCGCCGCCATGGGCCTGGTGGCCGGCATCACCCTCGACCCGACCCTGGTGCTGGTGCCCGCCCTCGCCGCGCTGCTCGCCGCGGCGTTGGTGCGCCTGGCCGAGATGCGCCCGCCGGGTGAAGGGACCGCCTAGAGCGGCAGGCGCTGGATGAGCGTCAGGGACGGTCGAGCTGGGGCGGCCTCGTCTGCCGCCAGCGGCACCTGCAGCCAGGCGTCTCCGGCCTCGCCTGCGCGCCAGGGCGCCGACATCCGGCGTGCCGACAGCCCGGCGATGCCCAACTCCTCGAGGGCCTCCGCGAGCAGCCGCCCCTCGGCAGGGTAGGCGCGCCCGACGACGCACCAGTCGGCCTCGCGCACCACCTCGACCAGCTGCCGGCGCCGCCGGCCGAAGGGCATCCGGGAGAGCGACATGCCGCCCGCGTAGAGCAGGTCGTGGGCGACCACGCCCGGCTGGCCGACCCGTTCGCGCGGCCGGCCGAGGCGCCGACGCAGGCCGTCCGGGTCGGGCCGTCCGTCGGCATCGATGACCAGCAGCGTGGCGTCGATGACGCAGCCGTCGAGCGTGATGCGCTGCGCCAGGTCGCGCAGCTCGGGAAACGCGTCGAGCGGGTCGCTCAGGTGCTCCGCCTGGAGCCGGATGCGCCCGTCCTCGGCGAAGACGTGGATGCGCGTGCCCGGCCACCAGGGCTCGAAGAGGTAGTCAGGGTCGTCGAAGGGCTCGTGGCCCGGCGAGGCGACCATGGGGCGGATGCGCTGGGGAAGGCGACCCGAAGGGGATGCGGTCTCGAGGGGGAGCTCGAGCTGGGCAGGCTCGTCCCCGACCGCCACCGGCTAGGCACTCTTCCGCTTGCGCGCCGCGGCTCGCGGCGTGGCCTCGGCCGCCGCTGCGGCCGATGCGTTGGAGCGGCGCGAACTGCCGGCCGGAGCCGACCTGGCCGCTGCTGCCTTGGCGGCCGGCTTGGCCGACGCGCCCTTCGCTTCCTTCTTCGCGGCCGCCTTGCGCGCTTTGGCGAGGGGTGCCACGCCGGCCTCCTCGGCCTGGCGCGTTTCACGGGCTGCGGCGACGCTGGCCTCGAGCACGCTCATCAGGTCGGCCAGCGTGCTGGCGGGAGCTTCGGCGACCGGCATGACGACCTCCTGGCCGCTGATCTTGGCCTCGATGACGGCCATCAACGCCTGGCGGTAGTCGTCGCGGTAGTCGTCCGCGCTGAAGTCGCCGGTCATGGCCGCCACCAACTGCCGGGCCATGGCCAGCTCGGCCGGCTTGAACTCCTGCTCCGCCTCCGGCAGCTCGAGATCGTCGAGGGCGCGCACCTCGTCCGGCCAGTGGAGCGTGGTCATGAGCATCGTGCTGGCGTACGGGTTGAGCGCCGCGAGCGCCTCGCGATCCTTGATGACCACCTTGCAGATGGCCGAGAGACCCTCGTCGGCGAGCACCTTCTTGAGCAGGTAGAAGGCCTTGCGGCCGATGGGCTCAGGCTCCAGGTAGTAGGCCGACTTGACGAACTGCGCGCCGTGCCCTTCACGCTTGGCGTCCACGAAGAGCTCGATCTCGATGGAGCGGACGGTCTTGAGCGGGACCGCCTCGAGGTCCTCATCGCCGATGACCACGTACTGGCCCTTGGCGTACTCGAAGCCGCGCACCGTGTCGGCCCGGCTGATGTACTCGTCGTCGACCGGGCAGTAGGTGCGCATCTGGACCCGCGAGAGGCAGGTCTTGTGAAGCAGGTTGAAGCTCAGGCCGGCGTTCGCCTCGGTGGCGAGGTAGAGCTTCACAGGGATGGTCACGAGGCCGAACTGGATCGCGCCTCGCCACATCGCCCGTGGCATCTGGTCTCCTTCCCCGCGAACGGCCCCTGGCGGCGGAGGGTCCGCGGATGCAGAAGGATAGTCGCCGCGGTCAAGTCGCGCGACGGGAGTCGCGCGACTGCACCCGGGTGCCGAGCGGGCGCCGGAAGCGCAGGGGGCTCGCAAGGGGCCGAAGCCGCTAGACTCCGGCCATGGACGAGCCGACGCGCAACGAGGAAGGGCTCACGCCGGCCGAGGAGCTGGCCACCCTGCGCGCGGACCTGCGCCTCACGACCGCCCAGCTGGCCGAGGTGGCGCGCCTCCCCGAGCGCGAGCTGGTCGAGATGGAGGCTGGCCAGCGGCCAGTGACGCGCGAGTTCCTGGCCGAGCTGATGGAGGAGCTCAACGCCAAGGGCGCCTGAGCCGCGACCTCGCATCGCCGCGGGATATACGCGCCGGACGGGCCTGCAGCCGAGCATCTTCGCTGTCGAGCCGGTCGCGGGCGCGGGTTTCGTCGAGGGCTGAGGCGCGCGACCCATCGTCGCGCTGGGCCTGAGCGTGCCGACGCCCCGCCGGGAGGGGGACCGGCGGGGCGTCCGAGATGGGCTGCAGCCGGGCCGGGATCGCGTGGCGCCTCGAGGGCGCCGACCCGGCTGCCTGGGATGTGCGGTCTAGTGGGCGAAGAGGCCCACCTCGTCGAATCGGACGCTGCCGCTGGTGGCCGTGTCGGTCG
>DASSPM010000050.1:0-7510 GCA_035699625.1 Candidatus Limnocylindrales bacterium | reverse complement strand
CCCGGCCCATCCTTCCTGCGCCAGACGCTCCTGCCCCTGCCTTCGGCACCCGGAGAGCCGCCGCGGGTGCTGCGACTGGGCATGACCCAGCCGAGTCAGCTGCCCGAGGACTGGTGGGGCACCTTCCTGTGGGCCGAGGCGGACGGCGCGCTGGCGGAGCTGCGTGATGTCGCGCCCCGCACGGGGCCGCCGGGTGGCCCTCCGCTGGCCGTCATCGGGCCTGCCTTCGCGGGAGCGCTCTCGGGCCTGCTGGCCCAGGAAGCGGGCCGGCAGTGCGTCCGGCTCAGCCTGCCCGAGGCCGACGAGCCCGGTCGCCCCTGGGACCGGCCGGTGCTGATGCGGGTAGCCCTCAAGTGGGATCCCCTGCGGGCGGCGGTGATGCGCCCCAACGAGCTCGCCGCGGCGGCCCTGGAAGCGTTCGGGCGCGCCCTCGAGGCGGCCGCCCGGCACCGCTGACGGTGGACCGGGCGGCAGCCGGGCTCGAGTCGCGGCGGCTCGGGGCGGGGGTCCCGTGGCGGGAGTGCGCGGCAACGGCCGTCGCGGCAGCCGTGGGCGATCCCGGCCTCTGGCTGCTCGGGCTGCTCGGCTTCCTGGCCCGCGGCGGGCTGATCGTGCTCCTGGCGCCCATCCTCACCCTGCCCAGCCCGGTCGGCATCAGCACCCTGCTCGGGGCGGACGCCATCCGGATCGGCGGACTCTCGGAGCGGACGGCGCTGCTGCTCGCGCTCGGGGTGGTCGCCGTGGCCGCGGCGGTCGTCGCCGGGCTGCTGGTGGGTGCCTGGGCCGAGCTGGCCGCCTTCGAGCGTCTGTTGGCGGGGCCGGAGGTCGAGCCGCTGCTCGGCCACCGTGCCGCGGCAGGGCTGGCAGGCGGTCGGGGCTGGCTGATCGTCGATCTGGCCGCCCTGCGCCTGGTGGCGCTCGCGCCGGCGGCGGGCGCGCTGCTGCTGGCCACGACGCGCCTGGTGGAGGCGACCTGGCAGGAGTTCCTGCTGCCCGGCCGGCTCGACGTGCCGCTCGTGCTGCGCGTCGTGGTGGCCGCCCGTGACCCGCTGCTGCTGCTCGCCGTGCTCGTCGTGGCCGGCGACCTGGCGGCCACGGTCGGCACGCGCCTGCTGCTCGGAAGGCGGGTCGGACGGCGCCCCTTCGGGCCGGCAGACGGCCCGAAGGCGGGGATCGCCGGCCGCGTGCTGCGCGCGTGGCTCGGCGGCTGGTCGGTGACGCTGGCCGTGCTCTGCGTCGCCCTGCTCTCGCTGACCGGTGCCTGGACCTGGCTGAAGACGGTCCTGCTCGACCCCGGCTTCGGGCTCGGCGCCGGTCCCCTCGGGGCGCTGCTGGCGGCCCTCCCCTTCGCGCTGGTCTGGGCCGCCGCGCTGGTGCTGGTCGGGCTCGGCTCGGCGCTGCGCTCGGCAATCTGGTCGACCGAGGCCCTGCTCTGAGCCACTGCCCGGCGGGGCGACTGCGCGGAGGGCGGGCGCGGACCGGACGCGTGCGCCACACTTGAGCGGCATGGCCGAGCCCATCACGCACTGCCCGTCCTGCGCAGCGGTCGTCCCCGAGGGTCGACTGACCTGTCCGGAGTGCGGCCGGGTGCTGGCAAGTGTCCGGCCCGTGCTGCAGCGGCCCGAGGACGAGCCCACGCCGCGCACCGACCCCTCGCCGCCGCAGACGGCAGTGCCCGGGCAGCCGACCGACGAGACCCCGGCGTCGGCGCCCCAGCCGATCGGACCACTCCCCGCCGCCGGGCCGGGCCCTGAGCCGTCCCGGGCCGAAGCGGCGCCCGCGGTCCCGGCCACCGAACCGGCGCCCCTGCCGGTCGCGCCTCCGTCGTCCGCGCCTCCGCCGTCGGTCACGCCACCGGCGGCCCGCGGCGTGCCCGGCCCCGGGGAGTGGTTCTCGACCCGTCCGGGCATGGCCAGCACCTCGCAGCCCCCGCCCGTGCAGCCGGGGCGCGCCGGACTCTTCGCGGATCTGCCCTTCGACGCGCCCGACAGCATCGCCGGCTGGCTCACCGCGGCCGGCGGCTGGGGCATGGTCGTGGCGTTCCTGCTGCCCTGGCTGTCGAGCCCGTTCCTCTCCTACTTCGAGGCCTGGGGCTTCTTCCGACCCTCGCAGCTGCCGGTCTTCGTGCTCGTTCTGCTGATGGCGCTGCTGACCATCACGCCAGCCCGCCTGGCAGCCGCGCGGGTCCGCCTCGGCTACCTGCCGCTGGTCGTCGCGGCGGCCGGTCTCGGCCTCCTCTGGGACCGGCTCGATCCGATCGAGACCGTCGGCGCCGGCGGCTGGCTCTTCGGCCTGGGCGGCGCCCTGGCACTGGTCGGCGCTCTCTGGACCCTGCTCGAAGGGGAGCGGCGCGCCGAGACGACCTGAGTCGGCCCGGGCGGAGCACATCGGCGGCCGCTGAGACCGTCACGCGGACGCGATATCCGACGTCGGAGCAGCACCACGGAGCGTTCGGGACCCTCTGCTACACTCGGCCGGCGGCGCCGGTCGCGTCGACCCCGCTCCCTCCCACACGCGGCGCCTGGAGGTTGAGACCGGCAGGGCATGGAACAGATCACCAAGGCCATCGGGGACGCCATCGGTGGCTTCTTCGCCAACGAGACGGTCCAGCTCGGCCTGCGTGCGATCCTCATCTACGTCGTCTTCGTCTGGCTGGCGGCCGCCTACTGGGCCTATCGCGACCTGCAGTCGCGCACGGCCAACCCGGTGGCGCCGTACCTCGCCGCGGCGCTGATCATCGTCTTCACGCCCGCCTTCTTCCCCTTCGGACTCCTCCTCTACCGCATCATCCGGCCGCCCGAGACCGTCGCCGAGGCGGGCGAGCGAGCGCTGGCCGAGGAGGCCATGCTGGTCGAGGTCGAGGCCCAGCCGCATTGCGCCAACTGCGGCCGGCGGGTGCACGTGGACTGGATCATCTGCCCGACCTGCCGCAACCGGTTGCGCCGTGTCTGCCCCAACTGCAGCCGCCTGGTCGAGTTCGACTGGTCGCTCTGCGCCTGGTGCGGCAAGGACTTCGAGCGTTCCGACATGCTGCGTGACGTGGTCGTTCCCGCGCCGCAGCGGCCGAGCATCAGCGGGCCGCAGGCTCGGCGCATGGCGCTGCCCGACTCGGAGGCACGCACCCGGGCGGCCCTGCCGAGCGCGTCGGTCGAGTCACTGCCGGATACCCCTGCGCCCCGCGCGGCCGAGCAGGGTTGACCGGGGGAGCCGAACCGAGCCCGTCCGAGGCGCCGGCCGCCGGCACACCGCCCGGCCCGCCGGGGGCGCGCGTCTTCTCGCTCGAGGGCCGGCCGGCGGCTGGCCTCTATCTCCTGGGCTGGCTGCTGTCACTGGCCGGCGCCGGCCTCTTCTTCGTGGCCATCTTCGCCTCCGACCGTGGGGCCGCCATCGCCCTCTCCGTGGTCGCCCTGCTGCTCCTGGCACTCGGCCTCGCCGCCGCTGCGGGGTACCAGCTCCTGGCCCGTGCCGGCCGCCCGGCAGAGCGCTACCGCGGCCCGTCCCCGGCCATCCTCTTCGGCCTCACCTTCGCCCTCGGCAACGCCATCATGCTCGTCCTCGGACCGGCCGGCCTGATCGACCCGCGCCACCCGTTCGGCTTCCTGGCCGCGCTGCTCATCGTGGCTGCCCTGTACGTCCTGGTGGTGCTCGTCTTCGCCGTGCGTGCCGGTGCCCTCGGGCGGGCCGACCTGGGGCTGCCCTCGGGCGCCGCCGCGCGGCCGGCGCGCCTCGTGGAGGACATCCTCTTCGCCCTCGCCGTGGCGCTGCCGGCGACCATCGGCGGTCTGCTCGTGGCGGGCGTCGTGGGCCTGCTGCTCGACGTGCGCGCGCCGCGTGCCTTCCCGCTGCCCTCCACGCCGGCCGAGGCGCTGGTCGTGGCCATCGGCGTGGTGCTCGTGGCACCCATCGGCGAGGAGGTCTTCTTCCGCGGCTTTGCCGTGAGCGCCTGGCGGCGTGACCTGGGCGCTCGTTCCGCGCTGGTGCGCAGCGCCGTCTTCTTCGGTCTCGTGCACATCGCCAACATCGACGCCGCGACCTTCGCCGAGGGCGCCAAGCAGGCCATCCTGGAGTTGATCGTGATCGTGCCCCTCGGGCTGGTGCTGGGCTGGCTCTTCCTGCGACGCGGGCTGGTCGCGGCCATCGCCGGCCACGTCGTCTACAACGGGTTGCTCCTGGCGCTGCTGGCCCTGGCGCTCTCGTCGGGAGCCGTCCCGGGCGGCTGAGCTCCGGTGAGCGGCGGTCGATCGTCGGTCGATCGTCCGTAGAGTGCCCCTGGCTAGCATGCGCCTCGCTCCCATGGTCCGGACGGCGGGGGAATCGGCGGGCTCCGTCGTCCGGGCCCGGGAGCACCCGGCTCTGACCGACGCAGGCTCTCGTCGCGCCCGCCGCAGGAGGCTCGATGGCTCTGCTGCCGACGCCGGACGCTGGCTCGGATGGTCACGCGGCGGCGCCGCGACGGACGGCCCGACCGCGCAGCGTGCGGCGTCTGCGCGAGCTGCCGGCCGAGGAGCGCCCGCGCGAGCGCCTCGAGCGTTGCGGACCGGCGGGTCTCTCGAACGCGGAGCTGGTGGCCCTGGTGTGGGGCAGCGGCGCCGCCGGGCGCAACGCCATCGAGCTGGCCGCGGACGCCGTCGCCGCGCACGGCGGCCTGAGCGGCCTGGCCGCCGCGCCGAGGCGCGAGCTGGAGACGATCCCCGGCGTCGGGGCTGCCCGAGCGGCGCAGCTGACGGCCGCCTTCGAGCTCGGTCGGCGGCTCCTCGCCGACTGGCCTGCCGGGCGCATCACGGTGCGTGGTCCACGGGACCTGGCCGACCGGCTCGTGCTGCAGATGGGCCGCCTCGAACGGGAGGAGCTACGCGTCGTGCTGCTCGACACCAAGAACCACGTGCTGGCCATGCCGACCGTCTACCAGGGCAATGTGTCGAGCTCGCTGGTGCGCGTCGGTGAGCTCTTCCGGGACGCCGTCCGGCAGCATGCGGCGGGACTCATCGTGGTCCACAACCACCCCTCGGGCGACCCGTCGCCCAGCCCCGACGACCTGCACCTGACGGCCGAAGCGGTGGCCGCCGGCCGACTGCTGGACGTACCCGTGCTCGACCACCTGATCATCGGCCACGACGCCTACGTCAGCCTGCGCGACCGGGGCATCCCCTTCGACCGGCCGGGCCGGGGCTGAGGCGCCCGGCCCGGCGCGAGCTGGTGGGCCAGCGGCGCTCGCGGGCAGGTCGGTGGTAGCCTGCCGGCCGCATGTCGCAGCCCATCAGACTGGCCCGCCCGCGTCGTTTCCTGCCCGGCTTCCTGACCGTGCTGCTGCCCGGACTGGGCCAGCTGGTGCAGGGCCGGCCGCGGCAGGGCTGGCTCTTCCTCGGCCCCTCGCTGCTCTTCCTGGGCATCGTCGGCGCGCTCTTCCTGGCCGACCCCACGGGCCTGCTGCTGACGCTGGTCGATCCGACCGTGCTGCTCCTCCTGCTGCTGCTGCAGGGCCTGGTGCTGCTCTGGCGCCTGGCGGCCCTGGCGGCGACGCTGGGCGAGCCGCGCCTGCCGCCGTTGCGCGGCGGGGAGCGTCTCGGGGCCGCCTTCCTGGTGCTGCTGCTGGTGCTGCCGCAGCTCTGGCTGGGCTACGCCACGGCGCTGCTGCGCGGCACGGCCGAGGACGTCTTCGTGGGCGACGGCCGCCCGGGCGCCACGAGCCGGCCGGAGCCCATCGGGCCCAGCCCCGACTGGTCCACCGGCGATCGAGTCAACGTGCTGCTGCTGGGGGTGGACAAGGGCCCGGGCCGCGCCCACGCGCTGACCGACACGATCATCGTGGCCTCCGTGGACCCGACCGCCCGGACGGTCTCCATGCTCTCCGTGCCGCGCGACATGGTCGACGTGCCGCTGCCCGGCGGCGGCGTCTTTCGGCCCAAGATCAACAGCCTCATCACCTACGCCGAGCGCAACCCCGACGAGTTCCCCGAGGCCAGGGGTCACGGCGTGAAGGCACTGGCGGGCGCGCTCTCGACGCTGCTCGGCGTGCCCATCCACTACTACGCCGAGGTCAACCTGCCCGGCTTCGTCAAGCTGGTCGACGCCGTGGGCGGCGTGGACGTGCGCGTCACCAAGCGCCTCGACGCGCCCGACTACCGCGACTTCGGCGTGGACGGCTTCCACATCCGGCCCGGCCTGCGCCACCTCGACGGGGGCCAGGCACTGGCCTACGCACGAATCCGCAAAGCAGCCGGCGAGAACGACTTCACGCGCGCCGAGCGCCAGCAGGAGGTGCTCGTCGGCCTGCGCGACGCCATCGTGGGCGGCGGCTTCCTGCGCGACCTGCCCGGCTTCTTCGCCGCCGCAGCCGAGACGCTCGAGACCGACCTGCCGCCCAGCCGGCTGCCCTTCCTGGCCCGCCTGACGGAGTCCATCGGGCGGCAGCGCACCTACCGCGCGGTGATCACCCCGCCCCTCGTGCGCTTCTCGTCCGTGCCCGACCCGCGCGGCTCGATCCTGATCCCGGACGTGGCCCGTATCCGGGCGCTGGCGGCCGCCCTCTTCCCGCCGCCCGGGACGCAGCCCAGCGTGGGCGGGCCATCGCCCTCGGCATCACCCGCGGCGCCCTGACCAGGCCGCCCGCCCGGCCGCCGTCCTGGCCGCGGGTATACTGCACGGGCTGCCGGCACGGCCAGGACCGCGCTCGGCGCTCTGCCAGCGATCCACCCGCGCGGCATCCCACCCGTGTCGCGCCACCCGACCCAACCCGGGAGGACCCTCCCCGCCGGCCATGCTCGACGCCTTCCTCGGTCTCTTCTCGCGCGACATCGGTATCGACCTGGGCACCGCCAACACGCTCGTCCACGTGCGTGACCGCGGCATCGTCATCAGCGAGCCCAGCGTGGTCGCCATCGACGCGCGCACCAAGCGCGTCTTGGCCATCGGCGCCGAGGCCAAGCGCATGGTCGGTCGGACGCCGGCCAACATCATCGCCGTGCGCCCCCTGCGCGACGGAGTCATCAGCGACTTCGACGTGACCGAGCAGATGATCAAGTACTTCGTGCACCGGGTGCACGACCGGGTCGGGCTCATCCCCCGGCCGCGCATGCTGCTCGGCATCCCCTCGGGCGTGACCGAGGTCGAGAAGCGCGCCGTGCGCGATGCTGCGCTCAATGCCGGCGCCCGCTGGGCCCGCCTGATCGAGGAGCCCATGGCGGCCGCCATCGGGGCCGGCCTGCCGGTCGCCGAGCCGTCCGGCAGCCTCATCGTGGACATCGGCGGCGGCACCACCGAGGTGGAGAAGCGGGCCGTCAAGGACGCGGCGCTCAACGCCGGGGCGCGCTGGGCCCGCCTCATCGAGGAGCCCATGGCCGCCGCCATCGGGGCCGGCCTGCCGGTGGCCGAGCCGTCGGGCAGCCTCATCGTCGACATCGGCGGCGGCACGACCGAGGTCGCCGTCATCAGCCTGGGCGGCATCGTCGTCAGCCGCAGCATCCGCATCGGCGGCGACGAGATGGACCAGGACATCGTGACCTACGCCCGT
>DASSPM010000049.1:0-14284 GCA_035699625.1 Candidatus Limnocylindrales bacterium | reverse complement strand
CTGCTGGAGCGCCAGGGGGTCGTCACGCGCGACGGCGTCGCGGCGGAGAGCCCCCCCGGAGGCTTCAGCGCCGTCTATCCGCTGCTGCGTGAGCTCGAGGAGCGCGGCCGCGTGCGGCGCGGCTACTTCGTGGAGGGGCTGGGTGGCGCCCAGTTCGCACTGCCCGGGGCGGTGGACCGGCTGCGCGCCGAGCGTGCCGACCCGGGCGGCGACCGTCACGCCGGCGGGACGCTGCTGCTCGCCGCGGCCGATCCGGCGAATCCCTACGGCGCGGCGCTGCCCTGGCCGCGCCACTCGGACGAGGACCGACGACCGCTGCCGCGCGCCGCGGGCGCCTACGTCGTGCTGCGCGAGGGCGAGGCGGTGCTCTACCTGGACCGGGGCGGTCGGTCGCTCCAGACGCTGCCTGCCTTCGACGACCCGGCCGCCGCGGCCGAGGCCATCGCCGCCCTCGCGGGCCTGGTGGCGGACGGACGGCTGCGCTCGCTGCGCATCGAGCGGGTCGACGGCATCCCCGTGGCCGAGTCCGCGGCTCGGGCCGCGCTCGAGGCCGCCGGCTACCGGCCGACCTACCGCGGCTGGGCGCTGCGCGCGGGCGGCTGAGCGTCGGGGTCGCGCCGGTTGCGCGAGCGCCTCGCCGGCGCGCGTGATCCGATCGTCACGACCCGCGTCCGACGAGCGCGACCGTGGCAAGAGCCGCGACCACTCCCATGGCGGCGACGGCAGACGCGAGGAAGACTCGTCCCGAACGCGCGCTCTCCTCTGCGGCAACAAGGCCGACGATCATCAGACTGACACCGACCGGCACCAGGGGAAGGCCTACCGTGGAGCCGCCCAAGATCCCGATGGTCAGTGTCGCCGTCCCGGCGGAGATCGCGCTTATCGCGCGCAGACTTCCTGACGCGAATAGGAGACTCACCGCAGCCCCGACACTGGCCACGCCCAGTACCACTCCGAAGGCGATGGTCCGCGCGTCCGCACCAGCGGGATCCTCGCTGCCGATGACCACCACCAACAGAGCCCACGCCGCGAGAAAAGCGACGACCGCGATCGTGAGTAACGGCACCGGCCGCACGCGCCTAGTGAGGACCATGGGACCGATGGTAGAAGGAACCGACGCAGGTCACCGAGTTGGTCAGCCGTATTGACGGCTGAACATGGCGCGGCCGCCCGCGGGCCACGTGAGCGCCGTATCATCCGCTTCTCGATGTGCGAGCTGTTCGCGGCGCGCTCCGCGACCCCCTTCCGGCTGGACGACATCTGGCCCTTCGCCGAGCGCCTGGAACGGTTCGGCATCGCCGGCTTCGGCTGGGGCGTCGCCTGGCGCGATGCCGGCGGCCGCCTGGAGCGCCATCGCGCGCAGACCGCCTTCCGCGATGACCCTGAGCGCGAACGCCTGGGCGGGCTCGAGACGAGCAGTGCGCTGGTGCACCTGCGCCGTCCGTCGCGCCTCTCGACACTGACGCTGCCCGACACGCAGCCCTTCCTCGACCCGGCCGGCCGTTTCGCCTTCGCCCACAACGGCGACTTCCGCCAGTACCGGGCACGGCGGCGCGCCTACCAGGCGGCCGGGCGCATCGAGGGCCGAGCCGACAGCGAGGTGGGGCAGCGCTGGCTCGAGGACGCCTGGGAAGACGGGCAGCCGTCTCGCCTGCTGGGGCGGCTGCACGACGAGTTCCAGGGTCAGGCCAACCTCGGTGCGCTGGCCGACGACGGCAGCCTCTACCTGCATGCCGGCAACAGCGAGAATCCCGTCTTCGCCTTCCGCATGGGCGACGTGCGTGTCGCCTCGACCGGGCTCTATTCGCTCGACCGCTCGCTCTTCCGCTTCGCAGCGCCTGGGGCGCGCGAGCGGCGCGTCATCGGCCTCGGACGCTCACTGCGGCTCGACCCCGACGGCCCCGTGGCGGTGGACCGGCGCAGCCCCTTGCGCGCCGCCAGCCTCTCCGTCCCGGCCTGACGGCGCCGCACGCCGCGCGCCCCGGCCATGCCCGAGGGGGATACGCTCCAACGCACCGCGGCGGCGCTGCGCGAGATCCTCGAGGGCCGCGAGCTGGTCGCCGCCCGCGGCCGGCGCCCGGACGCGGGCGTGGAGCGGCTCACCGGCCGTCGCGTGGCAGCGGTGCACAGCGTCGGCAAGCACCTGCTGATCGATGTCGCCGGCGGCCTGACGCTGCACACGCATCTCGGGCTGCACGGGTCGTGGCATCGCTACCGCCACGGCGAGCGCTGGCGGCGGCCGGCCTCACGGGCGGCGGTGGTGCTGGAGACCGCGGCTGCGCTGGCGGTCTGCTTCGACCCGGCGACCGTGGAGCTGGTCGAGACGCGCGCCCTGCCCCTCCACCCGCGCCTGGCGAGCCTTGGCCCCGACCTGCTCGACCCGGCCGCCGATCCGCAGGCGATCCAGCGCCGCCTGCGCGAGGTGAGCCGCGGGGGGATGCCCGTGGGCGAGGCGCTCCTCGACCAGCGCCTCATGGCCGGCCTGGGCAACGTCTACCGCAGCGAGGTCTGCTTCATCGAGCGGGTCGACCCGGCCACGCCCGTGAAAGCGCTGGATGACGTGACGCTCGGCCGCCTGGTGCGGACGGCGATGGCCCTGCTGCGCGCCAACACCGCCGGCGGCGCGCGCGTCACTACGCCCGACGCGAGCGGCGCACCTCCCGGAGCCGCGCTGCGTGCCCGCGGCGGCGGCCGTCTCTGGGTCTACGGCCGCACGGGGCGGCCCTGCCGGCGCTGCGGAACGCTCGTCCGCAGCCGCGTCGCGGGCACCACGCCGCGGCGTGCCTACTGGTGCCCCACCTGCCAGCCGCCTCCGGCGCAGCCCACCACGGCCCAGCGCCCGCCCGCCTCGTGACACGCCCGGCCTGCTCGCGCGTCGAGATGAGCAGGCACCGGTCATGCTAACGGTCCGGCTCAACCTGGAGGTCTGACGTGCGCCTCATCTCGCGCATCCTCGGCGGCGCCGACCCGGAGGCCCGCCGCCCGGAGGCGCTCGCGCGACGCCGGGGAGAGCCACCCAAGGAGGGGCTGGCCTGGCTGGGTCGCCGGCCCGAGGCCCACGTCGGGGCCGCCTTCCGCGTCGCCTGGGCACTTCTTTCGACGATCGCCTTTCGCATCTTCGACATCCGGGCCAGCATCGATGGGCGCGAGTCGATCCCCGCGCTGGGCGGCCAGATCGTCGCCGCCGCCGTGCACCGGGGCTGGGTCGACCCGCTCCTCATCATCCGCGCCTTCCCGCTGGAGCCGCGCATCTGGTTCATCGGTGGCGCACCCAACCTGCTCGATCGGCCCTGGAAGGCCTGGCTCTTCTCGCGCCTCGGCGGCCTGCTGCCCGTCTGGCGCGGCGGCGCCGGCATGGAGGTGCACCTCGATGCGGCACGTGCGGTCCTCGCCGCCGGCGGCCGCCTGGCGCTCTACATCGAGGGTGCCGTGGCCGGCCAGCCCGACGCCGTGCACAAGGCGCGCAATGGCACGGCCTTCCTGGCGCTGCGTACGGGGGCCCCGCTCATCCCCGTCGCGGTGGCCGGCACGAGGGACCTCTACCGCGGCTGTCGCGTGGCCGTGCGCGTCCTGCCTCCGGCGACCTGCGCGGAGCTGCTCGGCGAGGAGTGGCCCGGCAGCATGCCGGAGGAGGGCTCCAAGGCAGAGCTCGAACTCGCCCGCCGCGTCACCCAGCGCCTGACGGAGCGCATCGACGCCGAGCTCGCGCGCATCTACCCGGCGACGGTGACCCCGCCCGAGGCGCGGCGCCGCTGGGCCTGGATCAACCGCCTCTTCGGCTGAGTGGGCTCTCGCCGCCGGCTCAGGCGCGCAGGGCATCCCAGAGGCGCGCCACGGCGACGACGGCATCGAGCGGCGGAGCATCGACCACGAGGTGCACCTCGTCCACGCGGTCGTTGAGGCGCTGCACGCCGACCAGCCAGGCCGGCCGCACGCCCGGCCCGAAGGGCCACGGCGGCTCGTCCAGGCGGGCGCGCCGCGGCCCGCCGGCCCGATGGGGCCGCAGCCGGAGCAGCGCCAGCCGGTCGGAGGTGACCTCGAAGGCATACTGGCGGCGCGGATCGTGGTCCGCCACCAACCGGTCGACGAGGGTCAGGCCACCGGCCCGCAGGACCGGCACCGTCCGGTCGCGTGCCGCCGCTGTGCGCCAGGCGCGCGTCAACTCGACGGCCAGTCGGTCGTTCGGCAGCCGCTCGGCCAGCGTGGCCAGTTTCGCCTCGCCGGCATCACCCGGACGCAGCGCCGGGCCGTAGCGGAAGACGACGGCGCCCAGGGTGCCCGCTGCGCGCAGGGGGTCGAGCGCGGCGCGGAAGCGCTCCCAGATCCGATAGCGGGCCTCGTCGGACAGGTCGGCCAGGGCGGGCCGTGCCGGCAGGCGCGGGTCCGTGCCGAGGTCGTGGGGCAGCGCGGCGACCGGCAGCCGGCGGGCTGCGAGCAGGTCGTAGGCGTCCACGTCGAGGAGCAGTCCGGCCGGCCCGGAGCGCGGCCAGGCTGCGATCTCCTCGCGCTCGGGCAGTCGCCGGCGCGTGGCGGTCAACTCGAGCAGTCCGAGTCGACCTGTCGTGGCGGCCGGGGTCGGGGTGGCGATGCCGATGCGGAGCAGGGCTGCCTCCTCGCTCGTTGCCCGTCGGATGCTAGCCCAGGAGGAGCGTGCTGACCTGCCGTCGAGCGCGGCCGCCGGAGCGCGACGCGTGCATGCGATACTTCCGCCGTGCCGGACGGACATGTCATCGTCATCGGCGGTGCAGAGGACAAGGTCCGCGACCGGGTCATCCTCAACCGGTTCGTGGCCCTCGCCGGCGGGACCGACGCCCGCATCGCCGTCATCAGCACCGCTTCCTCGCTCGGCCCCGCGGCTGGCGAGCTCTATCGCCGTGTCTTCGGCGAGCTCGGCGTGCGTGAGGTGCGGCCGATCCATGCCTCCACACGCGCCCAGGCCAACGACGACACCGCGGCGCGCGCCATCCACGAGGCGAGCGGCGTCTTCCTCACCGGTGGCAACCAGCTGCGGCTCTCCTCGACCATCGGCGGCACGCGCCTCAGCCAGGCCATCCTGGAACAGCACCGCGCGGGCGTCGTCGTGGCCGGCACGAGCGCCGGCGCCTCGGCCATGAGCACGCACATGGTCGCCTTCGGTGCCAGTGGCGGTTCACCTCGCCAGCGCATGGCCCAGATGGCGGCCGGCCTGGGCGTGCTGCCGGGGGTCATCGTCGATCAGCACTTCCAGCAGCGCAACCGCTTGGGCCGGCTGCTCTCGATCATCGCCCAGAACCCCTCGCTGCTCGGCCTCGGCGTGGACGAGGACACGGCTGGCGTGGTCGGACCCGACCAGGTGCTCGAGGTCATCGGCCGGCGCAGCGTGACCATCGTCGACGGGGCCGGCTCCGACACGGACGCCTGGGAGGTGCCGGCGCACCGGCCGATCATGATCAGCAGCGTGGTGCTCCACTCCCTGCCCTCGGGCTACCGCTTCGACCTGCGGCGGCGGGTACGCCTCGCCGCACCCGTGCTGCGGGCCGTCGAGGGCAGCTCGATCGCCTCCGGCTAAGCCTGGCGTGGCCCGCACCATGGCCGTCAAGCCGGCCGCCGCAGCGCCCCAGCCGACGTTGCGCATCATCGAGACGCGTGTCCTGCGCGGCCCGAACTACTGGGCGCGCACGCCGGTCATCCGCATGCTGGTCGACCTGGGCGTGCTGGAGGAGTGGCCGTCCGACCGGATCCCGGGCTTCGTCGAGGCGCTCGAGTCGATGCTGCCTTCGCTCGACGACCACGCCTGCTCGCTCGGCCGGCGCGGCGGCTTCTTGACCCGCCTCCACGAGGGCACCTGGATGGGCCACGTGGCCGAGCACGTGGCGCTCGAGCTGCAGAACCTGGCCGGCACGGACGTGCGTCACGGCAAGACGCGTTCGACGGGCGAGCCGGGCCGCTACAACGTCATCTACGCCTACGGCGAGGAGCGGGTCGGCATCGAGGCGGGCCGGCTCGCCGTCGCCCTGGTCAACCACCTGATCGACCCTGAAGCCGTGCCGCTCGACTTCCCGGCCGAGCTGGAGCAGCTCATCCGGCTGGCCGAGAAGCAGGCCTTCGGGCCCTCCACGCAGGCGCTCATCGACGAGGCCGTGCAGCGCGACATCCCCTGGATCCGGCTCGACCGGCACAGTCTGGTGCAGCTCGGGCAGGGGGTCCACCAGCAGCGCATCCGGGCCACCATGACCTCGCGCACGCCCGCCATCGCCGTCGACATCGCACAGGACAAGAGCCTGACCAACGCGCTGCTCAACTCGGCCGGCCTGCCGGTGCCCCGCTCCGAGGTGGTGGAGACCGAGGACCAGGCCGTCGCCGCGGCCGGCCGCATCGGCTATCCCTGCGTGGTCAAGCCGCTGGACGGCAACCACGGCCGCGGCGTGATGCTCGACCTGCGCGACGAAGCTGCGGTGCGCGCAGCCTTCCCGGCGGCGCTCTCACAGTCGCGCAGCGGCGACGTGGTCGTCGAGACCTACGTCAGCGGCAACGACTACCGCGTGCTGGTCATCGGCGGCCGGCTGGCGGCGGTCGCCCAGCGCGTGCCGGCCAGCGTCACCGGCGACGGTCAGCACACGGTGCGCGAGCTGGTCGAGCTGGCCAATCAGGACCCGCGACGGGGCATCGGCCACGAGAAGGTGCTGACGCGCATCCGCATCGACGCCGCCGCCGAGGCCTACGTGCGCGAGCAGGGCTTCGGCCTCGACGAGGTGCCGCCGGACGGCCACTGGGTCGCCCTCGCCCGGACGGGCAACATGTCCACCGGCGGCACGTCGATCGACCGGACCATGGAGGCGCATCCGGAGAATGTCGAGATCGCCGAGACCGCGGCGCGCATCGTCGGCCTCGACGTCGCCGGCATCGACTTCATCGTGCCCGACATCGCCGTGCCCGTGCGCGAGCAGGGCGGCGCCATCGTCGAGATCAACGCCGCGCCCGGCTTCCGGATGCACACCCACCCGACCGAGGGAGAGCCGCAGTACGTGGCGCGGCCGGTCATCGACCTGCTCTTCCCGCCCGGCATGCCCTCGCGCATCCCGATCATCGCCGTGACCGGCACCAACGGCAAGACGACGACGGTGCGCATGATCGCCCACATCCTGAAGCTGATGGGCCGCCGCGTGGGCATGACCACCACCGACGGCATCGTCATCGACGGGCGGCTGACCAAGAAGGGCGACATGTCGGGGCCGCGCTCGGCGCAGATGGTGCTCCAGAACCCGACCGTGGACACGGCCGTCTTCGAGGTCGCGCGCGGCGGCATCCTGCGCGAGGGCCTGGGCTACGACCGCAACGACGTGGCCGTGGTGACCAACATCACGGCCGACCATCTCGGGCTGCATGGCATCGACTCGCTGGGGCAGCTGGCCAACGTCAAGGGCGTCATCGTGGAGGCCGTGCCACGTACCGGGACGGCCGTGCTCAATGCCGATGACCCGCTGGTGGCCCGCATGGCCCGCCACAGCCGCGGCAACGTGGTCCTCTTCTCGATGCAGACGCACGAGGGCGAGGAGGGTTACGACCGGGTCGACGGCCATTGCGGCCGCGGGGGGGCGGCGGTCGTGCTCCAGGAGACCGACGACGGCGAGCTGGTCGTGCTGCGACACGGACCGCGCACCATGCCGCTGCTCTACACGCACCTCATCCCGGCCACCTTCGAGGGCCGGGCGCGCATGAACGTGGCCAACTCGCTGGCGGCCGCGGCGGCCGCCTGGGCGGCGGGGGCGCACTTGCACGACATCCGCCAGGGCCTGCGCACTTTCACCACCTCCTACTTCCAGGCGCCGGGCCGGTTGAACATGCTGGAGGTGGGCGGCTTCAAGGTGCTCATCGACTACTGCCACAACGTCGACGGCATGCGCCGCCTGGGCGAATTCGTGGAGCTGCTGACCGCCGGCGAGGCGGGAGCGCGGCGGGGCCGCCGGCGCCAATCAAGGGCGGACGGCAACGGCGCGCGCAGCGACGGCGCGGGCGCCTCGTCGCGCAGCGGGCGGGCCATCGGCGTCATCGGCATCCCCGGCGATCGGCGCGACGAGGACCAGAAGGAGTACGGCCGGCTGGCTGCGCGTGCGTTCGACCTGATCCTGGTGCGCGAGGACGCCAACCTGCGCGGTCGCGCGCCCGGGGAGACGGCGGCGAACGTGCTCGCGGGGGTGGATGAGGCGCGCGCCGCGGGCGCCCGCTGCGCCGGCTCGAGGGCTGTGCTCGACGAGCTCGAGGCAGCTCGCGCCGGGATGGCCGAGGCCCGCCCCGGCGACCTGGTCGTGATCTGTGCCGACGACGCAGCGGCTGTCTACCGCGAGGCGATGTCGCTCTCGCGCGGCTCGCACGCCGGGATGGCCATCGCCGCGCCCGGCGAGATGGCCGTGCCCGAGGGCTAGGCTAAGTCCGCCGGCGCTCAGCGCATCGCGGGCAGGTTCCGGCTCACCTCGCGCACGATGACCGCGATCTCGATGGCGGCGATGACGACCAGGGCGATGCCGATGATGGCTTCCACCGTGGCGGGCCTCCTGTGACCTGGATCGACCCTGCAGGGTGACGCCGCGGCGATGATGCGGCATGGGCTCAGCGTGGCGCAAGCACCTCCAGCGTCGCGAGCTGCTCTGTGCCACCCTCGGGCGTGAGCGGGATGAGCGCCACGTGGTCGGCGCCGGCCGCGTGGAGGGCGGCGATACGCGCGGCGGCGGCCGCGGCGGGCCCGCGTGCCACCAGCGCGTCCACCAGTCGCTCGCTGCCCGGCGCCTCCCAGTCGGCCGCCTCGAAGCCCTGGAGTGCCCAGGAGGCCTGGTAGTTCGGCGTGCGCAGGTAGGGCGCGAGGTAGCCACGCGCGGCGGCCAGCGTCGCAGCGGCCTCCTCGCCCAGCGCCACGGGCAGCGTCACTGCCAGCAACGGCCGGGGGCGCCCGGCCGCTGTCGCGGCGGCATCGAGACGCGTGCGCATCCAGGCCACCCGCTCCGCCGTCACCAGGTAGGGGAAGGCTCCCTGCGTCTCGGTCGCCGCCAGGTCGAGCATCTTCTCGCGCAGCGCCGCCAGCACCACGGGCGGCTCCGGCGCCGGCTCGTGCAGCGGCCCCCGGTAGACGGCCGCCCGGTAGCCGGCCAGGTAGGCCCGCATGCGCGAGAGCGGCCGCTCGTACTCCTGGCCGTGCAGCCGCCGGCTCATGTGCGCGTGCGACACGCCCAGACCGAGCACGAAGCGCCCGCCGGTCGCCTCCTGGAGGGTCAGCGCGGCCATGCGTGCGGCCTGCGGTCCGCGGGCCCAGATCGAGGCGATGCTGGTGCCGAGGGCGATGTCGCCGCGCGTCGCCCCGGCGAGGAGGCCGAGCAGTGCGAACGGCTCCCGTCCGGCCACCTCGGGCACCCAGAGACAGCCGTAGCCGAGCGCGGCCAGCCGCTCCGCGTACGCGATGGCGTCCCCCGCCCGCAGCGCGTCGAGGTGACCCCAGACGCCAAGGCGGCCGACCGTGGCAGCCGGCGCCGGCTGGTCCGCCGCGCGCGTCTCAGGCGTCACCGCTGCAGCCGGGGCACGAGGTCCAGCAGGCCGTCGGCCGCGTCCACGGGTCGGGCACCCGCCTCACGCAGCAGGGCGGCCACGCCGTCGCGATCCTCGTGGCACATGAGCACGACCACCGCTCCGTTGGGGGCCGGCTCGGCCAGCATGGCGCGCAGGGCCGCGGCCTCCGACTCGTGGACGGCGACGTCGGCGCGTCGACCGCCGCCCTCCACCACACCGGCCAGGATCTCGCCCACGACTGCCTCACGGGTGCTGCCGCGGAGGTACTTGAGGGTCTCCTTGATGGCCACGCGGTCGGCTCGCTGGGCAGCGATGCGCCCGATGCCGCGCAGCGTGTCGCCGGGCCGGTCTCCGGCCGTGCCGACGATGGCGGTCAGCGGCCGCCGGCGGCCGGCGCCGCCCGACGCGATGCCCTCGGCCACGTCGAGCACGACCGTCAGACCTGCCTCGTTGTGGGCGAAGTCGACGATGACCACGCGGTTGCCCAGCCGGTAGAGGTTCAGCCGACCCGGCGCCAGCTCGGCGGTGGGCCTGAAGGTGCGCAGCCCCTCGGCGACCGCCTCGCGCGAGACGCCCAGGGCGCGCGCCGCGCCTGCCGCGGCGAGCGCATTGGCGATGTTGTGGCGGGCCAGGCCGAGCAACGTCGCCGGCGCCTCGGCCACGTCGAGCAGCGTGTGGCGCGCGGGGCCCTCAGCTTCGACCAGGCGGCCGCGCTCGAGGAGCATGGCCCGACCGCCGCGCGCCAGGTGGCGCCGCACGCGGGGCGAGCCCGGGGCCAGGGAGAAGAAGCAGACCGGCGCGCGGACCGAGCGGGCCACGGCGGCCACGAGAGGGTCGTCAGCGTTGAGCACGACCGAGCCCTCGGGGCGGGTGATACGCGCGATGACCGACTTGACCTCGGCCAGTTCGGGCAGGGTGTGGATGCCCTGCAGGTCGAGGTGATCGGAGCTGACGTTGGTCAGCACCGCCGCCTCGTTGGACTCGTAGCCGACCCCGCGCAGGAGGATGCCGCCCCTGGCGGTCTCGAGCACGGCAACCTCGACGTCGGAGCGGCCGAGGACCTTGAGTGCGCCGCTCGGGCCCGTCCAGTCGCCCTCCTCCACGAGGCGACCGTCGACCAGCACGCCGTCAGAGGTGGTCGTGCCGACATGCCGGCCTTCGCTGCGCAGGATGTGGCTGATCATGCGCGTCGTGGTGCTCTTACCGTTGGTGCCGCTGATGCTCACCACCGGCACCCGCCGCTCGCCGTCGCGGATCCATGGTGCTGGCGTGGTGCGGGCCTCGCGCACCAGGCGCAGGGTACGCACCAGTGAGCGGGGCGCTCCCGCGAGGCCGCGCGCCGGCGTGCGCCGCGGGTCCGCGCCGCGTTCCACCAGTCGCCACGCGCCCTCGGCGATGGCCCGGGCGCGCTCCTCCTCGCGCCATGGGAAGGCCACCACCCAGTGTCCGGGATCGCTGCCGCGATGGATCGCAACGGGCAGGTTGCGCCGGTGGCGCCCGCCGGCGCCGGCCTCAGCGCGCAGCCAGGCGCCCGCGTCGGTCAGCAGGTGGATGCGGCGCACCCAGGCCGCCAGCTCGCGCGCCGGGCGGGGCGCCTTGGCCGCGGGCACCGGCGCGCCCAGGCGCACCACGGCGTGCCGCCCAGGGAGGCGCTGGCCCGACCAGGTGCGCCGCCGGCCGACCGCGAACTCGATCTTGACGGTCGGCTCGAGCCGGTAGACGTTGGGCCCCTCGAGCAGCCGGATCTCCACCAGTCGCACGTGGCCAGTGTATCGGCGCCGGCGCGGCCGCTAGACTCCGGGCGATGCCGAAGTCGACCGCGAGGGGTGCACCGGCGGTCATGGCCGCCGAGCTGGCCGCGCTGCGCAGCCTGGTGGCCGCCCAGTACGACGCCTACCTCGACGACCTGCGCACGCTGGTCGAGGTCGACTGCGGCAGCTATACCAAGGCGGGCGTGGACCGCGTCGGCCGCTGGACGGGCCGTTTCCTGGAGCGGCTCGGGGCGCGCGTGGAATACGTACCCGACGAGCGCCTCGGCGACACCGTCGTGGGCCGCTTCGAGGGCCGTCCAGGCGCGCCGCGCGCGCTGCTCGTCGGTCACCTGGACACGGTCTTCGACGAGGGCACGGCCGCGGCCCGGCCCTTCACCACGCGCGACGGCCGCGCCCACGGCCCCGGCGTGACCGACATGAAGAGCGGCCTGCTGGCCGGGCTGTACGGGCTGCTGGCCCTGCGAGCGCTCGCCGATCAGGCGGGCACCGAGGGCCACTGGCTGCCCTTCGAGCGGCTCGTGTTCGTGGCCAACCCCGACGAGGAGATCGGCTCGCCCGTGAGCACGCCCGTCATCCGCGCCGAGGCGGCGCAGGCGGACGTGGCCTTCGTGCTCGAGTGCGCCCGCGCCAACGGCGACATCGTCAGCCGGCGCAAGGGCATCGTCGACCTGCGCCTCACCGTGCGCGGGCGGGCGGCGCACGCCGGCGTCGAGCCGGAGAAGGGCCGCAATGCGCTGCTCGAGGCGGCCCACAAGACGCTCGCCCTGCACGGCCTCAACGGCCGCTGGGATGGCGTCACCTGCAACGTGGGCGTGCTGCGTGGCGGCACGCGCCCCAACGTCGTGCCCGACGAGGCGCTGCTCGAGGTGGACCTGCGGGCGCCGGTTCGGGCCGACCTCGAGGCGGCCGAGGCCGAGCTGCGCGCCATCGCCGCCGCGGCCACGGTGCCGGAGACCAGTTGCGAGGTGGAGGAGCTCGGGCGCCACTGGCCGATGGAGAAGCTGGAGCGCTCCGGCCGGCTGGTCGAGCTGGCCATCGGCCTGGCCGCCGAGCTCGGTTTCGAGCTGCGCGACGCCGCGACCGGCGGCGCTTCGGACGCCAACACCACGGCCGGCATGGGCGTGCCCACGCTCGACGGCCTTGGGCCCATCGGTGGCCTGGACCACTCCCCCGGGGAGTACCTCGAGCTCGACTCGATCGTGCCGCGCGTGACCCTGCTGGCGGCCCTGCTGCTGGCCACGGCGCGCGACCCGGTCGTCGCCGCCTGGGCGCGGCGCGGCTGATGGCGTCTCCGCGCCAGCGGCCCGAGGCAGCGCGCCGCCCAGGGCGCCGGCTCGTCTCGTCGGGTGGGCCGTGGGAGGAGCTGGCCGGCTATTCGCGGGCGGTCGTGGTCGGCGACAGTTGCTGGGTCTCCGGCACGACGGACGCCGGCCCGGACGGCCGCTCGCTCCACCCGGGCGACATGGCCGGCCAGGCGCGGGCCGTGCTGCGCATCATCGAGCTGGCCCTGCGCAAGGGCGGCTTCTCGCTCTCCGACGTGGTGCGCACGCGCATGTTCGTGACCGACATGGCGCGCGCCTCGCAGGCCGTCGCCGTCCACGGCGAGGTCTTCGGCCACATCCGGCCGGCGGCCACGCTGGTCGAGGTGGCGCGACTCATCGACGACTCGCTGCTCATCGAGATCGAGGCCGAGGCCCGGCGCGCCTGAGTGGCGGCAGGCCCGGTCTGCTCAGGGCCCGGTCTGCCAGGGCCCGTCGCTGCGCGTTGGCACGGTAACTCCGGGCGGGATGTCGAGCGCGGGCAGGTCCGGCGGGAAGGTCAGCCCGAGCGGGTGCCCAGTGACCGCGTCGATGATCGTGAACTCGACCCGACCGGAGGATCCCGGCTCCGGCTGCGCGACCTTGACGACGAACCACGCCGGCTGAAGGCCGCGAGGGAGCTCGACCAGGACGGCATAGGCGGAGACACGGCTGTCGCGTGCGCCACCGAAGGCGCGCTCGATCGCCCGGTCGGCAGGGACCACGTGTGCAGCCGACCGACCGTCGGGGACAAACTCCAGGTCGATGCCGGACTGCGCGAGCCTCGCGGCCAGGCGGGCCACCGTCGGAGGCGGTGTCGATGGCACCGAAACGGGGCCGCAGCCGCCCTGCAGGAGCGACGTGAGCAGTACCGCAGAGACGGTCAAGGCCTTCCGCGCATCCTGTGGACCCACGTCGACATTGTCACCGGATCGCCGGGGAGTTCAAGAGATCGCGGGCAGTCCGATCGAGGCTGACCGTGTCACGTGATGTGCTGGACGTTCGTCGGTGGAAGCCCCCATCAGCCAGTCAGTGCTCCGGCCGCTCCATCGCGCCGGCGTCGGGGCCGTCGACGTTGACGTTGAGCGGGCCTGGGCCGAGGCGCACGACGAAGGCCTCGGCGGGCTCGCCAGGCCCGGTGACCTCGCGGTGGACGATGCGCGCCGGGTTGAGGATCAGGTCGCCGGCCGTGGCCTCGATGCGCTCGACGCCGCCCCGGCCGTACTCGATGGTGATGGCCCCGCGCACGACGTAGACGTAGGAGTCGCGGTCGCCGTGGTGGTGCCAGCCGCCGGCCAGGCCAGGCTCGGTGCGCACCCAGCCGAACCAGCGCTCGCCCTCGTCGAGCAGCTGCCGCCGCTCCATGCCCGCCGTGGGCGGGCCGCTCGGTGCCGGGGCCTCGGCCCCGCGGATGACCATCGGTCGACGCTCGGACATGGCACCCTCCCTCGACGCTGCGCCGCCCCAGACGGACGGTCGATGCGACTTGCAGTCTAGGACGCGAGCGCCCTGGTCACGGCCACGATGATCACCGCCGCGGCCAGCCCGAGGAAGAGGTTGCGCCGCCAGGCGACGATGCCGGCGCAGGCCAGCACGGCGAGCCCCTCGATGCCGAGACGCAGCGAGGCGTGGCCGGCGACGTCGATCACGAGCAGCGCGGCGGCCGCCGCCAGCGCGGCC
>DASSPM010000048.1:0-32152 GCA_035699625.1 Candidatus Limnocylindrales bacterium | reverse complement strand
GCCGTGCGCGGAGCGGACGAGCACCGGCGACCCGGCGGCCAAGCCGAGCGCGGCCGCGTCGTCGGCAGCCATGAAGAGGCCGTCCCTGTGCGCCCCGGTGAGCGGGTCCTTCTCCCGGAAGACGATCGAGTTGAACTGCTTGCCCCGGCGGCTGGAAAGCAGGAAGCGGCCCGGCGCCAGCTCGATCTCGCGCGGTCGCACGGGCACGAAGTGGGCCTTCCCGTCCGGCGTCGGGAAGCGCCAGCCGTCGCAGAGCCGCACGCCGCCCCATTGCACCTGGTCGCCGGTCCGCTCCAGCCGTTCGATGCCCGCGTAGAAGGGCACCACGCGCGCGATCTCCTCGCGGATGGCCTGGCCGGTGGCGAAGTCGACCAGTTGCGCCCGCGTCGGGTCGACCCGCCGCGCCACCTCGATGAAGATCTCCCACTCGCTGGTGGCCTCGCCGATGCGCCGGCCGGGGATCTCCGGGCTATAGGCGATGCGCCGCTCGGTGGTCGTCTCCGTGCCGCCGCCGCGCTGCTCGTAGCGTGTCGCGGCAGGCAGCAGCAGCACCTCCTCGCAGGGGTCGAGCAGCATCTGCGAGCTGACCACGATGTCCTGGTGGATGCGCAGCGGCACGCGCTCCAGGGCCGCGCGCACGGCCGCCGGGTCGGGCAGCGTCTCGAGGAAGTTGCCGCCCGACGACCAGAGCACGTCGAGCTCGCCGCGGCCGGCGGCCTCCACCATCTCCGCCGCCGAGCGGCCGCGCTCGTCGGGCACGGGAAAGCCGTAGGCCCGTTCCAGCGCGTCGGCGGATGCCCGGTCGATGGGCACGCCGCCCGGGAAGACCGTGGCGTAGGCACCCATCTCGGCGCCACCCTGCACGCCCGAGTGGCCCCGGATGGGCATCAACCCGGTGCCCGGGCGGCCCACGTTGCCGCGCGCCAGGGCAAGGTCGATGACGGCGGCCACGTTGTCCGTGCCGCAGACGTGCTGGGTGAGGCCCATCGACCAGACCAGCACGGCGCGCTCGGCCGAGGAGTAAAGCTCGGCGAAGCGCAGGATCTCGTCGACCGAGGCGCCGCTCCAGCGAGCGAGGTCCTCGAGCGGCACCGGCTCGAGCGTCGCCACCAGCTCGTCCCAGCCGGTCGTGTGCTGGCGCACGAAGGCCTCGTCGATGGCCCCGTCGCCGGCGAGCACCTTGAGCACGCCGCACAGGAAGGCGATGTCGCCGCCGGTGTGCACCGGGAAGAAGGCGTCGGTCATCTTCGTGCCGAAGATGGCGCTCTCGACGTTGGAGGGCACCCAGTAGCGCTCCAGGCCAGGCTCGCGCAGCGGGTTGACGACGGCCACCTTCGTGCCGCGCTTGCGCGCCATGTAGAGGTACTTCATGAAGACCGGCTGGGCATTGGCCACGTCGGCACCGAAGAGGACCACCAGGTCGCTCTCCAGCACATCGCTGTAGGAGCAGGTCGTGGCCGCCACGCCGAGCGCGCGCCGCAGCGCACCGGTGGAGGGCGCATGGCAGATACGCGCCGCGTTGTCGATCGAGTTCGTGCCCAGGAAGCGGGCCACCTTCTGGGCCACGTAATAGACCTCATTGGTCAGGCCGCGCGCCGTGAGGTAGATGCCCAGCCGGTCGCCGCCGCGAGCCTGCGCGCTGCGGATGCGGGACGCCGCGAGCTCCAGCGCCTCGTGCCAGGAGATGCGTCGGAAGCCGGGCTCGCCGCGCCGCCGGAGCATCGGGTAGGGGAGGCGGCCGAGCGCGCGCAGGGCGCTGCTGCTCATGGCACGCAGCGGCGCCACGTCGGCCAGCACGGCCGGGTCGAGCGGGCCCATCGTGTTCAGCTGGAGCAGGTTGAGGCGCGTCGTGCAGAGATGGACGCCCTCGATGGTCCAGTCGTGGAAGCCGGCCACGCCGAGGGCACAGCCGTCGCATACGCCCTTGGAAAGGATGCGCCAGGCGAAGGGCAGGTCGCGCCGGTTCTCCCAGATCGTGCGCGCCATCTCCCAGTAGTGGTTGGGCTTCTGCTGGCCGAGGCCGTTGGGGGAGAGGCCGGCCCACAGGTCGGGCGCCAGCCGCCGGGCGCGTCGGGGCTTCCGGTCGGGCGGGCGGAGCGCGGTCACCACCCGAGTCTAGTACGCCCGACGCGGCCGACGGCGTATCGTCGCCTCGTGCCTGCCACGCCGCGCGGACCCTCGGGACTGCCCTTGCCGCTCGCGACCGGTGTCGTCCTGGCAGGCGGACGGGCGACCCGCTTCGGGAGCGACAAGCTGGCTGCCCGGCTCGACGGGCGGACGCTGCTCGAGCACGCCATGCGCGGTCTCGGCGCGGTCTGCGCGGAGCTCGTGGTGACCGTGGCGCCGCATCGGCTGCCGCCTGCGCTGCCGCCGAGCCCGGGGGTCGCGACCCGCCTCGTGGTCGACGTCGCGCCCGACCTGGGGCCGCTGGGCGGTCTGGTGGCCGGCCTGGCCGCGGCGCGCCACCCGCTCGTGCTCGTCGCCGGCGGCGACATGCCGACGCTCGAGCCGCTCCTCCTGGCCGCTCTCCTCGAGCGGCTGGCATCGACCGGCGCGGGGGCGGTCGGGCTCGAGGAGGGTGGGGCGCTGCGCCCGCTGCCTTGCGCGATCCGGCGCGAGGTGGCCGACTCGGTCGCGCGCCGCCTCCTGGCGCCGGTCGGCGGCGCCCGCGCCAGCCTGCGCGTGCTGCTGCGCGATCTCGACGTGCTGGCGCTGCCGGAGCCCGAGTGGCGCGCCTGGGATCCCGAGGCCCGGTCGCTGCGCGACGTCGACACGCCCGACGACCTGGCGAAGGATTAGCATCGCCCGGTGGCCCCGGCTCCCTTCGTCCAGACCGTGCTCGGGCAGGTGGCCCCGGAGGCCATCGGCGTGACCCTGCCGCACGAGCACACGCGGTGCATCCTGTGGCAGATCCCGAACCGCTGGGACTACTGGCAGCTGACCGGCGACGAGGACGAGCTGGTCGAGGAGCTGACGGCCTTCCGTGCTCTCGGCGGGTCGTGCGTCGTGGACGTCAGCCTCGACGCCATCGGCCGGGAGCCCGAACGGCTGCGCCGCCTCTCCGAGCGGACCGGCCTGCACGTGGTGATGGGCTGCGGCTGGTACCGCGAGGCCTACTACCCGCCCGAGGCGCGCGTCGACCGGCGCAGCGTCGACGACCTGGCGGACGAGTTGGTGCGCGAGTACGAGGAGGGTGCCGGCGGCAGCGGCATCCGGCCGGGCATCATCGGCGAGATCGGCACCGACAAGCCCTGGCTGACGGCCCAGGAGGAGCGGGTGCACCGGGCGGCGGCCCGCGCGGCACGCCGGACGGGCCTCGCCGTGACCACCCACGGCGTCCTCTCCCCGGTCGGCCTGGCGCAGTCGCGGATCTTCGAGGAGGAAGGACTCGACCCGGCACGGGTGGTCATCGGCCACGCCGACTCCTACCCCGTGCTGGCGCACATGCTGGCCATCGTCGAGCGCGGCGCGAACATCGAGTTCGATTTCCTGGGCATGACCTTCACGCCGCAGGAGCGTCACGGCGAGCCGCGCCTCATCGAGCTCCTCCTGGAGCTCCTCGCGCGTGGCCATGCGGAGCGCCTGCTGCTCTCGCAGGACGTCTGCCACGATGCCCAGCTGAAGCGCTACGGCGGCGCCGGCTACACCTACCTGGCCGAGACCTTCCTGCCGCGCCTGCGGGCGCATGGTGTGGACGAGGCGACCCTCGAGACCATCACCGTGGCCAACCCGCGGCGGATCCTGACCATCGGCTGATGGCTGCCGGGAATGGAAGGAGGCCGGCGCACGGCACCGGCCTCGGACGAGTCCTGCGGCCCCGTTGCCGGGGCCGCGCGCACACCTGGGGGGACGATGTGCAGTCGTCACGATACGCCATGGTCGACGGGGATTCATCGTCCATTCGACGGATTTCGGGGCGGGTGTTGCCGGGGTACCGTGCGGATCGCGTCCTCCCGAGGCACTTGCCGTGCGAATCTCGCACGCTGGCGCCTCGCGACTGGACTGCCCGCTGGTGAGCCGGTCCAGCCCCCCTCCGGTGCAGATCTTCGGACTTCGAGACTCGCGCCCGACCCAGGCGGCACTGCGCTTCTTCCGCGAGCGGCGCGTGCCCGTCGCGTTCGTGGACCTGGCCGTGCGGCCTCCCGCGCGTGGCGAGCTGCGCCGCTTCGCCGACCGGCTCGGCCCGGGCGCGCTGCTGGATCCCGAGAGCCGGGACTACCGCGAGCAGGGCCTGGCCTGGCTGCGCCTCGAGGGCGATGAGCTCTTCCAGCGGCTGCTCGCCGCGCCCGGCTTACTCCGCCTGCCGCTGGTCCGTGCAGGCAACGGATTCGCGGCCGGCCGGGACGAGGCGGCCTGGAAAGCGCTCCTCTCCGGTCAGTAGGGCTGTGTCGTGGCCCACGGCAGGGGCGTCGCTGCCAGCCAGAGGGAGCTGGTCATGTCGGGCCCCCTGGCGATGAAGGCGAGGATACGTGTGCCGTTGGCGCCCATGTCGACGTAGCCCAGGACGTCGCCGCGGCCGTCGCCGTTGACGTCGGCCGAGCCGAGCTTGAGCCGGCTCCACGCAAGCGTGGCGCTCGACCACTGGTGATCACGCACGAACGAGCCCGTGGTGGTCGCCCGCAGGGCCGTCAAGAGGGTCCCGTCCCCGGAGGGTACGGCCACCACCAGGTCGGCGCGCCCGTCCCGGTCCACGTCGGCCACGACTGTCTGGGTCGTCGCGCGCTGGTAGGGCCACTCGAGCCACGTCCTGGGTGCACCGACGCCCCCACCTCCCTTCCAGGTCGCCAGCACCGAGTAGCGCAGGCCTGCCTCGCCCAGGTCGGTCTCGAGCACCACGTCGGCTCGGCCGTCGCCGCTGGCGTCGGCGGCCCAGGCGCGCGAGGCGCGCACGTCGAGCGCGCCCGTGTACCAGGCCACCGGCGGCGCGAAGGCGCTGCCGGTCGAGCGCAGCAGCAGCAGGCGGCCCTGCGCCGGATCCTCCGCCCCGACCACCAGGGCCGCGTCATCGCGGCCGTCGGCATCGAAGTCGCCGGCCACCAGGTGCAGCGCCGGCGCGCCGTCGCGCACGACGGGCAGGCCGGTCGTGCCCTCGGGCGTCTGCCACCAGGTCCGCGCTTCCCCGTAACCGGCGCTGGTGCCGGGCAGCACGATCAGCCGCTGTCGCGGCGGGTCGGTGCTCTCGAGCAGCACCAGGTCATCGCGCCGGTCGCCGGTCACGTCCGCCGAGACCGCGCCGGTGAGGGCGACGGGGGCGATGGTCACCTCGACCACGACGCTCGCGGCAAAAGCGCCGGCACCGGCCACGAAGAGGGCGGGCCGCACGGCGGCCTCGCCGCTCGGGCTGAGGACCGCTCCATCCCCGAGGGAGCTTCCCGCGACCTGGTGCTCGCCGGGCGAGACGACGGAGAGGTAGGGCTCGTAGTAGGCCCGCAGGATGGCCTCGTAGGCCCAGCCCTTGCGGCCGCATTCGCGGGCGCTGTGCTGGTAGAGGCGCCAGCCGTCCCGGTCGGCGCCGCAGCCGACCCATGCCCCCGGCCGGTAGCCGGTCAGGAAGAAGCGTCCGCTCTTGCGCAGGCTGACCGGCCAGGTGCGCGACACGGCCAGCTTGTGGCTGCTGGCGGCCGAACGCGTCTCGGGCCGGTAGATCTGGTCGACGCTGGTGTCGCTGACGTCGTAGCAGGCGCCGTTGGCGGCCGACTTGCCGCGCCAGTGCATGGCGTAGTACCAGGCGAACTGCTTGATCGCCACGGCGCCGGCCTTGAGCGTCTCGAGCGGGTAGCTCGACGGCCACTCCCAGGCCATCACGTTCTGCACGTAGGCCAGGAACGGCACCGCCTGCACCTTGCCCGCGGCGGGTCCGTAGGTGCGCAGGACGCGGATCTTCGTCGGCGGTCGCAGCTCGCTGCGCCAGCCCGTGCACGTGGTCGCACTCTGCGCGGGAGCCACGGACGGGAGCGGCGCCGCGAGCACGAGGAGGGCCACGATGAGCCCTGCCGCCATGCGGCGGTGCATGAGGCGCGGAGGATAGTCGGCCTCGGCGAGCCGGGTCAAGGCTCGCCCGGCGCTGGCAGCAGCGCGGCGGGGTCGCTACCCTCGTGGCATGAAGGAAGACCGCGCGGCGCGTACGTCGCCTGTCGGCGCCGCCGACGTCGCCGCCACGCGGCAGCGCGTCGAACGGGCCTCGCTGTTGCCGCCCCGCGTCTTCCACGATCCGGCCGTCTTCGAGTACGAGCAGGCGGCCTGGTTCGGTACGAGCTGGCTCTACGTCGGCCGTGACGAGGACGCCCGCGAGACCGGCGAATACTTCCTGGCCAGCGTTGCCGGCGAGTCACTGGCCATCGTGCGCGGCGAGGACCAGCTGCTGCGTGCCTTCTACAACGTCTGCCGCCATCGCGGCGCGCGCGTCGTGGAGGGCGAGAAGGGCCGCCTGGCGCGCTTCCAGTGCCCCTACCACGCCTGGACCTATGGGCTCGACGGCACGCTCCGGCGGGCCAGGCACACCGATCCCCTGGAGGACTTCGAGCCCCTCGAGAACAGCCTCGTGCCGGCACGCCTGGAGTCCTGGCAGGGCTTCGTCTTCATCTCGCTTGACGACGCCGCGCCGACGCTGGCGGCGGTGCTGGGCGACTTCCAGCGTCGTCTCGACCGGTGGGAGCTGACCGCCCTGCGGCGCGTCCGGCGCATCGACTACGACGTGGCCGCCAACTGGAAGGTCATCGCCGACAACTACTCCGAGTGCTACCACTGCCCGGGCGTGCATCCACAGCTCAATCGCCTCACGCCCTACGACGTAGGCGGCAACTTCCGCTCCGAGGGGCCATGGGCCGGCGGCTGGATGGTCCTGACCGACCGCTTCGAGACGATGTCGATGGACGGCTCGGCGGCAGGGCGCGGCCATATCGGGGGCTGGTCGGACGAGGACGGCAGGCGCATCTATTACTTCGTGGTCTGGCCCAACATCCTGGTCAGCGTCTTCCCCGACTACCTGATGACGCACCAGGTCTGGCCCATCGAGCCGGGCCGCTCCGTGGTGCGCTGCGAGTGGTTCTTCGCGCCCGAGGAGATCGGCCGGCCCGGCTTCGATCCGTCGGGCCCGATCGAGTTCTGGGACCTCACCAACCGGCAGGACTGGCACGTCTGCGAGTCGGTCCAGCAGGGCACGTCGTCGCGCGCCTACCGGGCCGGGCGCTACACGTACATGGAGGACATGGTCCACGCCTTCGACTTGATGGTCGCCGACCGCTACGCGGCCGACGGCGTGATCACGCGCTTCCCGCCGCGCGACGACAAGTGGCGCGCCGGCCGACCGCTGGCGGGCTCCGCCGGAGCTGCCGCCGCACGGGCTGACCGACTGGAGGCCTGAGCGGTCGGGCTCCGCGAGCGACCTACTCCGGGAAGGCCACCTCGACCGCGTCCCCCACCACCCGCAGCGGGTAGTAGCGCAGCCGCCGGATGCGGGTCGCGGCGCGCGCCTGCGCCTTCAGGTCGGTCGGCTCCGGGCGCGGCGGCCGGTCGGGCGGCTGCCACGGCTGGTGGTAGCCGCCGTCGGCGCCGAGGCCGCCCGTGGTCGGGTACTGCACGGTCTCGCCGGTGCACAGATCGAATCGCCCACTGTGCAGCGGGCAGGCCACGACGCAGCCGTCCAGGCCGCCCAGCGAGAGCGGCGCCGACATGTGCGGGCAGCGGTCGTCGGTGGCCAGCAGGCCCGCCGGGGTGTGCGCCAGCAGCAAGTCGAGGTCACCGCGCGTCACGCGCAGCATCGCGCCGGGTGGCAGGTCCGCCAGCGTCGCCACGGGCTCGTATCGGGCATGCTCCGTACCCGGCGCCCGCAGGCCCTCCGGCATGGGCATCACGGCACCGCGCGGAGCGGTCTGTTCGCGTCGTACTCGATCCACGACGCCATGCTAGCCGGGAACCGCCACCCTGCCCCGGGCGTCCCGCGGCCACGACCGCCACCCCGGACGCCGTCCGAGCGGCCTTCACGGGAGATCCCAGCGATGCGATCCTTCACGCTCCACCGCAGGCAGCCCCGGCCGTCCGCGGGTCGACCCACCCGTCGCGCCGGCCGTTCGGGCGTGGCGCTCGGCTTCATCGTGGCACTGGCGCTCGTCGGCGCCTGTGCCAGTGCCGGCAGTGCACCGCTCCCGGCCGCAGGCGGCGGTGGCCAGCTCGACCCCGGCCGACCGGGCGAACCGGGCGTCCCCGGGGCCACTCCGGGCGAGCAGACCGGCGGCGGCGGGCGCGGGCCCGACGAGAACGCCATCCCCGGCCGTGATGACGCCAGGATCATCCGCACCGGCACCATGGAGATCGAGGTCGCCTCGCTCGACGAGACGCTGCCCAAGGCGCGCACGGCCATCGTCGGTCTGGGCGGCTATATCGGCGCCTCGCAGCAGAGCAACGGCGAGCAGCACAAGGTCGCCTCCATCACCTACCGCATCCCGGCCGACCGCTGGGAGGAGGCGCTCGACGCGCTGCGCGCGCTGGGCACGAAGCTCGTCACCGAGCAGACCCAGGCGGTCGAGGTCACCGGCCAGCTCGTCGACCTCAGGGCCCGCATCGACAACCTGCGCGCCTCCGAACGCGCCCTCCAGGCGATCATGGACCGGGCCACCAAGATCAGCGACATCCTCGAAGTCCAGGGGCGCCTGACCGAGGTCCGCGGCCAGATCGAACAGCTCGAGGCCCAGCGGGTCCACCTCGAGGACCAGGCCGGCTACGGCACCCTGACCGTGACCTGGCTGGTGCCCGTGGTCGAGGTCGAGCAGCAGAGCGGCATCTGGGACCCGGCTCGAGAGATCGACCGCGCCACCGCCCAGCTGGTGGCCATGCTGCAGGGCCTGGCCGGCGTGGCCATCTGGTTCGGCATCGTCGGCCTGCCGCTGCTCATCGGCCTGGGTATCGTGCTCGGCCTGGTGTTCGCCCTCCTGCGCCGATTCGCGCCTCGGCCGATGCCTGGAGCGCCGGTGGGCGCTGGCCCGGGCGCCACCGCGACCTGACGAGCGGCGCCGGCACCACCTCGCGCCCGAGCCTAGTCAGCCGCGGGCAGCGCCTCCTGGCCGACGTGAGCCGCGGCCGCCGCCGGTGCGTGCGTCCGGCGCAGCGGCATCTCGCGGAGCGCGACCGTGAGGACGGCGCCGATGGCCGCTGCGGCCACGCCCAGCCAGAAGGTCTGGCTGATGGCGATCGAGACGGCCGAGTGCATGCCGGCCACGATCTGGGGCAGGAACGGCGCCACCATCGGCCGGAGTCGCTCCGGCACCTCGGCCAGCAGGGCCGCGCCCTGGTCGAGCGCGACCGACGTGACGTTGGCGGCACCGCCGGTGGCGCTGGCAGGGAAGCTCGCCACGAGCTGCGCAGGCACGCCGGCGGTCACCAGCTCACGGCTGATCAGGTCGCGGTCGAGGAACTGGCGGAAGAGACTGAAGGCGAGCGTCAGGCCGATCGTGCCGCCGATCTGGCGGCCCAGGGTCAGGTCGCTCGTGGCTGCTCCGAGCTTGTCGAAGGGGACCGCGTTCTGGACGATGATGGTGAAGACGGCCATCGTCGGTCCGACCCCGATGCCGGTCAGGAACATCCAGCCCCAGAGCACAGGCAGCGGGGTGTCGGCGCGCAGATTGGTCAGCAGCACCATGCCAGCCCCGACCAGCAGCAAAGCGCCCACGGTCAGCCAGCGGTAGCGCCCCGTGCGGGCCACGACCTGACCCGAGGCGATCGAGCCCAGGATCAGGCCGCCCATGAAGGGCAGCAGGTTCCAGCCCGACTCCGTGGCGCTGACGCCACGCACCACCTGCAGGTAGAGAGGCAGGAAGACGATGGCGCCGAAGAAGCCGATGCTGGCCATGAAGACGGCCACCATCGACAGCGAGAACGTGCGGTTCCGGAATAGCCCGAGCGGGATCATCGGCTCGCGAGCGCGCGCCTCCACCAGCAGGAAAAGACCCAGGATGGCAAGGCCGCCGACGATCGGCCACGCCACGGCGGCATCGCCCCATCCACCCGACTGCTTGTTGGTGAGGCCGATGAGCACGGGCACGATGCCGGCGCTGAAGACCGCCGCCCCGAGGTAGTCGATGTCGCGCGAGGCTCCCGGCCGACGGATCGAGGGCAGCAGCCGCGCGATGATCACGAGCGAGACGGCACCGATGGGCAGATTGACGAAGAAGACCCAGTGCCAGCTGACGTGATCGGTGAGCAGTCCACCCAGCCACGGCCCGATGATGGCGGCCACGCCGAAGACAGCCCCGAAGACGCCCTGGTACTTGCCCCGTTCGGCAGGCGTGAAGAGGTCGCCGATGACGGCCAGCGCGATGGGGAAGAGGGCGCCCGCGCCAAGGCCCTGGATGCCGCGGAAGAGGATCAGCTGCCACATCTCCTGCGAGAGGCCAGACAGGAATGACCCGACGAGGAAGAGTCCGATGCCGATGAGCAGCAGCGGCCGCCTGCCGAAGAGGTCCGAGAGCTTGCCGTAGATGGGCCCCGTGACCGTGCTGGTCAGGAGGTAGACGGTCACCACCCAGGTGTAGAGCTCGTTGCCATGCAGCTCGGTGACGATGCGTGGGAGTGCCGTACCCACGATGGTCTGGTCGAGCGCCGCCAGGAAGAGGCCCAGCAGGATGGCGGCCAGGATCTCGAAACGAGTGCGGGGATCGACCTCCAGTGCGGGGCGGCCCGTGGTGTCAGGCGTGCCCGAGAGGCCGCCCTGCCGAGGCAGCCGCGACTGGTCGGTCATCGACCCTCACCCGGCGTCGTCGACTCGGGCAGGCCCGTGTCGAGCACGCTGCGCAGGTCGTGCAAGGCCTGCAGCACGTCCTGCTGCTGGCGCGGTGAGAGCCGTCGCATGACGTCGACGAGGTGCTGGCGGCGTACCAGGTCGGCTTCCTCGACCGCCGCCTGGCCCGCTGGCGCGAGGCGCACCAGGACCAAACGACGGTCGCGCTCGTCCCGCTCGCGCTCGATCAGGCCCCGCTCGGCCATGCGGTCGACGATGCCCGTGGCACTGGAGACCGACACGTCGAGCGCACCCGCCAGGCGGCTCATGGCCAGCGGTCCCTCGGCCTGCAGCAGCAGCAACAGGTGAAGATGGGTCATGCTGAGTGCACGCGAGCACCAGCTCCTCGCCAGGGCTCGCTGGCGTCGGGCGATCATGTCGGAGAGCTCGTCCGCGATCCGCTCCGCCAGCGACGTGCCGGCGGCAGGCGTGGCGGGGTCATGCACAGAAGCCGGATAGTTCATCTGACGTTGATCATCCTACCAGTAGAAAGGACCTTCTGGCGAGCCAAGGGAGACCAAGCATGCGCTTCGCGCTCATGACCGAGCCCCAACAAGGCCTCTCGTACGAGGACGTGCTGGCGCTGGCCAGGACGGCCGAGCAGGTCGGCTTCGAGGCGTACCTGCGCTCCGACCACTACAACAGCTTCCCTGGCGCCAGTGGGCTGCCCACCACGGACGCGTGGGCCACCCTGGCCGGGCTGGCTCGCGAGACGCAGCGCATCCGGCTCGGCACGCTCGTCTCGCCGGTCACCTTCCGCCTGCCCGGGCCGTTCGCCAAGATGGTGGCCACCATCGACGAGATGAGTGGCGGGCGCATCGAGGTCGGCCTGGGGGCGGGATGGAACGAGCCCGAGCACCGCCAGCACGGCATCCCCTTCCCCGAGCTGCGCGAGCGCTACGACCGGCTCGAAGAGACGCTGGCCGTCGTGCACGGCCTCTGGACCGAGCCCGACGGCTGGTCGTTCTCCGGGCGCCACTGGCAGGTCCATGAGGCGCGCTTCCGGCCACCGGTGGCGCGCACCGGCCGGCCCCACCCGCACATCGTGCTCGGTGGCGACGGCAAGCCTCGCGGTCTCCGCCTTGCGGCGACCTACGCCGACGAGTACAACCTTCAGTCGGCGCGGCCGGAGCGGGCGATCGAGGTCTACCGGGACCTCGCCGCAGCCTGTGAGCGGCTCGAGCGCGACCCGGCCGAGGTGACTCGCTCGGCCATGGTCGGTGTGCTCGTGGGCGAGTCCGAGGGCGACGTGCGCGAGCGCGTGCGCGCCCAGCTCGAGCTCTTCGGGCAGGACCGCGAGCAGGCCGAGGCGTGGCTGGCCGAGCGGCGCAGCCGCTGGATCATGGGCACACCCGACGAGGCGCTCGACCGGATCGCCCTCTTCGCCGCGGCCGGCGTGGAGCGCATCTGCCTGCAGGACTTCCTGCCCTTCGACCTCGACATGGTCAGGCTGCTCGGCGAGCGCATCCTGCCCGCCGCGGCCTGACCGCGCTCGAGCCTCAGCGCACGCGGCCGATGCGCCTGGGCGGCCAGTAGCGGAGCCAGGCGCGACCGATCACCACGCTCGGGTCCACCGTCCCGAAAGTGCGCGAGTCGGTCGAGGCGTCAGGCCGATCGCCGACCAGCACGAGGCGACCGTCGGCCGCCGTCGAGGCGACGCGCTTGACCAGCCAGCGCTGCGCGTGGCGCGGGTCCGGCACCACGACCACCTCGCCCGGACGTGGCGGGCGTCCTTCGTACGCTTCCGTGTCGACCAGCAGCCAATCCCCGGGGTGCAGGGCCGGCAGCATGCTTCCCCCTTCCACGGCTACCCGCTGCGACCAGGCGTGCCGCAGGCGACGCAGGGTTCGCAGCACGCGCCGCAGCCGACGGGGCCGCGCCGGTGGCGCGCCGGGTCGGCGTTCAGGCGACGGCGGCCTTGGCCACCCTCGTCTTCTCGGGGCCGCCCGTGGCCCGCCAGGCCTGGTCGATGGTGTCGATCAGCTCGAGCAGCTTCTTGGCCTCGGCCAGCTCCAACGACTGCTTCACCTTCGAGGCCTGCTTGGTGGCCTGCCAGAAGGTCTCGTGCAGCTCGGGGAACTTCTCGAGGTGCTCCGGCTTGAAGTAGTCGTGCCAGAGCACGTCGAGGTGGTGCTTGACCAGCTCCGCACGCTGCTCCTTGATGGCGATGGCTCGCGTCCGGAAGTGCTGGTCGGTGTTGGCCTCGTACTTCTCGATGATCTTGTAGCAGGACTCGGCCTCGATGCGGGCCTGGGCCGGGTCGTAGATGCCGCAGGGCAGGTCGCAGTGGGCCTGGACCGTGCGGCTCGGGGCGATGAGCGAGAGGAGTCGGTCGCGCAAGGGATGCCTCCTTCGTGGGCCGCGCCCGAAGTGATGGTGCCGGCGCGGCGCTGCCGGTCGCTCGGACCGTGTGCTGATCCGGTCGTGACCATTGTGCCGCGCGGGCCCGGGCTGCGCATCGCACGCTGCGGGCCGCGCCTTGCAGGACCCTGCCCCGGGCCTCGGCGCCGCGTCGTGGCGCGGCCTTCGAGGCCGGGGCGCGGCGTATCATGCGCCCGTGACCGAGACGGGGCGGCCTGCCGCGGACCTGGCGACGGCCTGCCCCTTCGTGGCCTTCGAGGCGGATCGCGACCGGCGCTCGACACAGCCCGACCACCGCCATCGCTGCTACGCGGAGGTCCGTCCGGCGCCGCGTGCGCTGGCCCACCAGGCGAACTACTGCCTCGCCGCGGCATTCCCGGCCTGCCCCACCTTCCAGGACTGGGCGGCACGCGAAGCGGCCCGCTCGGTGCCCGCAGCGGGTGGCCTGGCCCCGGCCGTGGACGACGCCCAAGCCGCCCCTGCTCCCGATGGGGACGAGGAGGACTACCGCGACGACCTGCCCCCTCGGCCGCAGCGCCGCCCCGACTGGGCGACCCCGCCGCCGTGGGTGTCGGGGCAGGAACCGGCGAGTCTCTGGGACCACGCCGCGGCCGACGGGGCCGGGCAGGAGGAGCACGGGGTCTCCGCGGAGCCGCCGAGCGACGAGCCCGCCCAGGCCGACGCGGCGATGGCGGAGGAGCCCGGTCAGCCGACCGATGTCGACGGACCGCCTGCCTTCCTGGCCCACCGTGCCGCGGCACGGCCCGCAGGGCAGCCCGCCGAGCCGGCCACGCACGCGGCACACCGCGCCGAGCGCGCGCCTTCGGGCACGCTGCGCGCGCCGATCCCGCCACTCGCCTCACGGGCCCATCACGATGCCCCGGCCTGGGAACCGCCCCGGCGCCACGAGAGCTATCCCACGCTGCGCACGCGGATGGGGCTGCCCAGCCTGCCGCCGCTCGCCGTCGGCGTCGCGGCGCTGCTCATCGCCGCGCTGCTCATCTTCGCCGCGCCGAGCCTCTTCTCCGGCGGTGGCGCCGGCCCGGTCGCGACGCCCACGCCGACCGCCGTGCCGACCACGTCCGAGGGCCCGAGCGCGCCCCCGCCGTCGCCCTCGGCCCAGGTCTATCTCGTGCGCGCCGGGGACACGGTCAGCAAGATCGCCAAGCGCTTCGGCCTGAGCATCGAGGAGTTGCTGGCGGCCAACCCGCAGATCAGCGACCCCGACAAGATCCGCATCGGCGACCCGATCAACATCCCCACGCCGGGCGGTGGCGGCCCGTCGGCCCCGGCGGGCGGGACGAGCGCCCCGTAGCCCGGGAGCACGAACCCGCCCTTCCGAGGGCCTGCCTCAGCGCTTGGAGAAGTTGATCGAGGTGATCTTACCGGCCTCGACCCGGAAGGTGGCGTCGAGGTACTGCGAGGGGACGCCAGGCCGGAGCACGAGCAGCTTCGTCTCGTAGGTCGTGCCGTCATCCCGGATCTCGCCGGGGATCATCTTGAGGCCCTTCTCGGCGCGCAGGAACCAGCCCCCGACGCGCTCCACGCCGCGCAGCGTCTGGACGCTGTCGCCCACGTGCACGCGCATCTCGGCGCGCTCGTCCATGAGCGCCACGGCGCCGTCGCGGTCGTCCTCGTTGAGGCGCTCGAAGAAGGTGTCCATGGTCTCGACCGCTCCCATGGCACCGAGTCTAGCCGACGCGCCGCATCGGCCCGCCGACGGGGCCTAGAAGCCGCCCCCGGCGCCGCCTCCGCCGCCGCCCGAGCTGCCGCCGCCGAAGCCACCCGAGCCTCCGTCCGAACTGCCGGAGTCGCTCGAGGCTGCTGCGCCGACGCCGCCGAGCACGGCCATCATGCCGCCCACGTTGGGCATGCCGCCCGAGGAGAAGAGCCCGGGGACCACGCCGATCGGCCCGCTCGCCGAGCCACCGCCGTCGCTGCCGCCCGACACGGCGTACCAGGCGGGCAGCCAGGCGCGCTCTGGCGTGGCGCGGCCGGCCTCGAGGTCCTCGAGGCTGCGATCGAGGACGCGCTGGATCTCCTCGTGCAGGCCGAGGGCCACGCCCCACACCACGGCCTGGTCGGGCGTCTCCAGCCACGGCACCTGGCCGCTCTCGACCACGTCTCGCATCGAGCGCGCCTGCGCCAGCAGCTTGGAGAGCGTGCGCCGGTAGGCCGCCAGCATCGCCCGCAGCATCGCCCCGACCATCGTCCTTGCCGGCATCGCCGGTGCCACGGCGAGGATCACCACGCCGGCCGCGGCGATGCCGCCGCCGAGCAGCGACGCGCCGCCCGAGGGCAGCCCCTGGCCGACCAGGAAGAGCACCGCGAGCCCGGCCGCCAGCACGAGCGCGCCCCGGCGCCGCCAGCGCGATCGGGCACGCGCCGGCGCTTCGCGGAACCAGCCCTTGGCGACGAGATGCGCCTCGAGCGCCCCCTCGAAGTCGGGCACCTTGCCCGCCAGGCCGGTGAGCGCCTCGGGCGGGACCACGCCGAAGCCCTCGGCCAGGCCGTGCAGCGCGCGCAGCAGGCCCTCCTCGGCAGCACCGATGGGCCGCCGGCGGGCCCGCTCCACGTCCGCATCGTCGACGCTCGCGGCATCGAGCAGCTGGAGCCAGACGGTCCCCTCGGCGGCCGTACGGAAGGAGAGCGCGCCGCGACTGGCCAGGTCGAGCAGCGCCGTGGTCAGCGTGCGCTGCGAGGCACGGCCGTCCTGGATGAGCGTGCCGCCGGCGGCGCTCAGTTCCGGTGGCGGGGAGGGCATGTGGATGGACGGATCGTCGAGGTACTCCGGGTCGCGCCCGTAGCGCCACCAGGCCAGCAGCGCCCAGCCGCTGAGTAGCACGAAGGCCAGCGGCGCCAGCACGAGTCCCAGCGCGGCGTCCACGAAGCGCGCCTGCTCCAGCCGTCGCGCGTGCTCCGGCGTGGCGTTGGCGTCCACCGCGGCCAGCGCCTCGAGCAGCGCCCGGTCGAGGTCGCCCGCGCGCAGGTGGGGCAGCATGCGCTGCTCGAAGATGGCCTGGCGCTCGGCGTTCGAGAGGAACGAAGCGCGGAAGCCCGGGCCGGCGTAGAGCTGGACCTGGCCGTGGACAAGACTCTGGTCGAGGTCGAAGAGGATGACCAGGCCGTCGTCGAAACCGCGCCGGCCGACGCCCCACTGATCCATGAGCGCGATGGCGTCGCGCTCGGCTGCGTCGGGCGTATCACTCTCCGGCTTGACCTGCGTGTAGACCACGACCTCGGCGCCGGTGCGCGCCTCGATGGCGCTGATGATGCGCGTCGCTTCTGCCAACGTGCCGGGCCGGAACGCCCCGGCGAAGTCGTAGACGACCCGGTCCGCGGCGGGCGACGGGTAGGGCGGCCCGGGCGGCACGCGGCGGTCATGGCCGTCGGCGCCGACGGCGGCCGCCGTCAGCAGCAGCAGCCCGGCGGCCAGCCAGCCGGCCAGCGCCAGGCGGCTGGTCCGGTGGCGCTTCACGCGCGAGCGTCGGTCCCGGCCGGTGCGGCGGCGCGCAGCCGGCGCACCAGCTCGGCGGCCAGCTCGTAGCGCCCGAAGCTGGGCATGATGTAGGTGCCCTGGACGAGCGCGCGGGTCCGCCCCAGGAGGTCGAGCGCCATCTCCATGCCTACCTCCGCGCCGCGCTCGCCGGCCGCGTGCATGGCCGCCCGGACGTGGTCGGGGATGGTGATGCCGGGCACCTCGTGGTGGAGGAACTCGGCGTGACGCGCCGTGTGCAGGGGCAGCACCCCGAGGAGCACCGGCCGTGGCACCTCGGGCCTGCCCCAGCGCCGGCCGAGCCGCTCGAGGAAGCCCTCCCACTGGCCCAGGTCGTAGATCGGCTGGGTCATGACCAGGTCGGCGCCGGCGGCCAGCTTGGCCTCCAGCCGGTCGATCTCGCGGTCGAGGTCGGCTGCCGTCGGATCGAGCGCGCAAGCGATGGTGAAGCCGGCCGGCGCGCCGATGGGGCTGCCGGCCTGGTCCTCGCCACGGTTGAGACGGCGCAGCACGCCGATCAGGCCGACCGAGTCGACGTCCCAGACGCTGGAGCTCGAGGGATAGTCGCCCACGCGCGGCGGGTCCCCGGTCAGTGCCAGGATGTTGCGCACGCCGAGGGCGTGGGCGCCGAGCAGCTCGGACTCGAGCGCCATCAGGTTGCGGTCGCGCGTGGTGAAGTGCACCAGGCACTCCAGGTCGAGATCGTGCTGCACTCCGAAGGCGACCGCCATGGCCCCCATGCGCACGCGCGCCATGGCCGAGTCGCTCACGTTCACCAGGTCGACCCCCGCCTGCTGCAGCAGCCGCGCAGCCTCGATGGTGCGCTCGATGCGGATGGAGCGCGGCGGGTCGATCTCGACCGAGACGACCCACTCGCCGGCGGCCAGCTTGCGCGCGAGATTGGTCGGCGGCGGCGGCTCGCCCGCAGCCCCCGATGGCGCGCGCTCGACGATGGTCGTGCGTGGCGACTCGGATGCGCCCGTGGCCCCCGCGACGGCCGTGCCGGCCGCGCGCGCCAGCTCCCGGTCGAGGGCGCTGCGCATGGCCGCGATGTGCTCCGGCGTGGTGCCGCAGCAGCCGCCCACGATGCGCGCCCCGGCGGCCAGGAAGCGCGGCAGTGCCTCGCCGAAGTAGGCCGGCCCGGCGGCGTAGACGAACTGACCCTCGACGCGCTGCGGCAGGCCCGCGTTGGGCATGATCGACCGGGCCAGGTGGAGCGACGGCCGGCCCATGCCGGCGAGCGCATCGAGGCAGACCAGCGGACCGACGCCGCAGTTGACGCCGACCGCGTCGACGCCGGCCGTGGCCAGCGCCGTGGCCGCCGTCTGGGGTGTCGTGCCGTCCATCGCCTGCAGGTCCTCGCCGAAGGTCATCTCGGCCAGGATGGGCAGGTCGGAGAGGCTGCGCGCGGCCTCCACGCCGGCCAGCAGCTCCTCGAGGTCGGAGAAGGTCTCGAAGACGAGGAGGTCCGCGCCGCCCTCCAGGAGGCCCTCGACCTGTTCCCGGAAGGCGGCCTCGACGTCGGCGTGCGGCGGCCGGTCCGGCCCTCTCAGCGCAGCTCCGAGCGGCCCGATGGAGCCGGCCACCAGCACGTCTCGCCCGGAGACGTCGCGTGCCTCGCGTGCCAGCTGTGCCGCCCGTCGGTTGAGGCGGCCCGCCCGGTCGGTCAGTCCGTGGGCCCGCAGGCGCAGGCGGTTGGCGCCGAAGGAGCACGTCTCGATCGCGTCCGCGCCGGCCTCGATGTACTCGCGATGCACCGCACCGACAAGGTCGGGCCGCGATTCGACCAGCTCATCGAGTGAAGCACGCTGCGGCACGCCGCGGCTGAAGAGGAGCGTGCCCATGGCGCCGTCGAAGAGCAGCGGACGGGTCGCCAGGCGCTCGGCGAAGGCGCGTCGGGCGTGCGAGGGGCGCTCGGTCATGGTCGGGACAGGGTACATGGGCCGGGGAGCGGCCCCCCGGCTCGCGCCGACGGGGCGCCGCCCGGCGGTCGGTCAGACGCGGATGCCGAGGATGCGCTTCTGGCCCAGCAGCAGCGACAGGATGGTCGAGACGACGCTCACCACGAGCGCGCCCAGCAGAGCGGCCACGATGACGTCCAGGCCGAGGCCGCCCTCGGGCCAGCCGGCGATGCTGAAGCCGAGCCCGAGTGCGTCGCTCAGGAGCGCCAGCAGCATCAGCATGGCCGCGTTGATGACGAAGCCGACGAGGCCCATCGTCATCAGGCTGACGGGCAGGCTGAGCAGTTTCACGATGGGCTTCAGGTAGCTGTTGATCAGGCCGAAGACGAAGGCCACGATGATCAGCTTGAGCCAGTCATCCGTGTCGCTGAGCGGGAACGACAGCCCGGGCACGAGCTTCACCGCGGCGAAGAGCGCGGCGGCGTTGATGAGCACGCGGGCGACGAGGTCGACCATTGAGCATCCTCCGGCGGGTGGAGCCCGGCCATCGTACACGCCGCGCGCGCCCGCTACGATGTTCCCGGGCACTGCCGGTTCGCCCGGCCCACTGGTGCCAGCTCCCAGGAGAGGCGATGTCGACCATTCCCCGTCCCTTCACGCCGCTCACCAGGGACCGGCGTCCCGAACCGAAGACGGCCTACGACCGCGTCCTGCACGCCTTCCTCGATGACTGGTTCGTGGCCGATCCGGTCTTCGCCACGGACGTCGGCTTCCACACCTACGACGACCGCTGGCCGGACATGGGCGGTACCGGTCGCCTGGCGCGCATCGCCTTGCTGCGCCGGCACCGCGCGGCGGCGGAGTCGCTGTCCGAGGACGACCTCTCCCCGGACGAGCGCGTCGACCGGTCGATCCTGCTCGAGGCCATCGACGCCGCACTCTTCGAGGACGAGGTGCTGCGCCAGGAGACGTGGGATCCGCTGCGCTACGTGTACCTCCTGGGCAGCGGCCTCTTCGCCCTGCTCGCCCGGGACTATGCCCCATTCCGCCACCGGGGCGATGCCTTCCTGGGCCGCATGGCGGGCATCCCCGCCGTGCTTGCCGCCGCGCGCGGGAACCTGCTGGGCATGCCCGACCGGCCGGTCTCGCTGCTGCACACCGAGACGGCACTGGAGCAGCTGGCGGGCATCGGCGAGCTCATCGACGAGGCCATCGCCATGGCCGAGATGGAGCGTGCGCGGGACCGCGACATCGACCACCACCGCACCATCCCCGAGGCCGCGCCGCCCGTGCGCGCCGCGCTCGACGAGTTCCGTACCTTCCTGGACCGCGACGTGCGTGCCCGCGCCAAGGGGGAGGGGCGCCTGGGCAGTGAGCTCTTCGGGGCCAAGCTGCGCCATACGCTGTCGAGCGAGCGCCCGGCGGCGGACATCCTGGCCAGCGCCAGGCGCGACTTCGAGCGGGTGCGCGACGAGATGGTCCGCCTGGCCCGGGAGCTGTGGCCGACCTGGCTGCCCGACGAGCCCTTGCCCGAAGGAGAGGGCGAGGCGGTCGAGAACGAGATCGTGCAGCGCGTCCTGGATGCCGTCGCGCGCGAGCACCAGACGCCCGAGAGCCTGCTCGATTACTGCCAGCGGGAGGTCGCGCGGATCGAGGGCTTCGTGCGCCGCAACCAGATGGTCGGCCTGCCGCGCGAACCGCTGCGCATCACCTGGACGCCGATCTTCATGCGTGCCTATGGCGGCGCCTTCCTGAGCCCGCCCGGTCCGCTGGACGCGGCACAGCCGAGCCATTTCTGGGTGACGCCGCCGGGCGACGATTGGCCGCCGGAGCGCACGGAGTCCTACCTGCGCGAGGACAACGACCGGATGCTGCGCCTGCTCTGCATCCACGAGGCCGTGCCCGGCCACTACCTGCAGCTCTCCTGGTCCAACCGCTGCCCCTCGCTGACGCGGGCGGTCTTCCGGGATGGCATGTTCGCCGAGGGCTGGGCGGTCTACGTGACGCAGGTGATGATGGACGTCGGCTACGGCCGGCGCGACCCGGCGCTGATGCTCTTCCACTGGAAGTTCTACCTGCGCGCCGTGGCCAACGCCATCCTCGACGTGCTCACGCACACGGCCGAGCTGAGCGAGCACGAGGCGATGGACCTGATGGTCCGGCGCAGCTTCCAGGAGGAACAGGAGGCCCGCGCCAAGTGGCTTCGCGCGCGCCTCACGTCCACCCAGCTGTGCACCTACTACCTCGGCTCGCTCGAGTTCTGGGAGCTCGAGGTGGCGGTGCGCCGCCGGGCGGCGCTGGCGACGGGGGCGTCAGCCGAGAGCGTGCCGGAGCAACGCGTCGTGGGCGGCCTGGGCGACACGCCCGGCTTCGACTACACCGAGCACCTCGAGGCCGTCCTGTCGCACGGCACGCCGCCCATCAAGTGGGCGCGGCGCATCGTCCTCGGGGACTGAGTCGGAGCGTCAGCGCCAGGCGCCGCCGGCCATGGCCCGCAAGCGCCGCACCCGGTCGGCGATGGGCGGGTGGGTGCTGAAGAGGGAACCGAGGGCCTGCCCCGAGAGGGGAGTGACGGTGTAGAGGTGCGCCGTCGCCGCAGGCACCGGCTGTGGTCGCCGGCCGAGCCGGGCGAAGACTCCGCGCATGCCCTCGTTGGCCGATTCGAGTCGCTCGAGGGCGGTCGCCAGGCCCTCGGGATCCTGCGTCAGCGCCGCGCCCGAGGCATCCGCCAGGAACTCACGACTGCGCGACACGGCCAGCTGGATGATGAGCGCGGCGATGGGCGCCAGGATCATCAGTGCCAGCGTCCCGATCAGGCCGCCGGCGCCGCTCTCCTCGTCCTCGCGGCCGCCGAAGAACATCGAGAACTGGGCCATCTGGGCCAGCCACGAGATCGCCGCGCCGATCGTCGCGGCGATGGTGCCGACGAGGGTGTCGCGATTGGCCACGTGGCTCAGCTCGTGGGCCAGCACCCCGCGCAGCTGGCGCTCGTCCATCAGCTCGAGGATGCCGCTGGTGACGGCCACCGCCGCGTGGCTGGGGCTGCGGCCCGTGGCGAAGGCATTGGGTTCCGGGCGTTCGATGACGTAGAGCCTCGGCATGGGGATGCCGGCCCGCCCGGCGAGGTCGCGCACGATGCGTTCGACGGCCGGCAGCTCACCCGGCGCGAGGGGCCGCGCGCCGTTCGCCGCCAGGGCGATGGAGTCGCTCTTCCAGTAGACGAAGAGGTTCAGGGCGACGGCCAGGCCGAGAGCGATGGTCATGCCGCTGGTGCCGCCGAGGGCACCGCCGGCGAGGACGAGCAGGCCACCGAGGGCGGCCAGCAGGAGCCAGGTCTTGAGATGGTTGGTGAAGCGGTTCGTGGTGAGCATCTTCGTTTCGGGTCCCGGTCATGGATCAGGTGGCCGCTGGCGACGGCGAGGACGCGCGGCCCTCGCCGTCCGAGGCATGATAATCTCCGATTCGTGGCAGGTGATGTCGAGAACGACGAACAAGAGCGAAGGCTCATTGCCGGACCTCGGCAAGAACGAGGCGCCGCCCATCGCGGCTTGCTGGCGCGCCTTGCGGGCCGCACGCCGGAGATCGCGAGGGGCGTCGCGGCGGACCTCGGCCAGGCCGACCCGGGGCCGCTGGAGGAGACCGTGCGGGCATTCCTGGCCGCCGTCGGGCGGGGCGCGCGGCTAGCGCCGGCCGAGCTCGACCGGCTACGGGACGAGGGCGCCGCGGCGGCCCGGTCGGCGGAGCCCCTGGCCCGCCCGCTCGACCGCTATCTGACCACGGCCTGGGTCGCCTGGGGTCTGGCGACCGAGCTGGCCAGGCCAGGCGAGGTGGCGGCGCTGGCCAGCCTGGGCGGCGCCCTCCTGCGCGCTGGCGACGACGTCGCGGCTGCGCTCTCGGAGGGCTACAGCACGGCCGAGCGCGCGCTCGCCGCCCGCGCCGGGGCCACCCGGCGGGCAGTCCTCGACGAGCTGCTCACGCTCGTCGCCGGGGAGCCGGGGGCGGCACGGGTGATGCGCCGCGCTGGCCAGCTCGGGCTCGCGCAGGAGGGCGCCTACCGGCTGCTCCTGGTGCGTGCCGCGGGCGAGATCGAGGACGAGGGCGCCGTGGCGCACGAGGTCAGCCGGGTGCTGGCGCGCTCGCCCGCCCGCCAGGCGCACCTGGTGGCCATGCGCGGCGGCGACCTGGTGCTGCTGCTGGCCGACCCGTGGCGCGCCCCGGCCAGCCTCGAGGAAGTCGTCGCCCGACTGGCGCCCCTGGGCGACTGGTGGGCGGTCCGCTCGGAGCCCACGCGACTCTCGGCGCTCGCGGCGGTCCATGGCGATGCGCTCGTGGCGCTGCGCGCGGCGCGCGCACTGGGCCTGACGCGCCGCCTGGTGGACGTGGACAGCCTGGTCGTCGAGCGGGCCCTGCTGGCCGATGCCGAGCTGCTGGCCGGCTCGGTCGCGCGCTGGCTGGCGCCGCTCGCGTCGGCCGCACGTGGCGGCATGGCGCTGGTGACCACGCTGCAGGCCTGGCTCGACGAGGGGCAGTCGGTGACCGGGGCGGCGCGCCGGCTGGGCACTGGAGCCCGCACCGTGCGCTACCGCCTCGACCGGGTCGAGCGGCTGCTCGGACGGTCGCTGGACGGCGAGGTCGTGGCTCGCCTCTCGGTGGCCCTCCTGGGCCGGCGCCTGCTGGTCACGGACGATCCGGTCGGGGCACCGGAGCCACGTCCGGCGCCGGGCCAGCGGCTACCATCGCGGCCATGAGATACGGCATCGCCCTGCCCTCCCTGCGCGACGGCGCGACCGCCGAGGGCATCGCCGCCGCGGCGGAGACGGCCGAGCGGCTCGGATGGGATTCGGTCTGGACGACCGACCACGTCCTGGTCGAGACGGACTCCGCCGAGGAGTACGGCACCATCTTCGACGTCATCACCACGCTCGCCTGGGTCGGCGCGCGTCACTCCCGGATCCGGCTCGGCACGAGCGTCATCGTCGTGCCCATGCGCAACGCGGTCGTGCTGGCCAAGGAGCTGGCCACACTCGACGCGCTGACCGGGGGGCGCGTCATCGCCGGCGTCGGCGTGGGCTGGGATCGCGCCGAGTTCGGCAACCTCGGCGTGGCCGACCGGTTCCGCGTGCGCGGCGCCTATCTCGACGAGACGATCCGCCTCTGGCGTCACCTCTGGTCGGGCGCCCCGCCGCCCTTCGAGGGCCGCTTCCATCCGCTCGACGACTATGTCTTCGGGCCGCTGCCCGCCCAGGGCGGCGGGCTGCCCATCTGGATCGGCGGCCGGAGCGAGCCGGCCCTGCGTCGCGCGGGCCGGCTGGCCGACGGTTATCACTCGAGCCAGGCCGGGCCGGCGCAGTGGGCCGAGCGCCTGCCGATCGTGCGCGCCGCGGCGGAGGCCGCCGGCCGGCCGATGCCGACCCTCTCGGCCCGGGTCCGCGTCCGCTTCGGCGACCCGCCCGCGAGCGGCTACGCCCTGGCCGGCGGACCGGAGGCGATGCGGCACGACGTGGCCGCCTTCGCGAGGCTCGGCGTGGAGCTGCTCGTGCTCGTCTTCGACGAGACCGACCCGGGGCGCGTGGTGGCGGCCATGGAGCGTTTCGACGAGGAGGTCGTGCGGTCCGCTGCCGAGGGGCAGTGACGACCACGCGCGGCGCCGTCTTCCGCGGGCCCCACCGGCGGCTCTCGATCGAGGAGCTGCGGCTCGACGCGCCGGGGCCGGGCGAGGTCGTTGTGCGCATGCTCGCCAGCGGCGTCTGCCACTCCGACCTGCACGTGGTCGACGGCGAATGGTCGCGACCCACCGGGCTGGTCCTCGGCCACGAGGGTGCCGCCGAGGTCGAGGCACTCGGGCCCGGCGTGAGCGAACGCTTCCCTGGTCTCGAGCCCGGTGCGTTGGTCGTGCTGGCCTGGACCGCGCCCTGCGGTCGCTGCCCGGCCTGCCTGCGCGGAGAGGGCTGGCTCTGTGCGCGGCCGGTCGGCTCCGGCCACCGCCTCGACCCCGAGTTGGTCCGCCTGCGCACGGACGACGGCCGCCCGGTCGGGGCCTACTGTGGCATCGGCACCTTCGGGCAGCGGCAGGTCGTGGCCGCCGAGGCGGCCATCCCGGTGGACCGGCGCACGCCGCCGGAGGTGGCGGCGCTCATCGGCTGCGCCGTCGCCACCGGGGTCGGCGCGGCCACCCGCACCGCAGCCGTCGCCGCCGGCGAGTCGGTCGTCATCATCGGTCTTGGCGGCGTGGGGCTCTCGGCGCTGCTCGGCGCCCGGCTGGCGGGAGCATCGTTCATCGTCGTGGTCGACAGCCGCCCGGAGAAGCTCGACCTGGCGCGGGAGCTCGGCGCGAGCGACGGCGTCCTGGCCAGTCCCGGAGACAGCCAGGGCATGCCGGCGGGCGTGCGCCTGCTGGCGCCCGAGGGCGGCTTCGACCACGTGCTCGAGTGCATCGGCCTGGTCGAGACGGTGGAGCTGGCCGTCGAGCTGGTCCGCGCGGGTGGAACGGTCACGCTGGTCGGCATGACGCCGCAGGGCGCGCGCGCCGGCCTGGATGTCTACCGCTTCGTGGACGAGGGCAAGCGGCTGCTGGGCTCCAACTACGGCTCGAGCCTGCCGGCGGTCGTCTTCCCCGAGCTGGCGCGGCTCCACCTGGAGGGACGCCTGCCCGTGGAGCGGCTGATCAGCGGCACGATCGGCCTCGAGGACGTCGAGGACGCCCTCGAGGCGATGCGGCGCGGCGACGGCGCCCGACGGGTGATCGTCTACTGAGGATGCATCCGATCCATCGGTGCGGACGTATGCCGTGGTGATCGCCCCGAGAATGGCGGCCCACGTGTAGGAGGTGACCATGCGTCGGCTCATCACGATCCTTGCCGTGCTGCTGCTCAGCCTCGCGCTCGCCGGCCCCGCTGCCGCGCACAGCCCGTGCGTCGACTTCAACGCGGACGGCTCGCCCAGCGGCTGGGAGTACGGCCAGTTCCACATCTCGTCCCACACGCCGCATGGGCGGGGCATCGACGGGGCGCACAACCCGGGCACCCACATGGGCTTCTCGCTCTGCCTGGGCGTCCATAGCTAGCTCACGCTAGGGTTCGGGCGTGCAGCCGCACGCCCGAACCCCCGTCCGCCGCCCCGAGACCGCCCGGCCGCGTCGCGACCGACCGGCCGAGGTGCCCGCGCCACCCACGCAGGCGGAGCTGGAAGCGATCGAGCGCGGCCTGGTCGGGCTGGCAGCGCTGGCCGGTGCGAGTGTCGCCGAGATGCCGGAGCTGGGCGTCCGCCTGGCCTCGTGCCCCGGCCGGGGTCCGGCCTTCGACTTCGCCGCCTGCGTGCGCTGGACGGAGCACGACTGGCAGGCGCGGGCGATGGCGCTGGCAGCGCACGCGCGAGCGCGCGGCGAGCACCCGGCGCTGCTCCTGGCCGAAGGGCTCACCCGGCCGCCCGACCTGGCGACGCGCCTCGTCGAGGCCGACTGGACGCCGTCCGGCGGCGAGACCGTGATGTTGGCCCGGCGGGCCGGCGTCGTTCCCCATCTCGACCCGAGCCTGCGCATCGAGGCGGTCACGGAACGCAGTGCGGCGGAGCACGAGGCGGTCGAGCGCTCCATCTTCGGCCTCGCGGGAGCGGATGCCGGGGACCGGTTGGCGGCCCTGCGTGCCGGCATCGCCGCCGGTCGCCTGCGCGCCTACCTGGTGCGCCTCGCAGGCCAGCCCGTGGCCGTGGCCCGCCTGGCGGTCGGGCTCGAGGGACTGGCCGCGCTGCACGGCGTGGGCGTCGTGGCCTCGCGCCGCCGGCAGGGCTACGGCAGCCTGGTGACGACGGTGGCGACGCGCGCGGGGCTGGCCCAGGGTCATCCCCTGGTGTGGCTCTCGGTCGACGCCGCGAACGCGGCCGCCACGGCGCTCTACGAGGGCCTCGACTACCGGCCGGCGTTCCGCTGGCGGCGGCTGCTCGGGCCGGCCGCCTGATCGCGCCTCAGGCGGTGCGCGCCGCGTCGACCGCGGCCAGCGCGGCGCGGTAGAGGGCGGCGCCGTCGCGCCGGTCGCGCGGCGAGCGCAGGGCGGCCAGGTCGGCCACGAGCTCCGCCTCGAGATCGGTCCCGGCCAGGTCGTCGACGATGCGTGCCGCATGCGCGGCGAAGCGCATCACCTGGGCCGTCTCCACGCGCGACGGCTCGTCCCAGAACCAGCCGTCCGAGGCGAACATCGAGAGGCGCGACGCCTGCGCCGAGAGCAGCGCTCCCAGTCGCTCGGCGGCGCCCGCATCGGCCGCCAGCCGGGCGGCGCGTGCCGGCGCTCCCTGCGTGGCAGCGGCGAGGGTGCGCTCCACGAACGCCTCGGGCGGTGCGAACTCGCTGGCCACGTCGGCGTAGCCGTCGCGCGCCGCCCAGAGGTCCACGCCCAGGGCACGCGCCTCGGCCTCGCAGACGCGGTCCACGGACGCCGCGAGTCGGTCGAAGGCCGCGCGCAGCGGTTGCTTCCAGCGGCCGTCGTGGGCGTCGGGACACTCGGCCGACCAGCGCGCCACGCCGTGGTGGCAGGACCAGCTGGTGCGCTCCTGGATGGTCATCACCGGCAGGTGCTGACGGTGCGGGTCGGCCAGCACGTCGCCCAGGGTGGTCAGCTCCCAGGGCGGTGCTGCGCGCTCGGCCGCGGCGGGCTTGGGCGCCGGGCGAGGCCGTCGGGCCTGCCGCGCCTCCTCCCGTCGGGCTGCTGCACGGGTCGCCCGGCCGCGCTCCGAGGGTGCGGGTGCCGGCCCCGCCACGCCCGCCGCCACATCCGTCGTGAGGTGTTCGAGGAAGAGGTCGCGGAAGGTCTGGTGGTGCCCGTAGAGTTCGCCGTCCGTGGCCACCACGAGCAGCGGCGGCGAGCCGTCGGCCAGGGCCGGCTCGAGCGCCGGCGCGACGCGCTCGCGGGCGAAGGCGCCGGCATCGACGGTCGCCTCGGGCTCGAAGCTGACGGCGGCCGAGAGCGGCCCGTCGTAGAAGGCGACGATGATGCTGCGCACGCCGAGGACGACGCGGTAGGGCCGCCGCGTGTCGATGCCGGACGTGCCCGCCTGCCAGGGAGCCAGGATGGTGTAGCCGACGCCCTCCTCGGCGGCGATGCGCAGGGTCAGCAGGTCGACCGCCGTCTCGGGTAGCCAGAGCCCCGCCGGCCGATGCCCGAAGCGCAGCTCGAAGTCGCGCAGGCCCCAGCGGATCTCGGTCCGCCGGTCGCGCGCCGAGGCGAGGGGCAGGATGGCGTGGTGGTAGGCCTGTGCCAGCCCGTTGTGGCCGTGCTCCTGCTCCACGATGGCCGCGTGCACGCCGGGCTGCTCGCGTCGCAGCCACGTCGCCAGCGCCGGCCCGATGTCCCAGCCGATGCGCCCGAAGTTGCCGCTGGCGGCGTTCGGGCCGTAGCACTCGGCGGTGATACGGCTGGTCCAGTTCGGGTGGGGCGCGGCGTTCGCCTCGGGCGGGATGAGGCCACTGAAGGGGTCGCGCCGGTCGGGCTGGTAGAAGTGGCCGTGGACGGCCAGTCGGCCGCGCGTCACCCGCCGCTCGCGGCGAGCCCGAACTGCCGCTCCGCCCAGCCCGGCCCGGCCACCTCGGGCGGGCCGAAGGAGCGCGGCTCGAGCGTCGGGAAGGGGTCATCCTGGAGCTCGACGGTGCGCCGCGCCTCGATGGCGGCGGCCGGCAGCGGCTGCCCGATGGGCGTCGCCTCGAGCTCGTCGCAGAGCCTGGAGAAGCGGGCCACATGGTCCCGGAAGCGGTCCGTGGCGTACTCGCCGGCCTGTCCGGTGGTGACCAGGAAGGGCCAGTCGCTCGACTGCAGCAGGAGCGCCTCGCGGCAGGCCTGGCGCAGGTGCGCCACGCGCTCCGGGTCGCCCGCCTCGCCCTCGCCAGGCGCCCCGCCGCCGGTGCGTGCCTCGGCCGCCACGAGCGCCTCCAGACGCTGCTCGGCGGCGTGGATCTCGGGCCAGAACCAGGCCGTCTGGTCGTTCCACCAGGTGAAGTGCGTGCCGCCCAGCCCCCAGCTGCCCTCGGGCAGGTCCACCGCGTGCGTCGGTGGGTGGGTATCGAGCCGGGTGCCGGCGGTGACAAGCTCGACCTCCGGGTCGCCGGCCAGGTGGCGCACGACGTCGCCCAGCCAGTCGACCCCCTCGAACCACCAGTGACCGAAGAGCTCGGTGTCGTAGGCCGAGACGATGAGCGGATCGCCCTGGCCGGCCAGGCGCCGCTCCTCGAGCAGCTCGTGCACCAGCCAGGCGTAGTGCGCCGCGTGGTCACGCGCACGGGCGCGAGCGATCGCCGGGTCGTAGAGGCCCTTCTCGCCCAGGTCCACGCCGCGCCCGCTGATGCGCCAGTACTGGAGGCCCGAGACGTCGTCGCGGCGATGGAACTCGCGGTAGACGAAGTCGCCCGGGTAGCCCACCGTGCCCGACCAGACCTGCAGGCTGGTGCGCTCGTTGCGGCCGACCACGGCCACCTCGCTCTGACGCACGAAGTAGGGCTCGTAGGTGGTCGCGGCGGTGGGCGGTTCGTCCTTCGGGCTGGGCGCGCCGCGCCGGCGGCGCACGGCGCCGTAGGGCCCGATCAGCTCGCCCCGAGTGGCGGTCGTGGCAGGGCCACCCTCGAGCAGCTGCGTCTCGGTGAAGAAGAGCTCGATGCCCTCCGCCTGCAGCCAGTCCTCGATACCGGGCCGGAGAAGCGCCTGCGGATCGCGCGCGACCCGCTCGGCATCGAGCGGCGAGCCGGCCGGCACGGCCGGGCGGTAGGCGCACTCGGGCAACCAGATGCTGCGCGGCCGGCGCCCGAAGAAGCGCTCGTACGAGCGGATGCCCTCGCGCAGCTGGCCGCGGATGGCGCTGTCGCTGATGAGCAGCGGCAGGTAGCCGTGCGTCGCGGCACAGGTGGCGATCTCGATCACGCCGTCGTCCTGGAGGCCACGGAAGGCGGCCAACACGTCGCGGCCGTAGGTGCCCACGAAGGCGTCGCGGGCATGGCCGTACCAGCCGGCGTACCAGCCGGCCAGCGCCGAGAGCGCCCCGGCCTGCTCACCGCCTGCGGCACGGAAGCGCTCCACGTCGCGCTCGGCGCGGGCGGTACGGTCCTCGGCGTACTCGACGAAGCGTTCCACCACCAGGGGGTCCGCCAGCTGCTCGCAGAGGATGGGCGTCAGGCCGAGCGTGACGCCGCCGCGGATGCCCGCCGCGCCGAGCGCCCCGAGCATGTCGAGCAGCGGCAGGTAGGTCTCCGCGAGCGCCTCGTAGAGCCACTCCTCGCCGTGCGGCCAGGTCCCGTTCTCGCGCACGTAGGGCAGGTGGGAATGGAGCATGAAGGTGAAGGCGCCGCGGCCCGGCGCTGCCTCCATCGGCTGGGCGGCCGCCTCGGCGACCGGCTCCGCAGGCAGGTACATCAGCGCTCCCCGACAGCTGCGGCGGATGGTGTGGCGTCCTCCGCCTGCCGTGCCGCGAAGTGGACCTCGAAACGCTGCTCCTCGCCCGGCGCCAGGCGCAGCGGCCAGCGCAACAGCAGGGCGCTGCCCTGGTAGACGCGCTCGAAGCCGGCCTCCGAGTTGGAGACCGTCTCGATGGGATACCAGGTCACGCGTGCCGCCGGGGTCGCCCGCACATCGATGCGCACGCCCACATCGTCGTTGCCGCAGGCGAACCCGTCCAGCCCCTCCTCGTCGCCCGTTCCGTCGTGCCGTAGCCGGCGTACGGCGCCACCTGCGTCCTTACCCGCCGGCAGCTCGTAGTAGGCGGCCGGATTGCCACCGCCGCCCATCAGCTGCAGGCCCCACTCGAGCGCCAGCTCGAAGGCCGACTCGACGCCCGAGTCGTTGCGCAGCGCCGTCTCCAGCGAGAGCGTCGGGTCGAGCCGGCCGCCGCCGAGCCGGAGCGACTTGGTGACCCGCAGCGCATGCGGCCCGCCCTCGACGTGGAGATGGCCATGACGCCGGATGACCAGCTCCCGCGCATCGAGCGAGACGACCTCGAAGGGCTGGTCGGCGAAGTCGCCCAGTTCGCGGTAGGCGGCGCTCGAGAGCTCCGTCGGGCCGATGCCGTCGCCGTCGGCGACCGCGGGCAGCAGATGGACGAGGCTGCTGCGCCGCTCGTGCCAGTCGTAGACCAGGTGCGTCGTCAGGCCGGGCTCCTTCGCCTGCACGACGTCGTGGATGGTGCGCGGCGCGTCGCCGGCCGTGCCCTCCGTCGCGCCCGCGGCGGCCGGATCGGCGGCCGCGTCGCCGGCGGCCCTGGCTTCATGCTGGCGCAGCGTCTCGTGATATGCCTCGGGCCGGCGGCGCAGCACGGAGGCCAGCGCCAGGCGCGCCGCGCGCAGGTCCCAGCTGCCGATGCCGGCGCCCTCCGCCAGGTCGACCACCACGACCTGCCCGGGAGTCGAGAGCAGCGCCTCGTCGACGCCGTCGAGGTCGCTATCCACGAGGCCGGCGGCGAAGGCCGCCGTGTCCGACGGGGCGCCCAGAGTGCGGCCCGCAGCCCAGCCGTCGGCCAGGTCCTCGGCGGCGATCAGCTCGGCCAGCACGGCCAGCCGCATGTGCACGATGTAGATGCCGCCGAAGAGGCCGTGCCAGTAGACGTCGTTGGACTGGCCGCGCAGCAGGTGCTCACGGGCGTGTCGCCGCACCGCCGGGTCGGAGATGGCGGCCACCTTGCGCGACGCCCGCAGCATCTGCTTGTGCAGGTCGTTGATCTCGCGGTAGCGGGCCATGAAGTTGCGCCAGAAGCCTCCGCGCAGGAAACGCGCCTCGACGCGGCCCTCCAGGCGCGCCGCCTCCAGCGCGTCGTGGAAGGGGCCCGACTCGTTGGCCGGCAGCGCCCACTGGGTCATCTCCACGTACGAGGCCGTGGGCACGTAGATGCGCCCGACCGGTGGCTGTGTGTCGAGCCAGGCCGAGGGCGTGGTCGTGGTCAGCCAGTCCGCGTTCGCCTCGAACGCCGCGAAGCATCGGTCGACCCAGGCGCCATCGCCCCAGCAGTGCTCGAAGGTGCCCGGCCAGGCGCCGAACTTCTCGCCATCGTCGCCCATCGTGCCGAGGCGCCGGCCGTCCTGGGTGGCATGGCGGCGCAGGTGGTCGATGACCTCCTCCACCTCGCCGAAGGGGATGCGGTAGCGGAGGCCCTGCTCGGTGCCGAAGAGGGTCAGCCGGCGACCCTGGTCGTCGGTCGTGTAGGTGCCCCACATCTCGTCCTCGGGCACCGAGGCCGCGCGCAAGTGGTTGTCGTCGAGGACGGTCCACTCGTAGCCGGCGTCGGCCAGGTCGGCCGGCAGCGAGGGCTCCCAGACGCGCTCCGCCAGCCATGCGCCACGGGGCCGGACGCCGAAGAGGCGCTCGACCTCATCGGCCATGACCATCAGCTGGGCCGCCCGGTCGGCCTGGGGCAGGCTGGCCAGGATCGGCTCGTAGTGCCCGCCGCCCAAGAGCTCGACCTGGCCACGGGCCACGAGGGCGCGCAGCCGCTCCAGCGTCTCGGGATGCTCGGCCTCGAGCCACTCGAGCAGGGAGCCCGTGTAGTGCAGCCCGAGTCGCACGCGCGGATGTCGCTCGAGCGCGCCCAGCATGGGCGCATAGGCGCTCCGGTGGACGTCCTCGAAGACCCAGCCGAAGTTGCCCACCGGCTGGTGGTTATGCA
>DASSPM010000047.1:0-19143 GCA_035699625.1 Candidatus Limnocylindrales bacterium | reverse complement strand
ACCCGCACCGTTCGCTGGCGGCGGTCGGCGATCTCTGGCTGGCGCTGCAGCAGGCCGCGCTGCTCCAGCGCGGAGACGACCCGGCTGGTGGCCGACACCGAGCGGCCGATCTGCTCGGCCAGGTCCTGGATGGTCAGGGTGGCCGTGCCCGCGGCGGCGTAGAGGGCTGCCAGCTGCGTGAAGCCCAGGCGGAGCTCGCCCAGCTGGGCCGCGAAGCCGATGACCAGGTCGCGCCACAGGGCGCGGCCCATGGCGATGCGGTCGGAGAGCTGACGCGGGTTCTGGAGGCTGCTGCCGGCCGACTCGACGGCTTCGCTGTAGCCGTCGGCATCGCTGGGCGGTGTGCGTGCGTCGTCCATCCCACGCGAGCGTAGCGCCCCCGCGTGAAGGTTGCAGGCTTGCATGCGAAGAGGCGGGGTGCGCGTGCCGCGCTGGTAGGCTGGCGCCGATGGAAGTGGTCGCCTACGTCTTCCCCGGGCAGGGGTCGCAGTCGGTGGGCATGGCGCGCCAGCTCGCCGACTCGTCGGGCGCCGCCAGGGCCGTCTTCGCCGAGGCCGACGCGGCGCTCGGTGAGCCCATCAGCAGGCTCGCCTGGGACGGCCCGGCCGAGGAGCTGGACCGCACGGAGAACGCCCAGCCGGCGCTGCTGGCGGCGTCGATCGCCTTCCTGCGCGCGCTCGAGGAGGCCTGGGCGGCCGCCGGCACCCGAGCCATCGAGCCGGCCTTCTGCGCCGGCCACTCGATGGGCCAGTACAGCGCCATGGTCGCAGCCGGGGTGATCAGCCTCGCCGACGGGGTGCGCCTCGTTCGAGAGCGCGGGCGGCTCATGCAGGCCGCCTCAGGCGACGGCGCCATGGCCGCCGTCATCGGCCTCGCCGACGAGCACCTGGCCGAGCTCGAGGCGGCCGGGCAGGCAGCCGGCGTCTTCGCCATCGCCAACCGCAACTCGCCCGGGCAGGTCGTCGTGAGCGGGCAGCGCCGCGCGGTCGAGGTCGCCGCGGAGGCGGCCCGCGGCATGGGCGCCAAGCGCGCCATCGTGCTGCCCGTGAGCGTGGCCGCGCACTCCCCGCTGATGACGGGGGCAGCGGAGGGGATGCGGCGTGCCATCGAGGGCGTCGAGTTCCGCGACCCGGAAGTGCCGCTGCTGGCCAATGCCGATGCGCGGCGCCTGACCACCGGCGAGGCCTGCCGGGCCGAGCTGATCGAGCACCTCACCCGCGGCGTGGACTGGATCGCCGCCGTCAACGCCATGCTCGATGAGGGCGTGCGCGCCTTCGTCGAGGTCGGACCCGGCAGGGTACTTTCCGGGCTGGTGCGTCGCATCGCGCCCGAGGCCCGCGCCGTGGCCGTCGACGATCCGGCTGCCCCGCGCGCCCTCGCGCTCGACGCGGTCGAACTGCCCGAGACCATCGCCAGCCCCGCCTGACCCGACCGCACCACCGACAGGAGAACGATCCGCACATGCGCAGACCCGACTACGACCGCCGAGTGGCCGTCACCGGCCTCGGTATCGTCAGCCCAATCGGGCAGGACCTGGAGACCGTCTGGACCAACCTGGTCGAGGGCAACAGCGGCCTCAAGCGCATCACCCGCTTCGATCCGTCGCCCTACGAAGCGCAGGCGGCGGGCGAGGTCAACGACTTCGAGCCGACCGAGTGGATGGACTTCAAGGCCATCCGGCGCACCGACCGCAACGTGGTCATGGGCGTCGCCGTGGCCAAGAAGGCGCTGGCCGACGCGGGCCTCGAGATCACGCCCGAGAACCGCGACGAGATCGGCGTCATCTTCGGTTCCGGGGGCGGCGGGCCGCAGCTGATCATGGACAACAAGACGACCTGGGAGACGAAGGGCTCTCGCGCCGTCAGCCCCTTCTTCATCGCCAACATGCTGCCCGACACGGCCTCCGGCCAGATCGCCATCGAGACGGGCATCCGCGGCCACAACATGTGCGTCGTGACGGCCTGCTCGACGGGCACGCACAACATCGGCGAGGCGGCCGAGGGCATCCGGCGCGGCGATTTCGTGGCCGCCGTGGCCGGCGCCACGGAGAACCCGCTGCACGAGATCGTGCACATCGGCTTCTCCAATATGCGCGGCATGGGCCTGCCGCGGCCGGGCGAACCGATCGAGACCGTGTCGCGGCCGTTCGACGCCACGCGCAACGGCTTCGTGCTGGGCGAGGGCGCCGGGGCGCTCATCCTGGAGGACCTGGAGCACGCCAGGGCGCGCGGCGCGAAGGTCTACGCCGAGGTCGTCGGCTACGGCTCCGCGGCCGATGCCTGGGACCTCATCCAGCCCATCGAGAAGGGGGACGGGGTGCGCCGGGCGATGCTCATGGCGCTCGAGCGGCACGGCGTCCCGGCCGACCAGGTAGACCTGATCAACCCCCACGGCACGTCCACGCCGCTGGGCGACCTGCGCGAGGCGCAGGCCATCTGGGACGTCTTCGGCGAGCGCACGCCGAGCATCGCCATCAGCGCCACCAAGTCGCTCACCGGCCACCTGATGGGCGCCGCCGGCGCCGTGGAGGGCGTCTTCACCGTGCTCTCGGTGCACCACCAGTGCGCGCCGGCAACGCTCAACTACCGCGACAAGGACCCCGAGATCGAGCTGGATGTGGTCAGCGGCGGCGCGCGCGCGATGGAGATCCGCTACGCGCTGAGCGACAACATCGGCCTGGGCGGCCACAACGGCGCGGTCATCTTCAAGCGCTACGAGGGCGACTGAACGCGGGCCGAGGCGCCGCGCCGCGCGGCTCGATTCGACCACGCGGATCCACCGGCCACCCTCGAGGCCGTTTTCGCCACGGACACCGCTGCTGAAACGTAAGCAACGGCGGCGGCTGCGCGCCGACCCTCCGCGGTCGCTCGTCAGGCACTTCGCAGCACGGCCCGAGCGTCAGCCGCGCCCTCCCAGGCGGTGCCCGAACCTCTCGGCCGGCGCGGTCCTTGCCCAAGGATCACCAGCGGTGTCGCCGGCGAAAACTGCCCACGGCTCCGGTGGCACAGCACCTCCCTACCGCGCGATGAGGCCAGCCGTCGGCCCGCGGACCGCGGCATCTCTGGCCGATATCCACCCCCGGACTCTTGGACGCGACGGACCGCGGTCCAGGGCCCCTCGGGGCCTATCGCGCGCCTCGAATCACGCTCGGCTCACGCTCGGATCCTGCCCGGATCGGGATCCCGAGACACGGCGCAGGCCACAGGCGCCGGATACCATTCCGACCGTGGATGGATGCCAGGACTTGGCATCCTCGCACGCCGCGGGCGGCCCGCTCTACAGCGCGATGAGCCCCGCCGGCGTCGGCCTGAAGCCGCAGGCACCGATGTAGAAGGCCGCCAGCTCGTCCTCGAAGTCGACGTGCAGCCACTCGCATCCCGCGGCACGTGCCTGCTCCACGGCGATCCCGACCAGCTTGGTCCCGATGCCACGCCGCCGCGCCCGCGAGGCGACCAGGGTGTCGAGGATGAAGGCATGCAGGCCGCCGTCCCAGGCCACGTTGACGAACCCGACCAGCTCCGTGCCCTCGCGCGCGCAGACCCAGCCGAGGCTGTGCCGTTCGACTTGGCCACGCCAGTCCTCTGCGGCTTGGGCATGGCCGAAGCCCTCGGCGTGCAGCGCCCCGACCTCGTCGCTATCGAATGCGCCGCGCCACGCGTATCTGACGCTCACCCTGTCATCCCGGCGCAGGAGGCCGCGCCTACCGCCCGCGGTCCTGCCGGCTGAGGAGGCGCTTGCGCAGACGGATCGAGCTCGGGGTGACCTCGACCAGCTCGTCGCCGGCGATGAACTCGATGGCCGACTCGAGCGTCAGCGGCCGCGGCGGCGTGAGTCGCAGTGCCTCGTCATGGGCGTGTGTCCGGATGTTGGTCAGCTTCTTCTCCTTGGTCGGGTTGACGTCCATGTCGCCCGAGCGGGAGTTCTCGCCCACGATCATGCCTTCGTAGACCTCGACGCCGGCGCCGATGAAGAGCTCGGCCCGCTCCTGCAGATTGAAGAGGGCGTAGGCGTTGGAGATGCCGGAGCGGTCAGCCACGAGCACGCCGTTGGTGCGGTGTGTCACCTCGCCCGCCCAGGGCCCGTAGCCCTCCCCGATCTGGTGCAGCAAGGCCGTGCCGCGCGTGTCGGTCAGGAGCTGCCCGCGGTAGCCGATCAGGCCGCGCACGGGGATGATGAACTCCATGCGCACGCGCCCGTCGGCGTCGGTGCTCATCTGCTCCAGGCGGGCCTTGCGCGCCGCCAGCGCGGCCTGCACCTCGCCGATGTAGTCGGGCGGGATGTCCACGGTGATGCGCTCGTAGGGCTCCTGCACCACGCCGTCCAACTCGTGCAGGATCACTTCCGGCCGGCTGACGGTCAGCTCGAAGCCCTCGCGCCGCATCTGCTCGATGAGCACGGCCAGCTGGAGCTCGCCGCGGCCGCGGACCTCGAAGGTGTCGCCGGACTCGGTGGGGCGGACCTCGATGGAGACGTTACCCAGCACCTCCCGCTCCAGGCGGGCCTTGATCTGGCGGCTGGTGACGAACCGGCCGTCACGCCCGGCGAGCGGCGAGGTGTTGACGCCGAAGGTCATGCGCAGCGTCGGCTCGTCGACGTCGAGGCGGGGCAGCGGCCGCGGGTCGGCCGGGTCGGTCAGCGTGTCGCCGATGGTCACCTCGGGCAGCCCCGCCACCGAGACGATGTCGCCGGGCCCGGCTTCGGTGATGTCGACGCGCTCGATGCCCTCGGCCGTCTGGAGCGCGGTGACCGTGCCCGTCAGCGTCACCGTCCGGCCCGGCTCGACGCTGCCGGCGGTGTCATCGGCCTCCTCGCGCACGACGGCGATGCGCTGGCCGATGCGAAGGGTCCCGTTCCAGATGCGTCCGACGGCCATGCGCCCCACGTACTCGTTGGCCATCAGGTTCGTCACCAGCAGTTGCAGCGGGTGGCCCTCTTGGTAGGTCGGCGCCGGCGTGACGGAGACGAGCGCGTCGAGCAGCGGCCGCAGGTCCCGCCCCGGGACCACCAGGTCCGTCGTGGCCGTGCCCGCCTTGGCGTTGGTGTAGACGACCGGGAACTCGATCTGCTGCTCGTCCGCCCCGAGGTCGATGAAGAGCTCGTAGACGTCGTCGAGCACCTCCGCCGGTCGGGCATCCCTGCGGTCGATCTTGTTGAGCGCGACGACCACCGGCAGGCGGTGCGCCATCGCCTTCTGGAGTACGTAGCGGGTCTGCGGCAGCGGCCCCTCGGCGGCGTCCACGAGGAGCAGCACGGCATCGACCATCAGCAGGGAGCGCTCGACCTCGCCGCCGAAGTCGGCATGGCCGGGGGTGTCGACGATGTTGAGCCGGACGCCAGCGTGGTCGACAGTGGTCTGCTTGGCCAGGATGGTGATTCCCTTCTCGCGCTCCAGGTCCATCGAGTCCATGACCCGGTCGACCACGGCCTGGTTGGAGCGGAACGTGCCCGTCTGGCGGAGCATGGCGTCGACCAGCGTGGTCTTGCCGTGGTCCACGTGAGCCACGATGGCCACGTTGCGCAGGTCGCTGCGGATGCGGCTCGCGGCCGGGCTGGGAGGGGCGGTCATCGGTCAAGCGTAGCCGGTGTGCCCGGCGAGCCCGCTCGGGGCAGGCCGGGCGGGCGGGCGGTCGGCCGCCGCGGCCGCGTGCAGCACCGGGGAGCGGCGGCACGAGCACGGTCGCGCCCGCGTGCAGCACCGGCGAGCGGCGGCACGAGCACGGTCGCGGCCATCGACTTCCCCGTGCCGGGTGCATAGTCATCGTGAGCGTAGCCGCGCCCGCTAGCCAGGCGCGGGCGGCCCTGGCTCGCTGCCTTGTCCCCACCTCTGAGCGTGGCGCGCCCATGCAGCCGGCACGCAGGGCACAAGGCGGTCGGCGGGTGGCCGGATCCCGGCACGTCTGCGGCGGCTGGGCCGGCCTTCATGCACGTCATGCCCATGCAGCCGGCACGCACCTTCGCGGGGGGCGGAGCGAGGCACCGGGCACGCCGAGGCGCGGCCCACGGGACCCCACGCACCCCCCGCACCCCACGCGCACCACGCACCCCACGCACCCCACGCGCACCACGCACCTCATGCGCGGAGCGACGATCGCGCCTGTGCCACGATGCGCGCATGGCCACCACGCGCAGCAGCGCCACGAACGACACCGCGGACAGCGTCACGAGACCCATGCATGCCGCGACCCCCGCGCACGCTCGCGAGCCACGGCCCGACCCCGTGCTCGGCTTCTACGGCCCGGGCACGCAGATGTGGCGCATCAACCGTGAGGCCGTGCTGCTCGGCGCCGGCCCCTGCGCGCTGCTGCTCCAGGTGGCGCACCCGCTCGTGGCGGAAGGGGTCGCCCAGCACAGCGACTTCGAGTCCGACCCGGCGGGACGCCTGCGACGCACCCTGCGCACCACGCTCGACCTGGTCTTCGGCGACGGCGCGAGCGCCGAGCGGGCGGTGGGGCGCCTCAACAGCGTGCACGGCTCCGTCCGCGGCACGGTGGACGACCCGGAGGCGCGGCACCTCGCGGAGCACTACCGGGCGCTTGACCCGGGCCTCCTGCTGTGGGTCCAGGCCACGCTCATCGTGACCAGCGTGCGCGCCCACGAGCGCTGGGTCGGGCCGCTCTCCGCGGCCGAGAAGGAGGCCTTCTGGCAGGAGGCGCGCAGCGTCGGCCGGCGCATCGGCATCCCGCTCGCGTCGAGTCCGCCCGACTGGCCCGCCCTGGCCGCCTACTACGAGGCGATGATCGGGCCGGACGGTCCCGTCCGCGTGACGCCCACGGCCAGGCGCCTCGCGCGCTCGATCCTGCGCCTGCCGCTGCCCGGCCTGCCGGCCGTGGCCGGGGAGCTGCTGACCCTACCGGCGCTGGCGCTCCTGCCGGCTCGACTGCGCGGGGCGTACGAGCTGCCCTGGGGGCCGGGCCGGGAGCGCCTGGCGCGCATGCTCGATCTCGGGGTCCGGCTCTGGGTCCGGGCGCTGCCGACGGCCTGGCGCTCGATGCCGCAGGCGCTGGCGGCGGAGCGACGCGCCCGCCGCGACCCGGGTACTTCCCGTGAGCGACGCGCCCGCCGCGCCCCGCCGGCACCTCGCTAGAATCCCGGCCACGACCCACTGAGGAGATCCCAGCACGTGCCTCCCTCGCCGGACCTTGCCCGCCGAGCCGTGGTCACCGGCCTCGGCGCGGTCACGCCCATCGGCAACGACCACCCCACCTTCTGGCGCAACCTCGTGGCGGGCGTCAGCGGCGCCGGGCCGATCACCTCCTTCGACGCCACCGGCTACGACGTGCGCATCGCCGCCGAGGTCAAGGATTTCGACCCGACCGTGGCCATGGACCGCAAGATGGCGCGCCGCATGAGCCGCTTCATCCACTTCGGCATGGCCGCGGGCAAGGAGGCCGTGCGCGACAGCGGCCTCGACTTCAGCGACTGGAGCCCCGAGCGGCGCGACCGCGTCGGCGTCGCCGTCAACACCGGCGGCGGCGGCATGGAGCAGGTCATCGAGGGCACCGAGACGGTGGCCACGCGCGGCCCCGGCCAGGTCAGCCCCTTCGCCATCCCGGCTCTCTCAGGCTCGATGGCCGCCTGCCAGATCTCGATGGAGTACGGCCTGACGGGGCCTGTCATCACCCAGGTGGCCGCCTGCGCCAGCTCCGTCATCGCCTTCCTCGACGGCCTTCGGCTCATCCAGCGGGGCGAGTGCGACGTGGTCGTCGTGGGCGGCTCCGAGGCGCCCCTGCTGCCGGTCGCCTTCGCCGCGCTGGGCAACATGGGCGCGCTCTCCAAGCGCAACGGCGACCCTGAGCGTGCCTCGCGACCCTTCGAGAAGAACCGCGATGGCTTCCTCTTCGGCGAGGGCGCCGGGGTGGTCGTGCTGGAGAGCGCCGAGCATGCCCTGGCGCGCGGGGCGACCATCCACTGCGAGGTCATCGGCGCCGCGCTGACCGCCGACGCCTTCCACATCAGCGCCCCCGAGCCGACCGGGCGGGGCGCCGCGATGGCCATGACGCGCGCCCTCCAGGACGCCGGCGTGGCGCCCGACGAGGTCGACTACATCGCCGCCCACGGCACCTCCACGCCGCTCAACGACGTGACCGAGACGCGCGCCATCAAGCGCGCCTTCGGCGAGCACGCCAAGCGCGTCGCGGCCAGCTCGCCCAAGTCGATGGTGGGGCACCTGCTGGGCGCGGCCGGCGTCATCGGCGCCTTCGCCGCCATCGGCGCCATCCGCGACGGGGTCATGCCGCCGACCATCAACTACGAGGAGCCCGACCCCGAGTGCGACCTCGACTACGTGCCCAACGAGGCGCGCCGGGCGAAGGTCGACACGGCCATCGTCAACGGCTTCGGCTTCGGCGGCCAGAACGCGGTCGTCGTCTTCCGCCGCTTCGAGGCCTAGCGGCGGCCCGTCAGGCCGGCGGGCGACGGGCCGGCAGCGGCCTCCCCTCGTACGCCTCCAGCGCGGCGCGCAGGTCGTCGGGCATGCGCGTCGCACGCTGCGTGCCGTAGTCGAAGACCACCTGCACCGTCTCGCCGTCGGCGACCAGGCGCCCGCCGCCGCGCGGGGAGTCGTCCGACGCAGTGATGCGGTAGTCGAGCGAGAACGAGGAGCGGCCCACCCAGCCCGCGCGGCAGGCCACGTGAAGCGTCTCCCCGAAGTAGGCCGGCGCGCGGAACTCGAGGCGGGCGTGGGCCAGGATGATGCCCACGGGCGCATCGTCGGTCACCTCGAAGGTGCGGCCGGTGAGCGCGGCGTAGTAGCCGGCGCGGGCGATCTCGAAGTAGCTCAGGTAGACGGCGTTGTTGACGTGCCCCAGCGCGTCCGTGTCGCGGAAGCGCACCTCGACAGGGTGGCTGTAGCGGAACGCGCCGTCGGGCGACGGGGCGGGCTCGGCCGGGGAGGCGGGCACGCGGCGGGGCATGGCAGCAAGCATGCCAGAGGCGACCGCCCGAGGGGTGCCGAGTCGGCGCCGTGAGCCCTTCAGCCCAGGCCGTGCAACGGGATTCTCAAGGCGCACGGGTGACGGGCCCGTACGGCGCGCCGGCAAGACCCCGCCGGTCACCCCGGACGCTCGCGCCGGCTCCAGGGACGACCGCCGGCGCCGGTCGTCGGGTCCGTCGGGCGCCTTAGTCGGATCCCTCCGGCGCTAATGGCCCGCCTCCCCTCCCGCTCAGCAATGGCGCTGCAAGCGCGGGCCTCAGGGCGGCGAAGACACGAAGAACGGCCCGCGGCGCCGACACGAAGAACGGCCCGGGATCGCTCCCGGGCCGTTCGAAGCTTCGCTGAGGTGGGAGCCGCGGCTGGGCGTGATGGCGCGCCGGACGGCCCCGTGCCTAGCGGCGCGTGAAGAGCGCCAGCACCCAGCCGAGCTGTCCCGCGGGGGTGCGCACGTAGTGCCACTTGCGGCCGTCGGTGCCCCAGACGGACTTGATCACGCCCAGCCGCGTGCCCGGCGCCAGCGAGGTGATGCGCGCGTAGGCCGTGCTCGGCCCCTTGCGCAGGGCCGTGGCCGTGGTCACGTAGCGGATGGCGACGTAGCTGTACGAGGCGGTCGACACGGTCGACGAGAGGCCGGTGTGTAGGAAGGCCGTGAACGAGGCCGTCACCGCGTGCAGGCCATGCACCCGCACGCCGCTGGTGAGCGTGCTGATGACCTTGCCGTCGCCGAGGTAGATGCCGATGTGCGAGCCGCCCCCGTAGACCACCAGATCACCCGGCTTGCCGCCCGTGCGGCTGGCCTTGCCGCGGTCGCGGAACCAGTCGAGGTAGCCGTAGGCCGAGCGGCGGATGCCACCGATGCGAGTCAGCTGGCCCGCGTCGCGGAAGGCGTGATAGACGAGGCCGGAGCAGTCGAATGCCGAGGGGCCGGTGGCCCCTGCGCGCCACGGGTCACCGAGATGGTGCTTGGCGTTGGCGATGACGCTGCTCAGCGGCGTGGCCGCGGCGACGGGGGTCGCTGCGGGAGAGGCCGGCTGTGCGCCGACGAGGACGACGGCCGCAAGGGCGGCCGGGATGAGGGCGCGTGCGCCCAGGGTCGAGAACCGCAACGGTGCTCCCTTCTGCCAGGCCGTCGCGTAGTGACGCGCGACGCCGATGGGCTGGGCCGCCGGCGGCAGACAGGTCGGGTGAAGCGCTCGGAGGCGCGGGCTGCTGGGGGTCAGCCGGGGACGTCAGGTCCTGGGGAACCTGGGACGCATGGGGACGACAACACGAGGTCTGCCGTGTGGCGGCGATCTTCGGTTGTTCGATCCTTGTCTGCGTCAGCTGCCTTCCGAGTCCACCCAAGCATAGCCGACGACGCGACGGGGACGCCTCATGCAGATGGACCAGATGATCCCGGGACCGCCGAGCCGTCCTCGCGCAAACCGAGCCCGCGCGCCAGGAGGCGGTCGATCTTGGCCGCCATGACGAAGTCGTTGGTCGAGAGGCCGCCGATGGCGTGCGTCGTGAGCCGGATACCGAGGCGTCCCCAGCCGACGTCGAGGTCGGGGTGGTGGCCCTGGTCCTCGGCGATGAGGCCGATGCGCACGGCGAGCCCGAGCGCAGCGTTGAAGTCGCGCAGGCGGAGCGTGCGCCGCAGCTCGCCCTCGCCCAGGTCCCAGGCCGGATCGAGCGCCGCGGCCAGCTCGCCTGCCTGCTCCCCGGTCAGCGGCGGCACCCCGCCCCGGCACGGCACGCAGTCTTGCCTGGCCAACTCGTCGGGCTCGATGAGCTTGATGGTCTGCAGCAGCGCGCGACCCTCCCGAGTGCCGGCCTAGGCGGACCGGGCCGGCGCGGCGCGGCGGCCGGCCGCCCAACGACCCGCCTCGCTTCGGGCGTCGAAGCGGCGCAACCGGAGCGAGTTGAGCACCACGCTGACCGAACTGAGGGCCATGGCCCCCGCCGCCAGGGCCGGGTCGAGGGTCAGGCCAAGGAAGGGGTAGAGCACGCCCATGGCCACGGGGATGAGCAGCACGTTGTAGCCGAAGGCCCAGAAGAGGTTCTGGTGGATGACCGAGAGCGTTCGTCGCGAGAGCGCGATGGCCGCCGCCACGCCGCGCGGGTCGCCACCCACGAGGGTCACGTCGGAGGCCTCGATGGCCACGTCGGCGCCCGTGCCGATGGCGATGCCCAGGTCGGCCTGGGCCAGGGCGGGCGCGTCGTTGATGCCGTCGCCGACCATGGCCACCACCCGCCCGCGGCCCTGCAGCGCGCGCACCTGCTCGGCCTTGTCGCCGGGCAGCACCTCGGCCATCACGCGCTCGGGGGCGATGCCCACCTGGCGCGCCACGGACTCGGCGGTGGCGCGGTGGTCGCCGGTCAGCAGCCAGACCTCGAGGCCGCGCGCGCTCAGCGCGCGCACCGCCTCCGCGGCCTCGGCCTTGACCGGGTCGGCCACGACGATGACGCCGGCAAGCCGGCCGTCGACGGCGACGAGCACCGGAGTGCGTCCGGATGCGGCGGCGGCCTCGAGCGCCGGACGCAGCGGCTCAGCGTCCACGCCACGCTCGGCCAGCAGACGGGCGTTGCCGACGAGGACGACCCGCCCGCCGACCTGCCCCTCGACCCCGAGTCCGGCGGCGGCGGCAAAGCCATCCACGGGCTGCGCCCCGAGGCTCGACTCGCCCGCGCGGGCCACGATGGCTGTGCCGAGCGGGTGCTCCGAGCCCTTCTCCAGGGAGGCAGCCAGGTCCAGAACCTCATCCCCGCTGAAGCCGGCCGCGGGCACGATCTCGGCCACGACCGGGCGGCCCAGCGTGAGCGTGCCGGTCTTGTCCAGCACTACCGTGTCCACGCGGCCGGCACCCTCGAGCGCCTCGCCGCCGCGGATCAGGATGCCGGCCTGCGCACCCTGGCCGGTGCCGACCATGATGGCCGTCGGCGTGGCCAGGCCCATGGCGCAGGGGCAGGCGATGATGAGCACGGCGATGGCCGCCACCAGGCCACGCGTCACGCCGGGCTCGGGCCCGAGCAGCAGCCAGCCGCCGAAGGTCAGCGCGGCCACGAGCATCACGACCGGCACGAAGACCGAGCTGACGCGGTCGGCCAGGCGCTGGATGGGCGCCTTGGAGCCCTGCGCCGCGCGCACCATCTCGACGATGGTCGCCAGCACCGTCTCGCTGCCCACGCGCGTGGCGCGGAAGACGAAGGTGCCGCTCGTGTTGAGCGTGGCGCCGATGACCTCGTCGCCGGGCTCCTTGGTCGTCGGCAGCGGCTCGCCCGTGAGCATCGACTCGTCCACGGCCGAAGCACCCGAGACGAGCACGCCGTCGACGGGCACCTTCTCGCCCGGCCGGACGCGCACCAGGTCGCCGGCTCGGACATCCTCGATGGGCACGTCCACCTCGCTCTCGCCGCGCACCACGCGCGCCGTGCGTGCCTGGAGCCCGATGAGCGCCTTCACCGCGCCGACCGTCTGGCCCTTGGCGCGTGCCTCGAGCCAGCGACCGGCCAGGATCAGGCCGATGATGATGGTGGCGCTGTCGAAGTAGGTCTCGGCGTGGATGCCCGCGGCATGGACCAGCTGCGGCCACATGGTCACGACCACGCTGTAGGCCCAGGCGGCACTCGTGCCCAGAACGACCAGCGTGTCCATCGTCGCGTCCCGGTGGCGTGCAGCGCGGAAGGCACGCTCGTAGAAGCGCCGGCCGGCCCAGAACTGGATGAAGGTGGCCGGCCAGAGGACCAGCTTGTTGCGCTCCTCCATGGGCAGCGGCAGCACCGGCCAGAACATGAGCGCCATGATCACCGCCGAGACGGCCAGCGAGACGAGCGACTGGATGCCCAGCTCGCGGCGCTCACGGGCCCGCTCCGCCTCCTCCGCATCGGCCGCGTCCTCGACGGTGGCGGCGGCGGCCGGCTCCGGCCGGACGTCGTAGCCGGCGGCCTCCACGGCGCGCACCAGCTCGGCACGCCCGGCCACGGCCGGGTCGACGCGCACGGTCGCCTGCTCCGTGGCCAGGTTGACGCTCGCCTCGAGCACACCGTCGGTCTTCTTCAGGTAGCGCTCGATGCGGTTGACGCAGGAGGCGCAGGTCATACCCTCGATGGGCAGCACCAACTCCAGCGCCCCAGGTCGGTCACCGGGACGATCGGCGCGGATGGTCGGACTCTGGGCGGTCATGCGGTCGGGTGGGCTCCCTAGGTCTTCGGCGTCGTCGATCGATACTCCGGGGGAGTATAGCACGCCGCCTCTGACCGACCCGCACGGAGGCCCTAGAATCGGTGGCCTGCCCCACCCGCTCAGGAGCATGCCATGCCCGTCCGCTCGCCCTGGCTGACCGTTGCCGGGATCGTGCTCCTCGTCGACGCCGCGGCGGCGCTGCTGCTGCTTGCGGTCATCGTCGTCCTCTCGACCTTCTCGGTGGGCATGCCGAACCCGGCCTCGGGCCCCGGCCCGGAGCGTCCTTCCGTGCTGCTGCCAGCGCTCGGCACCCTGGCCGTGGCCGTCGGCGCCGGCTGGTCGGGCCTGCAGATCCTGCGCGGCCGCCGCCACGGCCGGCTGGCCGGGATCGCCGCGGCACTGGTCGTCGCCGCCGTCGGCATCCTCTCACTGCCCACCGCCGACCTCACCGATCCCAGCCAGCTCGCCTTCTCGGCGCTGCTCATCGTGCCGCAGGTCGTCGTGCTCGTTGCGCTGCTGCGCTGGCCGGGCGAGGCGACCGCGCCGAACCCCTGACCGGGAGGCCTTCGACGCCGGCCGCTGCGCACGTCGAGAGGATCCGGTCGCCCTGGGGCGACGTCCTGGTGGTCGCCACGGACGCCGGCATCGCCGCCGTCGTACAGGCATCCGATCGCGCCGCGATCCGGGGACTCGAGCGCCGACCGGGCGACCCACTGGTGGAGGGGCCGCCGCACACGTCCGCCTCGCGCCGTCGGCACCTCGCCGCCGCCCGGGCCTGGCTGGACGAGCTCTTCGACGGCCGGCCGCCCGGTGTAGGACCTGCCCTCGACACCCGGGACCTGCCGGGGTGGGACCGGCGCGTGCTGGAGGCGGTTCGCGCCATCCCCTGGGGCAGCACGGCGACCTACGGCGAGATCGCCCGGCGCGTCGGCTCGCCGCGGGCCTCGCGCGCCGTGGGCGGCGCCGTCGGGCGCAACCGGTTCTGGCTGCTCGTGCCCTGCCACCGGGTCGTGGCCGCCGACGGCCTGGGCGGCTACGGTGGCGGCCTCTGGAGCCTCGAGCTGAAGCGGCAGCTGCTGGAGCGCGAGGGTGTCGACGTGGCGCGCCTACTGCGGACGCCGTAGGCGGCCATGGCCCGATGGGACCATTCCTAGCCGCGGCAGGGAACGGCTATGCTCCCGTTGCACTCATCGCCGCTCCATCCGTCTCCGTCTCACCTGTCACTCTGGGGGATCCCACGTGCCGTCGTCGCCTCGTCACGCCTCGCTTCGTGCTGTCTCGATCGGCCTGCTGGTGCTCGTCGCCACGGCCTGCTCCACCGGCTCCGGACCGGCCTGGACCGCGCCACCGCCCTCGAACCCCGGCACGAGCGGAAGTCCATCGGCCGGTGCGTCGGCCGGGCCGGTAGCTGCCGCGCGCGATGCACTGCCGACACGGGCACCCGTACCGGAGATCGCCGTCGAGCACGTGTCCGCGGAGCCGGACGCCATCGGCGCCATCGAGGCCGGCGTGGACACGCCCTGCTCCGCAGAGGGCACGGCGCGCTCCGAGGGTGAGACGAACCCGGCCCAGCTCAGCATCACCAACCACGCCGCCGTCAGCATCACGCTCTACCGCCTCGACGAGAGCGGCCGCCGCGCCGACCGGCGCCCGATCGACCCCGGCGCGCGGCACATCGAGCGGACCTATGAGTCGGCGGCATGGCTGCTGGCCGACGCCGGCGACCGCTGTATGGCCATCGTGCACGCGCCCGCCGACCTTGAGATCGATCCGGTCGCGCCGCAGCCGTCCGGCGGCCCGCTCTTCCCGACGCCTGCCCCTTCCGGCCAGCCGTCGACGCTGCCGACCGATGAGGCCACCGCCCAGGCGAGCCTGCTGACGACCGCGGACCTGCCCGCCGGCAGCGCGCCACAGGGCGTCGACCCGATCGACCTCTCGGGCGCGCCGATCTTCAGCGGCAACGGCGGCCTGCGCGCGCTGCGCCAGGACTGGAAGGTGCCCGCGCCATACGTCTACGTGCTCGACTTCCGAGCGCAGTTCCGAACAGCCGAGAACGCCGCGGCCTTCCTGGCCGCGGCCGAGGGCGGGCTGGCCGAGACCAAGAACGGCTTCGCTCGAAGCACGGCCCTGCCGGCCGTGGGCGACAACGGCCGCGTCTACGCCGCCTCCGTGGCGCGCCAGGACGGCCGCTACCAGGACTTCATCTTCCTCTTCACCACCGGCAACCTGCTGGCCAAGGTCTTCGTGGCCGCGCCGGAGGGGACGCCCGCCGCCAGCGCCGCCTCGCTCGCGGCGGCCGCCCAGTCGCGCATGGCCACAGCCATCGGCGGCGGCTCGGCCGGCGGCGAGACCTTCCCCAACGAAGCGGAGCGCGCGCTCCTGTCGCACGTGCCGCCCGCCATCGCCGCGGGCTGCGAGCGAGCCGCCGAGGCACCGACCGGGGCCCTGGCCTCGGTCGAGTGTCGCTCGGGCTCGGGCGCGGGATCGGTGGCCTACTCCGCCTTCGCGGATCGCGCCGCCATGGATGCGGTCTACGACGCCTCGCTCTCGAACCACGCTGCCGAGACGACCGGCGAGAGTTGCCAGACCGGCCCGGCCAAGGGCCCCTGGAGCATCCAGGGAACGGTCTACGGCAGGCTGGCCTGCTACCCCGTGCAGAACGCGGGCTTCATCATCTGGACCGACGAGCGCCTCAGCATCTACTCCTCGGCGCTGCGCGCGGACCACGACTGGGGCGCGCTCTACCGCTTCTGGGCCAACGAGGCGGGACCCATCGAGTGATCCTCTCACCGGCGGCGCTCGGGGTGGCGGCCGTGATGGCCGTTGTCCCCTCGCTGGTCTACCTGGTCATCCTCAACGCCGTCGATCGCTACGAGAAGGAGCCCTGGCGCATCCTGATCGCCTCGGTCGGGCTGGGTGCACTTGCCGCGCCGCTCTTCTCGGTGGCCATCCTGGCCGCCCTGGGCCGCGAGGCGACCCTGCTGCCACAGTTCGCCCCGGGCCCCGGCCAGGGCGACCCGCTGGTGGCTGTGGTGCAGGAGCTGGTCAAGGGCGCCCTGCTGCTGGCGCTGACGCGCTGGCTACGGGCCGAGTTCGACGGCGTCCTCGACGGCATCGTCTACGGCGCCGCGGTGGGCGCCGGCTTCGCCGCCGCGGAGAGTTTCGTCTTCGCCGCCGGCGGCGTGGCCACCCTGGACGGCGGCACGATCATGTCCCTGCTCGTGGCCGGCCTGGACCACGCCTTCTACACGGCCGTCGTGGGCGGCGTGGCCGGTGCGGCCACACGCATCACGGACACGCGCACGCGCTGGCTGGCGCTGGCCCATGGCCTGGCCACGGCCGCCCTCCTGCACGCGGCACATGACGCGCTGCCCGCCGTCACTGCCCGTCTCTTCGACCAGCCTGACGCGGCCCTTGGCCTCGTCACGCGCGTCGTGGCGCAGCTGGTCAATGTGCTCGGCGTGGTCACCCTGGCGGGGGTCGTTTGGGCCGCCTGGCGACAGGAGGCGCGCGTGCTGCGCGAGGAGTTGCGCGAGGAGGTCTCCGCCGGCATCGTCAGCGAGGACGACTACGCCAGCATCGGGTCGTTCCGGCACCGTCTCGCCCGCACCCGCGCCGCCGCCCGCAGCCACGGCCTGGCGGGCGTGCTGACCCTGCGCCGGCTCGACGCCGCCGAGGGAGAACTGGCCTTCCAGAAGCGACGCCTCGCCGTGCGCCGCGCATTCCGTCCGCCAGAGGCGCGCACCGACGAGCTGCGCGCCCAGATCCTCCGCCTGCGCCGCCGCCTCGAGGAGGGGGACCGATGATGACGCTCGCGCGCCGCCGTCCCGGACGGGTCGTGCGCCTGCTGCCGCGCCTGACACTGGCCGCGGCCATGGCCGGCATGCTGATGGCGCAGCCGACCCACCTCGCCGCGGTCGAGGATGCCCCCGAGCAGCCCAGCTCGCTGGGCGAGGCGACCCTCTACCACCTCTCCTTCGCCACCAATCTGTCCGGGGCGCCCATCGAGGAGGGCGACGTCTTCCCGGTGGGCGTGCCGCGCGTGCTGACCCTGCTGGGCTGGGACAGGGCGCCGGTCGGCACGGAGTTCCGGCTGCGGCTCTTCCAGGGCGACCGGCTGGTCTTCGAGCAGGCGCGCACCGTGCGCACCCGCACCAAGTCGGGCTATGTCTTCAACTACTCGCCGCCCGGCGGCGTGCCTGCCGGCGAGTACAGCGCGCAACTCGACTACAACGGCGTACCTGAAGAGGTGGCCACCTTCCGGGTCGTCGAGGGGGCCGGTGGGACGCAGCCCTCCGGCAGCCGCCAGGGCACGGGCAGCGGCCGGAGCGGTCCCATCGGCTACGCCGACCCATCGAGCGTGCTGGTGGTGACCCGCGCGTCGGTGCTGCGCGCAGAGCTGGGCGAATCGGCCTGGCAGCAGGTGGCCGCGGCGGCCGCCCGCGTCGGCACCGTGGTCGACCTCGAGGCCGACGGCGTGACCCGCTCGGACCCGGCCGCCACGATCGCCGAGGTGCAGCGCCTGCTGCGCGCCGGCAGCTACCGCTACCTGCTCATCCTCGGCAACGACGACGCGGTGCCCTACGCGCGCGTGGCCAACCCGTTCGCGGCCGACGAGCGGAAGGCGCTCGAGGGCTGGCAGCTGCCGGCCGACTGGCTCCCCTCCGACGACCCCTACACCGACCTGGACGGCGACCAGTGGGCCACGCCCGACCTGGCCACGGCGCGCATCCCGAGCAGCGACGACGCGCGGCTGCTGCTGACGCAGCTGGGCGAGGTGAGCGTGCCGGACGGCGGCACCTTCGCGCTGGTCAACCAGAAACGCCGCAGCCAGGCCGGCGCCGTGCTCGAGACCATCGACGACGCCGTCTTCGTTGACGGGTACTACGTGCCGCCGACGGAGGCCGGCGAGATCCCCGCCACGGACGCCGCTCGTGCGCGCTACACCTACATCCTGCTGCACGGCATCGGCGTCACCACCGACGCCTGGTCGGGCGACATCGTCTCCTGGCGGCCGCGCGACCCGAACGACCTGACGGGCGAGTTCGAGGTCGGCCACGGCGGCCAGGTCGACGGCATGACCGTCGCCGTCGCGGGCGCCGGGGGCGTCGTCAACGTCGGTGCCTGCTACGGTGCCTGGACGCTCGACACGGTCCAGGAGCCGGTGCATAAGACGGCCGACAACAGCCTGGCCCTGCGCTACCTGCGCGCCGGCACGCGCGCCTTCGTGGGCGATACGCACCTCTCGTACAGCACCTCGATCACGCCCGAAGGACCGTTCGTCGGGCGGACCGGCTTCGAGGTCGTCTTCTGGCGCACGATGCTCGCCGGGGCCTCCCCGATCGACGCCTTCCAGGAAGCCAAGCGACGGGTCTCGGCGGTCATCGGCGAAGCCATCGCGCAGGGCGACGGGGAGACCGCCGCGCTCAACCTGAAGACGTTGCACATGATGGTCTACCTGGGGCGGCCATGAGCACGGGCGGATCGGTCACACCCGCTCCGGCTCGGCGCGGCCGGCGCCCGGCACTGCTGGCCTGGACGGCCGCGCTGGCCGTCGGCTTCGGGCTCGTCTTCGGGCTCGGCCGGCCGGTCGAGCGGACCGAGGACGCGCTCGCCGCGGCCTACTCACCCAAGCCTCCCGTGACACGCGATGCCGCACTCGCCTCGGCCGAGACCATCGTGCGCACCGAGTACCCCACCTTCGTCACCGGCACGCGCACGGTCGAGCTGCGCCAGGACTTCGGCCTGGAGCGCTGGGTCGTGGTCTATACGTTGCCCGACCAGGCTGCCGGAGTGCGCCTCTCCTTCGGCGTCGGCGACGGTAAGGTCAGCGTCTCGACCTTCCCGTAGGGCCGCGCAGGCCCGTCGCCTCGGCCGGTCGCCAGCGGCGCGCCGCGGGCCACAGCCTGCCGGCTCAGCCGCCGGCAGGGGCCAGCGCGACGTCCGAGATGTTGCGCGTACTGGCGTCGATGGGGCCGAGCCGGCCGACCCAGACCCGGTAGCCCTTGGCGCCGATGACGACGGGATACGTGCCCGGGGCGAGCGGTGC
>DASSPM010000046.1:0-16194 GCA_035699625.1 Candidatus Limnocylindrales bacterium | reverse complement strand
CTCGACCACCGTCTCGACCTGCTCGGGCGGGAACTTGTAGGCGATCGCCCAGCGCGGGGCGCGCGCGACCATGCCCAGGCGGCGCTGCTGCGCGAAGTCGTCGACCTTGACCACCACCCCGTCGGTCTCGTAGGGCAGCTCGTGGCGCCGGTCTCGCCAGCTTTCCGCGAAGTCGATGACGCCCTCGATGTCGAGCCCGACGGCGCGCTCGGGGTTGACCGGCAGCCCGAGCCGCTCCAGGCGCTCGAGGGCGGCCGACTGGCTGGCCACCGTGCTGGCGGCACCCGCCTCCGAGCCCTCGGGCGGGTCCTCGATGAGCACGTAGCACCAGGCCGAGAGCCGGCGGCTGGCCGTCACGCGCGGGTCGATCTGGCGCAGTGAGCCCGCGCCGCTGTTGCGTGGGTTGGCGTAGAGCGGCAGGCCGGCCTCCTCGCGCTCGCGGTTGATGCGCGCGAACTCGGCCTTGGGCATGTAGACCTCGCCGCGCGCCTCGACCGTGGCCGGCTCGGAGAGGCGCTCGGGGATGACCTCGATGGTGCGCAGGTTGGCCGTGACATCTTCGCCGGTCGTGCCGTCGCCGCGGGTGGCGCCCTGCACGAAGCGGCCGCGCTCGTAGCGCAGGCTGACCGCCAGGCCGTCGATCTTGAGCTCGGCCACGTAGCGCAGGGACTCGGCCGGCTCGGGGGCGGGCGCCAGGCCGAGGCCGCGCCGCACGCGCGCGTCGAAGGCGCGCAACTCGGCGTAGGAGAAGGCGTTACCCAGCGAGAGCATCGGCGTCCGGTGACGCACCTCGCCGAACTGCGCCGACGGCCGCGAGCCGACCTGCTGCGTCGGCGAGTCGGGCGACTGGAGCTCCGGGTAGGCCGCCTCGAGCTCGACCAGCTCGCGGAAGAGCGCGTCGTATCCAGCGTCGCTCATGGTCGGCGCATCGCGCTCGTAGTAGGCCGCGTTGGCCTCGGAGATGAGGCGGCGCAGCTCGGCGGCCCGTGCCTCCGCGCGCTCGCGGTCGGCCAGGTCCGCCGCCGTGGCCCCACCGGCGACTGCCATCTGGTCGGTCGTCTTGGCCATCCGCTTCAGTCCAGCCGCTCCAGCTCGGCGATGCTGGCGAGGAGCGTCTTCACGCCGCGGCCCGGGAAGGCGACCGTGACCTCCTCGTCGTCGCGCGTCAACTTGGAGGTGACCACGCGGCCCTCGCCGAAGGCGCGGTGGCGGACGCGGTCGCCATCGCGGTAGCGGCGCTGGCCGGGCACGACCGGCCGCGGCGGCGCCACACCGCCCGTCTGCTCATCGCGCGGCGCCGGCACAGCGCCGGTCGGCCCGCGGTAGTACGCCTCGCGCCGCGCGGCCAGGTCCCGTGAGGGCCGGAATGGCTCGCCCGGGCGCGGCGCTCCCGGCGGCAGCGGCGCATAGCCGCCGCCCGGCGGCAACACGCGCGGCCCGGCACGCCGCGGCCCGCCGCGACCCACCAGGCGCGTGCCGCCTCGCGGCCCCAGCACCAGGTCCAGGTCGAGCGGCCCGCCGACGCGCTCCTCCATGGGGCGCTGGTCCTCGTCCTCGTCGTCGTCGCGCACCACGAGGCGCGGGCCGTGCATCAGCTCGGCCGGGATCTCCAGCAGGAAGCGGCTCGGCGTCGAGAAGCCGCCCCGACCCCAGGTGGCGCGACGGGCGGCGTGGGTCAGGTAGAGCCGATGCCGCGCTCGCGTCAGGCCGACGTAGGCCAGCCGCCGCTCCTCCTCCATCTGACGCGGGTCGTCGAGGGCACGGCTGTGGGGGAAGACGCCCTCCTCGATACCGGTGATGAAGACCACGTCGAATTCGAGGCCCTTGGCCGCATGGAGCGTGATGAGGGTGACCGCGTCGGCGTCGGCGGCGTATTGGTCCTGGTCGGCCACCAGGGCGGTCTCCTCGAGCAGCCGGTCGAGCGCATCCTCGGGAGCCAGGTCGGCATACCGGTCGACGACCTCGCGCAGCTCGAGCAGGTTGGCCCAGCGCTCCTCGCCCTCCTCGGAGCCGTCGTGGAGCATGGCCCGGTAGCCCGACTCCTCCAGGACGGCATCGAGCAGCTCCGGCAGAGCGAGCACGCCGATGCGGCCGCGCAGCCGGCGCACGAGGCCCACGAAGCCGGCCAGCGCGTTGCGCGTGCGGGCGGCCAGCTGCTCCGACTCGGAGGCCAGGATGAGCGCCGTCCAGACGTCGCCGCCGTGGCCGGCGGCGAGCTCGCGCACGACCTCCAGCGTCCGCTCGCCGATGCCCCGCGCGGGCACATTGATGATGCGCTCGAAGGCGGCCACGTCGTGGTCGTTGCGCAGCGCCCGCAGGTAGGCCAGGGCGTCCTTCACCTCGCGCCGCTGGTAGAAGCGCGTGCCGCCGACCAGCTGGTAGCGCAGGCCGTAGCGCAGGAAGGCCTCCTCGATGGCCCGGCTCTGGGCGTTGGTGCGGTACATCACGGCGATGTCGCGCAGCCGGTAGAGCCGCTCGTCGCCCTCGTCGGCACGCCGCGCCAGGAGCGAGCCGAAGGCGCCCCGGCCCTGCACGAGGGCCTCGATCTGGCGGGCGACCCACTCGGCCTCCTCGTCCTCCGAGTCGGCCTCGAAGCGCTCGATGAGCACGCCGCGCGGGTTCTGCGTCCAGAGCTTCTTATCCTTGCGGCCCTCGTTGCGGCTCACGACGGAGTGCGCGGCCTCGAGGATGAGCTGCGTCGAGCGGTAGTTCTGCTCCAGCTTGATGACGGCCGCGTCGGGGTAGTCGCGCTCGAAGTCGAGGATGTTGCGCAGGTCGGCGCCGCGCCAGGAGTAGATGGACTGGTCGTCGTCGCCCACCACGGCCAGGTTGCGGTGGGCCGCGGCGAGCGCCTTGACCCACAGGTACTGCGCCCGGTTCGTGTCCTGGTACTCGTCCACGTGCAGGTAACGCCAGCGCTGCTGGTAGTGGGCGAGCACGGCCGGCCTCTCCTCGAAGAGGCGCACGGCGTAGAGCAGCAGGTCGTCGAAGTCGAGCCCGCTGGCGCCGTGCAGCCGCTCCTCGTAGCGGCGGTACGCCTTCGCTGCCATCTGCTCGTGGTAGGTCCGTGCGCCCGTGGCGGCCTCGTCGGGGCCGAGCAGGTCGTTCTTCCAGCGGCTGACCGCGGCCAGCATCACGCTCGGGCGCGTCTCGCCCGTGCCGATCAGCTCCAGGTCGCGCAGGACCTGCTTCATGAGACCCTGCTGGTCGTCCGTGTCGTAGATGGTGAAGCGCGGGTCGACGCCGATGGCGGCGCCGTCGCGGCGCAGGACGCGCGCGCAGAGGGCGTGGAAGGTGCCCATGGCCACTTCCCGCCCAGCCTCGCCGACGAGGCCCAGGATGCGCTCGCGCATCTCGCCGGCGGCCTTGTTGGTGAAGGTGACGGCAAGGATCTGCCAGGGCCGCACGCCCTTGACGCCGATGAGATATGCCACGCGGTGGGCCATGACGCGCGTCTTGCCCGAGCCGGCGCCGGCGAGGATGAGCAACGGCCCCTCGGTCGTGGTCACGGCGCGCGCCTGCTCGGGGTTGAGGCGGGCCAGGATCTCCTTCTCGAGTGCCGCGCTGCCCCTCGTGGAGCTGCGTCTGGCCGAGCCTGCGCCGTCCCCGGCGATGGGTGCCTCGGCCGTGCCCTGCACGGGTGCCAGGCGGCCCGCGACGGGCGCGAACCACTCGGCGGCGTGCGGCGCGTCGTCGTCTGGCGGTGCCGCCGTCACGCCCGCTCCGCGGGCTCGCTTCGGGCGCCGCGGGTCGTCCTCGTGGTCGCCCACCCCGACCACCGGCGGCAGGTCCGGGGGCGGCTCGAGCGGCCAGTCGAAGCCTTGGTCGGGACCCGCCGGCAGGTCCGGGAGGGCCTCGTCCGGGGCAGCCTCGAGCGGCTTGTCGGTCGGTCTGGGGCTCACCGGCGGATTCTACCGGCGGGGCCTCACCCGCCGATCACCCGCGCCGCGTTGAATCATCGAGCCCGGGCCTCGCGGCCCGGGCTCGACTGCGTGCGATCGATGTGGACGGCGGACTAGAAGTCCATCTCGCCGCCGTGGCCGTGGCCACCGCCGGCGGGTGCCTTCTCCTTCTCCGGCAGGTCCGTCACGAGCGTCTCGGTCGTCAGCACCATGGCTGCGATCGAGGCCGCGTTCTGGAGCGCCGAGCGGGTCACCTTGAGCGCGTCGACGATGCCCTTCTCGAAGAGGTCGCCGTAGGCGCCCTTGAGCGCGTCGTAGCCGGAGCCGTTGGGCATCTCGCGCACGGCGGAGACGACCACGGAACCCTCCTGGCCCGCGTTCTCGGCGATCTGCCGCACGGGCGCCTCGAGGGCGCGCCGCAGGATGGAGACGCCGACCGCCTCGTCACCCTCGAGCTTGAGGCTGTCGAGCGCCGGGATGGCCTGCAGCAGCGCCGTGCCACCGCCGGCCACGAGGCCCTCCTCGACGGCCGCGCGAGTCGTCTGGAGCGCATCCTCGATGCGGTGCTTCTTCTCCTTGAGCTCGACCTCGGTGGCCGCGCCGACCTTGATGACGGCGACGCCGCCGGCCAGCTTGGCCAGGCGCTCCTGGAGCTTCTCGCGGTCGTAGTCCGAGGTGGTCTCCTCGATCTGCGCCTTGATCTGCGTCATGCGCGCCTTGATGTCCTCGGCCTTGCCCTCGCCGTCGACGATGGTCGTGTCGTCCTTGGTGGCGACGACGCGGCGGGCGCCGCCGAAGTCCTCGGGCACGACACCGTCGAGCCGGCGGCCGACCTCCTCACTGATGACGTTGCCGCCCGTCAGGATGGCGATGTCACGCAGCATCTCCTTGCGCCGGTCGCCGAAGCCGGGGGCTTTGACGGCCAGCACCTGGACGGTGCCGCGGAGCTTGTTCACGACCAGCGTCGCGAGCGCCTCGCCGTCGATGTCCTCGGCCAGGATGAAGAGCGGCTTGCCCAGCTGCACGGCCTTCTCGAGCGCCGGCAGCAGGTCCTGGATGCTCGAGATCTTCTTGTCCGTGATGAGCACGGCCGGGTTCTCGAGCACCGCCTCCATGCGGTCGGGGTTGGTCACGAAGTAGGGCGAGATGTAGCCCCGGTCGAACTGCATGCCCTCGGTGTATTCCTTCTCGAGCCCGAGGGACTGGCCTTCCTCGACGGTGATGACGCCGTCCTTGCCGACCTTGTCCATGACCTCGGCGATGATCTCGCCCACCTCCGGGTCGGCCGCGCTGATGGCGGCCACGGCGGCGATGTCCTCGCGGGTCTTGACCGGCCGGGCGTTCTTCTTGAGCTCCTCGACGATGGTCTCGACGCCCTTCTCCAGGCCGCGCTTGACGATCATCGGGTTGGCACCGGCGGTAACGTTCTTGAGGCCCTCGGTGACGAGCGCCTGGCCGAGCACGACGGCGGTGGTGGTGCCGTCGCCGGCGACGTCGTCGGTCTTGGTCGCGACCTCCTTGAGGAGCTGCGCGCCCATGTTCTCGAAGGGCTCGTCGAGCTCGATGTCGCGGGCGATGGTGACGCCGTCATTGGTGATGGTCGGCGCACCGAACTTCTTGTCGAGGACCACGTTGCGGCCCTTGGGGCCGAGGGTGACCTTGACGGCATCGGCGAGCCGGTCCACGCCGCGCTTGAGCGAGCGGCGCGCCGTCTCGTCGAAGATGAGCTGCTTTGCCACGTCCTATCGTTCCTCCTGGGTGATGTTCGCGTGAAGAGTCGACGGCCGGGCCGCGCTGCGCGGTCCGGCCGGTCATCGTCCCGACCGGTGATGTCGGCCGGTCAGTCCTCGACGATGGCGAGGATGTCCTTCTGGCTGACGATGAGCAGTTCGTCGCCCTCGACCTTGAACTCCGTGCCGGCGTACTTGGCGTAAAGGACCTTCTGGCCCTCCTTCACGTCCATCGCCTCACGCTTGCCGTCGTCGAGGACGCGGCCCGGGCCGGCGGCGAGGATGGTGCCCTCCTGGGGCTTCTCCTTGGCCGTGTCCGGCAGGACGATGCCGCTCTTGGTCATCTCCTCGCGCGGGGTGGGCTTGATGACGACGCGGTCGCCGAGCGGGCGGAGCTTGATCGCGGACGCAGTGGCGGTCGCCAACGCGCTACCTCCTGGCTGTGCTGTGTCTACCTGTCGATGCCCGGTCCCGGCGCGACGGACCACCACTGCTCACCCTCTCCTGGGTGGGCGGCGCGCGCGGCGTGATGGCCGCGGCACGGCCGGGGTCCAGGGCGATCGTCCTGGTTGGATTAGCACTCTCGAAGTGAGAGTGCTAATGGAAGATTAGGCCATGCCGGTGGAGCGTGTCAAGCGCCGGCCCGCCCGCAGCGTGCATCCGCTGACGCCGGCCTACACTCGGCCGCGTGAGCAGCACGCCGCCCGGACAGAGCGTCGCCTACCGCATCCGCTTCGACGAGTGCGGGCCCGACGGCAGGCTGCGGCCGTCGGGCCACCTGCGCCTCGCTCAGGACGTGGCCTGGATCCATTCCGAGAACCTTGGCTTCGGGCGTGACTGGTACCGCGAGCGCGGCCTGACCTGGCTGGTGCGCGCCATCGCGCTCGACATCGCCGCAGGCTCGGAGTTCGGCGAGACGCTCGGCCTGACCACCCGCGTCGTCGGCTGGCGGCGGGTCTGGGCGCGCCGCCGGACGACCTTCGAGGTGGATGGCCGCGTCCGCGCGGTCGCACTCACGGACTGGGTGCTGCTCGGCCCGACCGGCGCACCGGTGCGCGTACCGGCCGAGATCGCCGCCGCCTTCACGGTCGAGCCGCCATCCTTCGCGCCGCTGCGCGTGGAGCTGCCCGACCCGCCCGACCACGTCGCCCGAGTTGCGGTCGCAGTGCGCCAGGGCGACCTCGACCCCATGGGCCACGTGAACCACGCGGTCTACCTCGACTACGCCGACGCCGCCCTCGCGCAAGGTCACGGGGCGCAGCGGCTGCACCGGGCCGAACTCGAGTACCTGCTGCCCGCAGACGCCGCCACCGCGCCCGCCGGCCGGCTCTGGCGGCTGGGCCATGCCTGGGCCTACCTGCTCGAAGACGACGCGGGGCGGCCGCTCTTCCGCGCTCGTCTGCGCACCTCGGCGACCGGTTGACGGGCGACCGGACGAAAGGACCGGTCGCAGAACCACCCGAATAGGGGATGCGCATCCCCGCACCAACGCCTAGCCTCGGCTGGGACCGATCCGCCACCCGGAGGTGCCATGTCCCGACCGACCGACGGCCCGCCCGACGAGCCGATCACGCTGGTCATCGTCGAACCCCGCGCCCTGCTCGGCATCGGCGTCCAGGAGGTCCTCGACCGCGAGGACGACATCGAGGTCGTGGCCCACGTGCGCTCGCCCGACGAGGCCCTGGCCATCGTCGAGGAGCAGGCCCCGGACGTGCTGCTGGTCGACGCGGCCACGGACGATCCGGCCACCAATGACGCCAACCGACGCCTGGCCCAGGGATCCGCCGGCTCGGCGGTCATCGTGCTGGGTCGGGACGACGACGAGGCGACGATGGCCGAGGCGCTGGGCATCGGCGCCGCCGCCCACGTAGCGGAGGTGGCCGAGCCGGCCGAGCTAGTGGGCACCATCAGACGAGTGGCCGAGGGCGAGGAGCCACTGCGCGACCAGCTCGCCGCCCAGCCGGACCTGGTCGAGCGGATCATCGGCGACATCGTGCGCTCGGCGACGCCCGGCATCGACGTGCTCACCGGACGGGAGCTCGAGATCCTGGGCTACGTCGCACGCGGGCTGCGCAACCGTGACATCGCCCGGCAGCTCGGGGGCAGCGAGCAGACGGTCAAGAACCACGTCTCCGCCATCCTGCACAAGCTGGGCGTCCCGAACCGGACGCGCGCCGTGACCTACGCCGTGCGTCAGGGCTGGCTGGTGCTCGACGAGCCCGCGCCGGCCGGCCGGAAGATGCGTTCGTAGTTCGCCACCAGCTGAGCACCCAGGGCCTCTGGGTCCTCGCCTCGCTCCTCGGCCAGCCAGCGCGCCGTCACCTCGACCCAGCGCGGCTCGTTGCGGCGCGGCGCCCCGCGCACGGAGAGGTACGGAGCGTCGGTCTCGACGAGTAGCCGGTCCGCGGGCGCCAGGCGCGCCACCTCCGCGCTCGGCTCCTGGCCGCGCCGGAAGACGAGCCCGCTGAAGCTGACCGCCAGGCCGAGCTCGAGGGCCGCCAGCCCGTAGTCGCGCGGGCCGCTGAAGGAATGCAGCACGCCCGGCGGCCGGTCGACGAACGCCGCCCGCCAGTCCCCGCCCCCGAGGCCAGCCGCGCGCAGCTCGGCGATCAGCTCGTCCTGTGCGTCCCGCTGCCCCGGTCGCGACCGGCAGTGCAGGATGAGCGGCTTGCCCGTGCGGCGCGCCAACTCGAGGTGGCGGCGCAGGTTGTGGAGCTGCGCCTCGCGCGGCGAGAAGGCGCGGTCGTGGTCGAGGCCGGTCTCGCCGATGGCCACGATCCGGGACTCCTGCGCCAGGCTGCCGATCCGCCGCCAGTCGTCGACGCTCACCCGTGCGGCGAGGTGGGGGTGGACGCCGGCCGAGGCGTCGAGCCAGTCGTGCGTCCGCGCCAGTGCCAGGCTCTGCTCCGAGGAGGCCAGATCCCAGCCGGGGGCCAGCAGCCGCTCCACGCCCGCCGTCCGCGCTGAGTCGAGGACCGCCGCACGGTCTGCGTCGAAGTCGTCGGCCTGGACGTGACCGTGGGAGTCGACGAGGCGCACGCGTCAGCCCGCGCTCTCGGCGTCGAGGCGCGGGAAGAGCGGCTCGGGCTGCCCCAGCCTGCCCTCCTCGGCAGCGTGGGCGCCCCAGCGGAGCTCGTCGAGCAGCGCCGGGCCGCCGTTGCCATCGGCGCCGTAGCGGTAGTCGTGGCCCAACTGCGCCAGGACCCGCGGCGCGGTGCTCGGCATGAACGGCGCGGCGGCCAGCGCCACCAGCCGGCACGCTTCGAGGAGGTCGCCCAGGACGCCCACAAGGCGCTGCCCGACCGACGCGTCGCCGCCCCTGGCGGCCTTCGCCAGGACCCAGGGCTGCTCGGCATCCACGAAGCGATTGGCGTCGCCCACGAAGCCCCACAGCGCCGCCAGCGCCTCGTGCAGTAGCCAGCCCTCGAGGCGCTCCTGCCAGGCCTCCAGCACGGCCGGCCACGCGGCGGCGAGCGGGCCTCCGCCGGGGGCCGGGCGGCGGCCGTCGAGATAGCGGGCGGCCATCGACACGGAACGGTTGACGAGGTTGCCGAAGTCGTTGGCCAGGTCGGCGTTGTAGCGGCGCACGAAGGAGTCCCAGGAGACGTCGCTGTCGCGGTCGAAGGCCACCTCGCGCAGGAGCACGTAGCGCGTGCCGTCCTGGCCCAGCGCACCGACCACGTCCACGGGATCGAGGAAGTTGCCCCGGCTCTTGCTCATCTTGTCGCCCTGCACCAGCAGCCAGCCGTGCACCCAGACGAGGCGCGGCAGCGGCAGGCCGGCGCTCATCAGCATCGCCGGCCACATGATGGTGTGGAGGCGGTTGATGTCCTTGCCGATGACGTGGGCGTCGACCGGCCAGAAGCGCTCGAAGCGCGCCGGGTCATCGGGGAAGCCGGCGCCGGTGATGTAGTTGGTGAGCGCATCGAACCAGACGTAGACCGTGCCGGCCGCAGGGTCCCACGAGCCGTCGGGCAGCTGGGAGCTGCTGCCGTCCTCGCGGATGGGGAAGGGCACACCCCAGCTGGCCTTCTCGCGGCTGACGGAGAAGTCCTCGAGGCCCTGGGCCATGAAGCCGAGCATCTCGTTGCGGCGGTACTCGGGCTGGACCCAGTCGGGGTGTTCGGCGTAGTGGCGCTCGAGCCGCTCCTGGTAGGCCGACAGGCGAAAGAACCAGTTGTGCTCGGAGAGCCACTGCAGGGACACGCCGGGGTGGTTGGCGCAGCGGGTGCCCGAGGCGTCCTCGACCAGCTGACTGGCCGGCACGAAGCCCTCGTTGGGGCAGTACCAGCCCTCGTAGCTGCCGAGGTAGAGATCGCCGTTGGCGTAGGCGCGGCGGATCATCTCGTGCACCGCCCGCTCGTGGTCGGGATCGGTGGTACGGATGAAGCGGTCGGGCGCGATGCCCAGGGCGTCCTCGGCCGTGCGGAAGAGCTCGACCATCTCGTCCACGAAGGCCTTGGGGGTCTTGCCGAGTTGCTCGGCGGTCTGGGCGATGTTGACCGAGTACTCGTCCGTGCCGGTGAGGAAGAAGGTCTCGTCGCCGAGCATGCGGTGGTAGCGCGCGACCGCGTCGGCGCCGACGACCTCGTAGAGGGTGTGCAGCCCCGGCCTGCTATTGGCGTAGGCGATGGCCGTGGTCAGGTAGTAGCGGCGGCGGCCACCGGCGGTCTCGGCGACGCCGGCATTGGCTGGCTGGTCGGCGCTGGCTGGCTGGTCGGCGCTGGGCATCTCTGCTCCTGGCTGGGGCCGCGCATGAGCGGCCGGTCGGGCGAGGAAGGCTCGGGGTTCGCGGCCGGCCGCGCGGCCCTGGAGGGCCGGCTTCGGGAATCGATGAGCCGCGGATCCGGCGTCCGGACCGCGGCCCGTGGGCGTCACCTCGACGGCATCGCCGTCAGGCCACGCCCGCCTCCCGGCGGGGCCGCCAGCGCATCGCCATGGTCGCGTCGTGCCGGTTCATGTGCAGAGTGTGCCCGAACCGGTCAAGGCGCGCCCGCCGGCGGGGCCTCGTCGCCGCGCGGGTTGTCGGCCACGGCCGCCAGCACGGACTTGACCTCGAAGGGCGTCAGCCCCGGGTGCTTCGAGAGCACCAGCGCCACGATGCCCGCCAGGTGGGGAGCAGCGAAGCTGTTGCCCGTGGCCACGGTCGAGCCACCGTCCTTCCAGGCGATGGGCACGTCCACGCCCCAGGCGCCCCACTCGACCGGCGGCGACGGGTTGTAGTAGATGCGCCACGGGTCCGGCTCGCCGTGCGCGGCGACCGAGAAGACCGAGCTGAAGAGCGAGGGGTAGCTCGGTCCGGGCACGTTGTTGGCCGCGCTGACCAGCGCCACGTTCCGGAAGTAGGCCTCGTCGGCGATGGCGTGGAAGGTGCCGTAGAGAGCCTCGCTCTTGGACGAAAGGCTCAGGTTGGCCACCTGCGCGCCACGCTCGATGGCCCACTCCAGCCCGGCCGCGAAGGCCACGCCCTTGCCGCGCAGGTCGGCGCCCAGGACACGCACCGACACCAGCTCGACCTCCGGGGCGAGGCTGAGGATGATGCCGCCGCAGGCGGTGCCGTGGCCGAAGAGGTCACCGGCGGTGTCGGGCACCACGCGCGGCTCGCCGTCCGCGTCCAGCTCGACCGCCACGCTCTCCACGACACGGCCGTGGAGCGCCGGGTGGTCGAGCTCCAGGCCGCTGTCGAGGATGGCCACGGTGATGCCTGCCCCGGTCGCGCCGCCCCACGCCCAGTCGCGGTCGATGCCGCCGACGCGCGTGGCGCGCAGCAGCGCCGAGCGGCTCGCGTCGGCGAACGGTTCGGACCAGGCGGGCAGGTCCGTCACGGCTGCGTGGCGGGGGCCTGCGCGGTCAGCTGCGTCGCCGGCCGCTCTCGGCGTGCCGAGCGACCACGGCGAGGATCTCGGTCACCAGGGCGACCTCGCGCTCGCCCAGGTCGCGCAGCCGCGCCACCTGCTCCACGAGCTGCCAGAAGGGGCTCTCGTCGTCCCGGTCGAGCGCCGGCGTGGCGGCCGCCACGAGCGCGTCGAGCTGGCGCTCGCTCAGCTCGCCGTCACCGACGCCGCGCAGGATCTCGCGCAGCAGGCCGACCGCGTCGTGCTGGACGCGGGTGACGGCGATGGCGGTGGCCGCCTGGCCGGCGAAGACCGCCAGCAGCTCCATGTCGCGCAGCGAGAAGGTGGGCGTGCCGCGCTTGTCCAGCACCTGCAGCACGCCCACGGCGATGTTGCGGTCGAGCAGCGGCACGGCGGCGATGGAGCGCGGTACGTAGCCGGTGCGCTCGGCGGTGCGCCGGTCGAAGCGTGGGTCGCTCGCCACGTCCGAGAGGGCCAGCGGCTGGCCGGTGCTGTAGACGTACCCGGCGATGCCCTGCGACGGGGCGACGGAGAGGCCGATGGCCCCCTGCCCCTGGGCACCCGCGGCGACGCGGAACTCGAGCCGGTCGGGGTCCCGCTCGAAGATGGCGATCGAGGCGGCCTCTGCATCGAAGAGCGCAGCGGTGGCCTCGACGATGGTCTGCAGGAGGCGCGTCTCGGCGTCCTCCTGCAGCCTTCGCGCGACAGCAGCACGCCGCGCCGTGGCCGTGATGGCCAGCAGCGCGGCGTCCAGCTCGGGATCGATACCGGGCATCAGGGCCCGGCGATCGGGTGGCGGTCTGGTCTAGGCCTCGTCGCGGGGGAGTGCGCCCTCGCCGCGGGGCAGTGCGCCCTCGCCGCGGGGCAGTGCACCCTCGCCGCGGGGCAGTGCGCCCTCGCCCATACGGGTCCAGCCGTGACCCTCGACGTCGTCCGCCGCGTCCTCGGGACCCTTGCGCTTCGCGCTGTCCTCGGGACCCTTGCGCTTCAAGGCGTCTTCGGGACCTTTCATCTTCGGCATCTCGTCCTCCTGTGGGGTGTTGATCATGACGTGCCCCTCGACGTCATCGTCGATGCGCTCGCCACCTCGCCGGTGTGACCCTGCCAGGGATTCTCCCGGGCCGGGCCGTTTCCCAAGATCCATCGCGACCTCCGTACGGTCCTACCCACGGGCACCTTCTGGCCCGAGCCGACACCAAGACTAGGCTCGGCACGACGCCTCCAGAAGCGTTCGCCTGACAGCCGACCTGTCGGCTTGCCGACACCAGCCTATCAGCGCTCGGCCCGCCGGGCCAGTCGCTCGACGTCGGTGATGACGAGCGTGTCGCGCTCGATGCTCAGCAGTCCGTCGTCCACGAGGCCACTCAGCAGCTTGTTCACGCTCTGCCGCGTGCCGCCGATCATGGCCGCCAGGTCCGACTGGGTGAAGGGCCAGTCGAGGCGGACCTCGCGCGCCGTCGGCTCGGCCTCGCGCGCGAGCCGTGTCAGGCGCATCGCCAGGCGGCCGGCGAGGTCCAGGAAGTGGAGCTCCTCGACGTGTCCCGTGAGCCGGCGCAGCTCGCCCGCCAGACCGGCCAGCAGCGCGTCGCGCAGACCCGGGTCGACGGCGATGAGCTCCAGCAGCACGTCACGCGGCAGCACGAGCGTCTCTGTCGGCTCGAGGGCCGCGGCCGTCGCGGAGCGGGGCGCCCCGTCGAGCAGGGCAAGCTCGCCGAAGAAGTCACCCGGTCGGAGCGTCGCGATGATGGCCTCTTCGCCTTCCGTGGAGGGCAGCACGATCTTGACCGCGCCGGTGACCACGACATGCAGCGAGTCGCCCGGGTCACCCTGGTGGAAGATGACCTCGTTGCGGCGGAACCGGCGCCGCCGGAGGCGGCTGACGATGGCCTCCAGCGCCTCGGCACGGACCTTCGCGAAGAGTGCGCAGGTCCGAAGGCTCTCGAGTGCGAACCGGCCTTCCGCCAGCGCCACGCCATCCTCCCAGCTCGACCCGGTCCCCGCGGGTCACGGCCACGGTCACGACGCGCCCGTGGAGGCTCCACGATGAAGGTCCAACAGGCGTGACGTCAAGCCCGCTCCGCCGCTCACCAGGTCGAGGAAGGCCGGACCGTCGAGCGCCAGCAGGAGGCCATCCTCGAGCGCGGTCACGGTAGCCGTGCGCGGCGCTCGTGCCAGCAGGCCGATCTCGCCGAAGACCTGGTCCGGGCTCATGGTCCGCAGGTGGCGCGAAGGCTGCCCTGGCCGGTCCTCCTGGGTGACTTCGAAGCGGCCCGTCACGATGGCGTAGAACCGGTCGGCCGGATCACCCTGGCGGATCACCACCTGGCCGGCGATCACGGGCACCTCCAGGAGCTGCCGCGCGGCGGCCTCCAGGCGGGATGCCGGCACGACCGAGAAGATGGGCAGGCGCAGGAAGCGCTCGCGGGCCGCATCGAGCGGTGGCGGCGCCGCGGCCCGGCCCATGAGCACCGCACCAACGCCGCCTGCCAGCGCCACGGCGATACCACCCCCGGCGAGCGTGGGCCCGATGCCCACCATGTCGGCGATGATCGGCATCAGCAGCGCACCGGCGGCGTAGGCGGTGACGGCGATCGTCTCCAGGGCGCCCAGGGTGCGGCCGCGGATGGCGTCGGGCACGGCGCGCTGGAAGAGCGTGGTGACCACGACCTCGACCACGAGGCTGCCCGCCGAGGCGATCGTCATCGCCACCATCGCCGGCAGCAGGCTGCCCGTGGCACCGAGCGCGACGAGGCCGATGCCGAGGGTGACCGCTCCGGCCACGAGGGGCGGCTCGAGGCGCCGGCGCAGCACCAGCACGCCCGAGCCCAGGGCACCGATGAGGCCGCCGATGCCGATGGCCGCGTTGAGGAAGCCGGTCGCCGTGTCGCCGCCCTGGAGCACGTCGACGGCGATGACCACGGTCAGGATGCCCAGGCCGCCGAAGACGAAGCCGGCCACGACGTTGACCAGGCCGATGCCCAGCAGCGGCCGGACCAGCTGGCGCATCGTCGCCGGGGCCTCGGCCGGTCCATCGGTGGCTGAGGTGGCCGCAGCGTCGACAGTCGCCGCCGCTCCTTCTGTCGCCGCGCGCGCGGCCTCCATCCGCCGCTTCGAGGGCAGCCGCCAGAGGACGGCGGCGATGATGGCGAAGGTGAATGCGTTGAGCAGGAAGGCCACGGTCAGACCGCCGGCGGCGATGATCAGGCCGCCCACGGCCGGTCCGATGATGAAGGCCAGGTTGTCCAGGCTCGCCCAGGCACTGTTGGCCGGCCCCAGCTCGGACTCGTCGCGCACCAAGCTGGGCAGGTAGGCACCGATGGCCGGGCTGAAGAAGGCCGAGAAGCAGGCGGCCACGATGGTCAAGGCGACGATCACCACGAGCGGGCCGCCGGTGGCCACGAGCGCCGCCAGGAAGAGCATCACCACGCCGCGCGCGACATCGGTCACGAGCAGCACCAGCCGCCGGTCGAAGCGGTCGGCGATGATGCCCGCGGGGAGCGACAGGAAGACGTAGGGCAGCACGCGCGCGGCGCCCACGATGCCGAGCAGCACGGGTGAGTCGGCCTGCTCGTAGACGACGATGAGCAGGGCCACCAGGTAGAGCCAGTCGCCGATGGACGAAACGAACTCGCCCACCAGCAGCCGCGCCAGGGCCCCGTTGCCGAGAAGGCGCCGGTAGGCTGCGAGCAGGGCCATCGCCGCGACTCTCCCCTTCCCTGCGGGTTGGCGGTGTCGGCTGCTTGACAGGCGGCCGGTCGCCTGTGCCGTTGACGCACACGGCCCGCCCGCGCACTCTACCTCCCGGTGCGCCCCTCTCGCCGGACGATCCGGGCGCCCGAACGGACAGCGACAAGGGAGACGACCATGCCACGCCCCAAGGACGAGGGACTCACCAGCCGCCCCAAGGATGAGGGACTCACCAGCCGCCCCAAGGCGGCCCCGGACGACGACACGGAGGGCCATGCCTTCCTGCTCGACCCGACCACGGCCCGCCAGCTGGCGCGGGAGCGCGGCGCCTCGCTCGAGCGAGAGGCGCGCGAGCGCGCCCGCCGCAAGGAGGCTCGCCCGAACCGGCAGCAGCCGGGCTGACGAGCACAGATCGCACACCCGCGGCGCCGTGGGGTGCGCCGACAGGGGACCAAAGAGACCGGGCCTGTGGGGGGCCCGGTCTCTTCATGTCCGGCGGCTGACAGTCGAGCCGACCGGTGGGCGACACCTCGACTGGCGCCCCTCGGACCTCCTCCCGGGCACGAGATCGACAGTCCGCCTGTCGGGCGCTCCATCGCCGCCGGACGCCCCGGGGCGCAACATCCCTCTCGACGCCGGTCACCGAGCCGACGGCACAGGAGGGAGACCCCGATGCAGCCGATCCACGCAGCCAACTTCCACGTCAGCAAGCTCGAGTACGCGCAGCGCCTCTCCCGCATCGAGCAGGAGCGCCTGGCGGCTTCCGCGCCCAAGCCGGCCTCCGAGGCCCCGACCAGCCACATCCGCCTCATCGGCAAGCGCGCCGCGGTGACCTTCGTGGCCGCCATGCTCAGCCTCATCGTCGCGGCCGGCGCCCTCGCCGCCAACTCGCCCCAGTCCGGCGACAGCGGCGGCGGCTGCGGCGGCGGACGCCCGGTCCGCCTGCTCTGCTAGGCCTCACCCCGACGCGGCCGTCACTCCCCCGGCCGGCGCGAACGAGGCCCCCGGGGACATCCCCGG
>DASSPM010000045.1:0-8318 GCA_035699625.1 Candidatus Limnocylindrales bacterium | reverse complement strand
CGCCGCGTGGCTGCTGGGCCTCCTGGTCGGCTTGGCCAACTCGGCCCTGGCGCTGCTGCTGCTGGCCGTGCAGCCGCTGGCCGTGGGCATCCCCGGCACCGAGCTGGCCAGCACGGTCATCTCCTACCTGGTCCTGACCGTTGTCACCGACGCCATCCTGTGCGCTTTCGCCTCGTGGTACCGCCGCTTCCTGCGCCAGTCGCAGGAGCGCTCGCGTGCGGCACGCGAGGCGCGGGCCCGCGAGCAGCGACGCCAGAATCGGCCCGGCCGCCAGCCGGCCCGCTGACGCTCCGGCAACCCCAGTTCGGCGACCTGGCACCGGCGTCCTATCCACGCCGCATCCCCGCGTAGCCGAGCGCACGCACGCCGGGCGCGGCCGACGGCCCACCGCCGGCGCGGGCCACCTCGGTCAGCGAGCGCACCTCGCGTGCGATGACGTTGACCACGTCCGCGTCCCGCTCCAGGTGCCCCTCGACGTAGAGCAGGGCGTGGCGCCGGACGACGCCGCGCAGGCGCGCCCAGGTGTCGGGCCAGAGGGTCACGTTGACCATGCCGGTCTCGTCCTCGAGGGCCAGGAAGACGGTCCCCCGCGCGGTCATCGGGTGCTGCCGGGTGACGACCAGGCCACCTACGGCGACCCGGCCCGGACGGCGATCGACGAGCAGCCCGTTGGGCACTGCGCCGAGGCGGTCGAGCGCCGGTCGGAAGAGCTCCACCACCTGCCGGCGCGCGTCGAGCGAGAGGATGGCGTAGCTGTCGCCCAGGCGCTCCAGCTCGCCCGGGGGCGGCAGCTCGGGTGCCTCGGTCGGCGGCAGGCGCAGGTCGAGCGGGCGCGAGGCGGCCGGCCCGCGGATCGCCTTCGCGCGGCCTGAACCGACGACCTCGCGCAGCTGCCAGAGCAGCCGGCGCCGGGGGAGACCCAGCGAGTCGAGCGCGCCGGCGCGGATGAGCCGCTCGACCACCTCCTCGGAGAGTCCCGTCCGCTCGACCACGTCGGCCAGCGAGCGGTAGGGGCCGCGTTCCCGCTCGGCGTCGAGCCGCTCGGCCTGCTCCTCGCCGATGCCCTTGACCAGGTGCAGTCCCAGCCGGATGCCGTAGCCCCGGGCCGACTCGGCCGCGTACCGCCGGCGGGCGGCCGCATCGGGCACGACGCAGCCCGACGAGCGCACCGCTCGCGGCCGGCGCTCGATGCCGGCACCCTCCGGCAGCGGTTCGCCCGCCAGACCGACCCACTCGGTGGTCGTCCGGTAGCGGCTCCGGTTCACGTCCACGGGCAGCACCGCCACGCCGTGCCGCTTGGCGTCGTTGATGAGCACCTCGACCGGGTAGAAGCCCATCGGCTGGGCGTTGATCAGGCCGGTCACGAACTGGGCCGGGTAGTAGAGCTTCAGGAAGGCCGACTCGTAGGCCGTCCGGGCGAAGGCCGCGGCATGGCTCTTGTTGAAGCCGAAGGAGGCGAAGGCGGCGCACTGCCGGTAGAGCTCCTCGGCCTGCTCCCGGGTCAGGCCCTGCGTGGCGATACAACCCTCGACGAAGCCGGCGTGCAGCTTCTCCATCTCGCGTGTCGAGCGCCAGGTGCCCATGGCCCGCCGGAACCCATCCGAGCCGGCGGGTGTGAAGCCGGCCACCTCGATGGCGATGCGCATCACCTGCTCCTGGTAGAGGATCACCCCGAGCGTCTCGGCCAGGATCGGCTCGAGGCTGGGGTGGAGGTAGCTGACCGGCTCCCTGCCCTGCCGGCGACGCAAGTAGGGATGGACGGCGTTGCCCTGGATGGGGCCCGGCCGGATGATGGCCACCTCGACCACCAGGTCGTCGAGACAGGTGGGGCGGGAACGCGGCAGGGTCTGCATCTGTGCCCGCGACTCGACCTGGAAGACGCCCACCGTGTCGGCCGCCTGGATCATGGCGAAGACCTCGGGCAGGTCCTCCGGCAGACGGTCGAGGTCCACCTGCACGGCGCAGTCGGCGACGATGTCGCGCAGGGCGTCGTCGATGGCCGAGAGCATGCGCAGGCCGAGCAGGTCGAGCTTGATGAGCTTGATCGTCTCGACGTCGCGCTTGTCGTACTGGACGACCACCCGGCCGGGCATGGTGGCCCGCTCGAGTGGCGCGATGTCCACCAGCGGCGCGCGCGTCACGAGCATGCCGCCGGTGTGGATGCTGAGGTGCCGCGGGAAACCGTCGATGCGGGCGCACAGCTCCAGCCAGCGCTCCCAGGGCGAGAGGCCGGCCGTGGAGCCACCTCTCGGGGTCGGCGGCGGCTCGGGCTCGACGCGGGCGACGCTCGAATGGGGAGCGTGGCGGCGGGAGCTCGCCGCGGCGGTCAGCCCCGCCCTCGGCTCCGCTGTTGCACTGGGATTTCCAAACCCGCGGCTATGCAGGCCATATGCCCCGCCCGAGCTCCCATCCGAAGCGTCGCTGGCTCCCTCCCGTGCGTGGTCGAGCGTGCCGGCGGGGCTCGGGGGTCTCTCCGGAGCCTCTGGTGGCCCTGCCAACGGCCCGGATGGGAATGTGGCTGCAACGGAACGAGACAAGCCGGCGCCCGAGCCGATCGCCCTGGCCGCGGACCCCGCCACCGCCAGGTTCGGAGAAGTGCCGCTCCCGTGGAGCCAGGCCACGCTCGCCGGGGAGTCGCCGGGGCCGCCTTCGTCGTCGGAGGGGCCACGGCGCAGCTCGACCACCGGCGCGAGGCGGGACGGTAGCGCGCCCGGCAGCAGCTCGCCGACCCGCACCGGCCCGCCGCCGACACGCACCGGCCCACCCCTGCCCACGGCCGGGCCGCCCACCGGCGGGCCATCCACCGGCCCACCGACACGCCGCGGTCCCCGCTCGAGGCGGCCCATGCCGTCGACGAGGCCACGCTCGCCGGCGCGTGCCGCAGCCGCCGCCTCGGGCACGGCCGCGGGACCCTCCCCCGGCGAGGCGAAGAACTCGGCGAAGCCCCCGTCCGCCTCCAGATCGCGCCGGACCATGACCGAGTCGTAGGTCTCGAGCGCCTTGGCCACGCGGTCCACGAGCGGCCGAGGGAAGCCCAGCGCGTAGCCCACCTCGCGCACCGCTGAGCGCGCCCGGTAGGTGACCACGTTGCAGACCATGCCCGTGTGCTGGGGGCCGTAGCGCTGGTAGACGTACTGGATGACCTCCTCGCGGCGGGACGAGGCGAAGTCGATGTCCACGTCGGGGTAGGCCGTCCGCCCCTCGTTGATGAAGCGCTCGAAGAGGAGCCGGTGGCGGATGGGATCGACCCGGGTGATGCCCAGCGCGTAGGCCACGATCGAATCGCCCGCACTGCCGCGGCCCTGGGCCGGGATGCCGCGCTCGCGCGCGAAGCGCATCAGGTCCCAGCAGATGAGGAAGAACTCGGCCAGGCCGGTGCGCTCGATGACCTCGAGCTCGTGGGCCAGCTGCTTGAGCACGGCCGGCGTCATCGGGTGATAGCGACGCCGCACGCCGTCGTGGCAGAGACGCTCGAGGTGGCTGAAGGCGGTCTCGCCATTGGGCACCGGGAAGCCCGGGAACCGGTAGCGCTCGAAGCCCAGCTCCACCCGGCAGTGCTCGGCCACCTCGCCCGCGACCCGCAGCCCCTCGGCCCAGGCACGGCGGACGGCCGGGCCCGCGTCGGGCTGGGCGGGTGGCAGCCGCGCCAGTTCCTCGGCCGACTTGAGCTGGTACTCGCCGTTGGGCCGGCGCAGGTGGGCACTCTCCTCGAGCGACAGGCCGTGACGGATGCAGACCAGCACGTCCTGCAGCTCGCGGTCCTCCGGCCGGGCGTAGTGGGCGTCGTTGCTGACCACGACCGGCAACCCCAGCTCCCCGGCCAGGCCGACCGTCTCGGTCACCAGGAAGTCGTCGTCGGGCAGCAGGTGGTGCTGCAGCTCGAGCAGGAAGCCGCTGTTGACGCCCGGCGGCGGCGCGAAGAGCGCGGCGTAGCGGCGCGCCACGGCCGCGGCCCCTTCCCGGTCGCCGGCCAGCAGGCGCCGGGCGATCTCCCCCTGACGGCAGCCCGAGAGCGCCACGAGGCCCTCGGCATGCCGCGCCAGGAGCGCCTGGTCGAAGCGGGGGACCCCCTTGGAGCCGGCGAGGTTCGCCGCGCTCACCAGGCGGCAGAGGCTGCGGTAGCCGGCGGCGTCACGCGCCAGGAGCACCAGGTGCGGCCCGCGCTGGCCGTCGCCGATGCCGCGCAGCTCCTCGCGCCGCGCCTCGCGGTGGCCGGGCAGGCGCAGCCGGTCGGCGCGCGGCCGGACGGGGCTGCCTCCGTTGGGCGCGGCCGCTGCCGGGTCGTCCGTGTCCCCTTGGCCGCGGTGCCCGGGCCGAGAGCGCCGCCGGCGCGGCAAGACGATGCGCGCGGGGTCCGGGGCGGCAGCATCGAGCAGCTCGACCTCGAGCCCGACGATCGGCCGCAGCCCCACCTCCTCGGCCGCGCTGGAGAAACGGACCGCGCCGTAGAGACCCTGGTGATCGGTCAGCGCCAGCGCCGACAGGCCCAGCTCGACCGCCCGGGCCACCAGCTCGTCGGCCGCGGAGGCGCCGTCGAGGAAGGAGAAGTTCGAGTGGCAATGGAGCTCGGCGAAGGATGCCATCGCCCGACCGATGATAGAACGGATGTTCGATAGCGTCCAGCCTCCCAAGAGTCCGGGAGCCGAGCGCGGCTCTGGTACCATCCCGGCCGCATGCCCCTCCCGTCACGCCGCGGCGAACCGGCGCTGTTCGCCATCCTCGCGCGTCCGTCACGCCTCCGGTCAGTGGCCCGCTCACGCCTGCTGCGTATGCCCGCGCTGGCCGTGGCACTCGCCCTGGCCACCTCGCTCGGTATCCCGTTCGACGCCGGGCGCCGTCCCGATAGCCCGCCCGCCCGGCCAGTCCAGCCGGCCGTCGCCGCCCGCCCCTCGCCCAGCGCCCCCTGGGGCGACACCGTCCCCGCCGAGCCGGCGCCGCCGACGAGCGCCGAGCCGGAGGCCCTGCGCGGCTACGTCTGGCCGCTGCGCACGGCGCGCATCACGACTTGGTTCGCGCCCACCGACGGCGGCTTCGTGATGATCGACAGACAGCGCGTCCACGACGGCATCGACCTGGCCACCTTCTGCGGCGACTACGTCACCGCGGCCCACGATGGGACGGTCGTCTACGCCGGCCGGAGGTTCGACCCCTACGTCGGCTTCAGCGAGCCGCCGGACGCCTTCTACGCGTTGCTGGCCAAGCGCGGGGCCTCCATCGCACGCCTGCCCATCGTGGTCGTGATCGACGACGGCAACGGCTATCACAGCCTCTACGTGCACCTGCGCCAGGCGCTGGTCAAGCGCGGCCAGGTCGTGCGCGCCGGCGATCGCATCGGCCGCGAGGGCATGACCGGCCATGCCAGCGGCTGCCACCTCCACTACGGCCTGGTTCGCATGGACGGCGACTATGTCGCGGTCGCGCCGCAGCTGGTGAAGAAGTGGCGCTACCCGGCCTTCGTGCGCGAGCGCATCGACCCGATGCGCGTCCTCTCGCTGTCCCAGCCGGGGGCCGGCCGGATGGTGCCCGGCATCCCGCCGCCCAGGGTCTCGCCGGGCCACGGCCCGCTGATCCTCGACCGGCCCGGCGTCGCGCCGTCCGCCTCCCGGCCGACGCGCGACTGAACGTCGGCAAGGCCCCGCCCGGGGATCTGCCAGGGCTCGCGTCACAGCCGGCCGGAGCGGCTCGTCCGAAGCTCGATGTCGCCCAGGCTGCGCCTCCTCCCAGGACTCCTCAGGACGCTTCTGCGGCCCGCCCTGCTGGTCGTCCTCGTGACCCTCCTGATCATGTTCGGCCTGCCGGCGGTACTGGTCAGCGCGGCGCCCTGACCGGCCCGAGAAAATGGCGCAGGTCGCGTCACAGCCGGCGCGAGCCGGTCGTCACAAAGGTGCCCGTACGCACGCCCAACAGGCCCTGCCGGTCCTGCCGGGAACCTCCTCTCCCGACAGGACGGGCAGCGGCCCACCTTCCGACTCGACCCTGGTCTCCCCCGGGGTCGAGTCTGTGTCTGGGGCTCAGTCGAAGAGCCGCTCGAGGTGCCAGCTGCCGTCGACGCCGTCGCGGTAGATGAGCGCCAGCAGGCGCGGTCCCGCGACCTTGTAGTAGTCACGCACGATCGGCCGCCGCCACCAGTCCTGCTCGATGCGCCACTGGTTGCAGACCTCGACCGGCTCGGCGCCGCCGCCCCAGCGCAGCAGCGCCGGGCGTCCCAGCGGGTCGAGCTCGACCTCGATGCGCGGCAGCTGTCCCAGGAGTCGCGTCACGCCGGCCTCCCCTCTCCCGGCAGCGGCAGCCAGCGCACGCGCGACTCCGCCAGCGGCGCCTCGGGATCGGCCAGGCGAGCACGCAGGAGACGGCCCGGGCCGAAGCGGATGGCGAGGCCGGCGAGCTGCCACTCGAGGCGCGCCGCGCGCGCCGACTGGGGCGTGAAGAGGCCGAGCTGCTGGCCGGCGGCCGGGGCACGGCCGTCGAGCTCGAGGCTGAGGCGCGTCGCCGGCGCGCCCAGCGGCACGGCCTCGAGGCGCGCCACGAGCAGCCGCTCCACGAGGTCGGGCAGGGCGACGGGCTCGGGGAAGGCCTGCTCCAGCACGACCGGCGGCGCCGCTTCCAGCTCCAGGCGCAGGATGGCCCGTGACGCGCCGGCGCCGCGTGCCGCGAGCTGCTCGCAGAGCGCGCCGGCGAGGTGGTGGAGCACGAAGCGCAGCGGCTCGAGGCTCTCCACGGGCGGGTCCAGCTCGGCTGCGGCCTCCAGCCGCTCCACCGGCCGGCGCGGCACCAGGCGGCGCCCGTCGAGGCCGCGCGCGAGGTCGTGCAGCTCCCCGCCGGCCGCCCCGAAGCGGGCCACGACCGCCGAGCGCGGCAGGCGGGCCAGGTCGCCGATGCGGCGCAGGCCGAAGAGCGCGCAGCGGGCGAGCGTCTCGGTATCGGCCGGCAGGCGGCCGATGGGCAGCGGCGCCAGCCAGGCCGCCTCGGACTCGGCGCCGCCGGGAGGGATGCGGCCGAGGGAGAGGCATTCCCCGCCGGGCAGGGGCACTTCCTCGCCGCCGGCCGCAGCCGCCGCCTCGGCCCCGAAGCGCGTGCCGCCGATGCCGGCCCGGGGCGGCCCGGGCAGGACCGGCGCCAGGGCCACGGCCATCCGCCCGACCAGCTGCCGCTCCTCGCCCCACAGCCGCTCCAGGCCCTCGATGCCGAGCAGCACCTGGCCGAAGCCCGGCTCGGCCGGCTCGCTGCGCCCCTCGACCGCCGGCGTGAAGGCCGCCAGGGCATCGAGCCCCCGCTCGGCGGCGGCCCGGTAGGCGGGCGGGTCGGGCGCCAGGAAGAGCGCCTCGGGGGCGAGCTTATGGGCGCTCCCCAGGGGCTGCCCGGGCCGGACGCCGAGGCGCCGCGCGGCCGGGCTGCAATCGAGCACCGTGCCCGGCTCCCAGGGCTGGCCGCCGAGCACGACCAGCTCCGGCAGCGGGCGGCGTGCCCGCTCGATGCGGAGCGGCAGATGGGGCCAGGCGAGATGGAGGAGGCGCATCGTCGATGGGGCGGCTCCGTGGCTGGAACGGGATGGGCGGGGGCATCGGGTGGACCACCGGTATCGATGGCCGCCGGCTTCGGGCGGAGCGGTCCTCCGGCGGTCCGGGGTCGATCGCCCCCAGGCCGGCCAGTCGGCAGGCGATGCCCGGGGCGCGGTCGCCCTCCTCCACGTAACGGATCTCCAGCTCGACCCGCCGGCCGGGCGGCCCGAAGCGGTTCTTGGCCACGGTCACCGCCGTGCGCTGCCCGACCACGTCACGGCCCAGGCGCAGCCAGGCGCAACGTTCGAGCTCGAGGCGCAGCGCGCTGACCTCGGCCAGGGCACCCTGGAGCGACCCGCTCAGGCCGGCCGGCTCGAGCATCAACAGCCGCGCGCCGGTCTGGCGGGCATGGGCCGAGAGGCGGCGCACGATCGACTCCTGGCGGGCCGCCAGCCGGGGCGGCAGGTCGAGCACGAGCAGGTCGACGGCCCGGCCCGAAAGGAGCGCACCGGCGAGACGGAAGCCCTCACCCGCGTCGGCCGGCCGGACGACCACCAGCCAGTCGAGGTCGACGCCGCGGCTGACCGCCTCGAGCGGATCGAAGGAGCGGGTCAGGTCGAGGTAGGCGGCGATGGCGCCCCGTGCCTGGGCCTCGGCCACGCAACGCAGGGCGAGCGTCGTCTTGCCCGACGAGGCGTCGCCGCGGATGGTCGCGCTCGCCTGGCGTGGCAGGCCGCCCGTGCCCAGGATGGCGTCCAGCTCGGGGAAGCCGGTCGAGACGATGTCGTCGGCGAGCGGCGCGAGCGGATGCGCGCCGGG